>JBAWGF010000239.1:0-1609 GCA_049592615.1 Candidatus Acidiferrales bacterium
GGCCAACAATCCGGAAATCGCCGGAATGCAAAAGGTCGTAGAAAGACAAAAGCTCCAGGTAGACCTCGCCAAGAAGGACTTTTATCCCGACTTCAATTTGCAATACATGTGGCAGCGGACCGATCCGACTAAATACCGTGCCTACTACATGCTTACTTTCGGCGTCCGCATTCCCATCTATCGAGGGCGTCGCCAGCAGCCGGAACTAGCCCAGGCCGAAGCGGACCAGAATCAATCGCGAAGCGAATACGAGGCGCAGTCTCAGCAAGTTGCCTTCGAACTCCGCCAGCAGTTCGTGAGCGCTGAGAAGGCGGTCGAACTCCTCAAGATCTACCGCGACGGACTGCTCCCCCAAGCCCGCGCGGAATTGCAAGCGGGGTTGGCTGCCTATCAATCGAACCGCGAGGATTTTCAGGCGTTGTTGGCCTCGTTTCTTGACGTGCTCCAGCTTGACCAAGAGTACTGGCAGACACTTTCCGAACACGAGATATCGCTGGCGCAAATCGAAGAAGCAACAGGGCTATCGCTCCGTTGAAGGACGCAGCACGGGAGAACAATTATGCGGAACTATCGAAAGGCATTTTTCATCGCAGCAATGGGAAACCTGGTGTTCATCGGGTTGCTGGCCGGATTCTGGTGGCACGGCCGGAGCGCACGAGCGGCACGAGACTCCACCGCTTCTGCGCCGAACGCTCAGCCTCAACAAATTGAGAATGTCGCTCCCGGTTCGGTTCAGCCACCGGCGGAAACTCCACTCGCACCCGTGCGGCTCTCCCCAGAGCGGCTGCAATCCATTGGTGTGAAGTTCGGCCAAGTTGAGCGCAAGCCGGTGCGGGATGAGATTCGCGTTACGGGCAACGTGGCCATCGACGAAACCCGGTTGTCCTACGTGCAGACTCGCTTTTCGGGATATATCCAGAAGGTGTTTGCGGATGCGACTTACAAGTACGTCCAGAAGGGGCAACCGCTCTTCACCATCTACAGTCCGGAGCTGGCCACTGCCGAACGTGAATATCTGGTGGCGAAGCAAAACGCAGAGGGTCTTTCACAAAGCACTGTGCCGGGCGTGGCGTCCGGTATCGCCTCGCTGGTCGCGGCCTCCACGGATCGTCTGAAGCAGTGGAACCTGCCGCAGCGCGAAATTGCGCGGCTGCAATCATCCGGCCAGGTGCAGGAGGAGCTTGAAATCGATTCGCCGGTTTCAGGCTACATTATAGAACGGAATGCGCTCCCCAATCTGACCGTTCAGCCTGACACTCGCTTGTACACCATCGCCGATCTTTCGACGGTCTGGGTTCTTGCCCAGGCATTCCAGAATGATCTAGGACGAATAAGGGTAGGAGAACCGGCCACGTTAACGGTCGATTCCTATCCAGGCAAAACATTCCAGGGACGGGTTGACTTCATTTATCCCGAGGTGGACATGACCACGCGCACCGCCCGGGTCCGCCTCGTCTTTTCAAATCCCAACCTCACTCTCACACCTGGAATGTTCGTCAACGTGACGCTGCAGGTGCCGCTCGGGAATCAACTCCTCATTCCCGTGAGTGGAGTCTTGCAATCCGGGACGCGGCAGATTGTCTTTATAGACCGAGGCGCGGGCTACCTG
>JBAWGF010000240.1:0-2515 GCA_049592615.1 Candidatus Acidiferrales bacterium
GCTTTACCCCATGAAGTGGGAGAAGGTTGCAACGGACACGGTGGCGTTCACGTGGAATGTTGACGCCAAGACGGGCGTGGCTACGGCCAAGCTGAGCAATGGCAAGGGCGAGGTCGTTCTGGAACGCGTTGCCGGGGCGGACCCGAAACAGGAGGTCATGCTGCCGAACGTGAAATACTGGAGCGCTCAGTCCAACACGGGATTCCGCATGTGGAAAACGAAGCATGAGTCCTATGCCGGGCAGGGCCACGACTTCGACTACAGCGGAACCAATGGATTCCTGATCACGATTGAATTTTCCGGGAAAGCAAGCGCACACGCGAGCGATTAGTCGCCGCTGTGAAATCGCTTCGGGCGGCTGGCGGAAAGATTGATTCGAAGCGGCGCTAGTCGCCGCCCGTGTAAACGGTACCCTCTTCGACGAAGCATAGGGGGTTTCCCCACGGGTCCACGGCATAGAACGATCGTTCGCCCCACGGGCGCACGACGATGCCGCCTCCCGGTGCGTCGTGAACATCCTCGCGCGACAGGCAGCCCAGCGCCTTTGCGCGGTCGAATGCCGGCTCCAGATTTTTGAGAGTGAAGTACAGCGCCTTCGCCGCCGGGTGCGGCGCGTGGTTTGTCGATACATCGAGCACTTGCAGCGTGACGGGGCCGCATTCGAAGTAGCAGCGGTGCCCCGGCTGCTTCCGCCCTTGCACGCCGAGCAACTTCGAATAAAACGAAGTCGCGGCGTCGAGATCACCGACCTCGACGTTGAGCCGGAAGAATTGCGGCACGTCGCCACGCCCTGCGCGTTTTGACGGAGCCGCTTTGGCGGCTTTTGCTTTTTTTGTCGCGGACATCTATTTTTCCTCCTGCCCGGTTTTTTACCGGTGCTTGAAAGTGCGCCAGCCAGTCGGTGACCAGCGCCAAACGCTTTCGCTCGAGGCGATAAATTCGCATCCTGCCCTTCCTCTCGTGCGTGAGCAGCCCAGCGGCCTCAAGAACTTGAAGGTGCCGTGTGGTCGTCTGCCATGCATGCACAAACATCGCCGCAACCTCACCGGCGGTCATCGCGCCACCATTGAAATAGACCGCCAGCAGAACGCGGCGACGAGCCGGGTGAGACAGCGCGCCGAATACGGCCTCATACGCGTCCGGCCGGACCCTCGAAGCAGGTTTAAGCATGGACGATATTCAGCCATATCGCTGAATATTAGTCAACACATTTTAATCGGCGAGCGGCGCATCTTCAGGATGCGGATCGTCGGGACGCTCACGCGGATTCGATTTCAGGCTTGGCGGCGGATTCCGTCAGGACTTGATGTGGGAATGTGTGGACTAGCGATGACGCTTACGTCGTGAGGCTGGCTTCCGCTTCGTGCGCCGATCTGCGCGAGCCAGCTTATTCTGTTTCTTGAATTCACCGGCCTCGTTGATGCAAGCCACTTCGGATGTTTCAAGGTCTTCGCGTTTGGCTATGCCGGCAGCGACGAGCACATCGATGACTTTCTGTTGAAGAAGCCGCAATCTCATCACTTCGTGCAGAAGGTCATCGCGCATCGGCGGTACTCCGTTTCTGAAATCGGCGGATTATACACATATTAAATGCCGCGCTTGAAATAATTTTCGCGGGATTGAATTCATAAGGGACGGGATGACGACCCTTGTTGGGTCGTCATCCTGCGGCCTCGGCCTTGGGCTGCTTGTCACGCTGGTCGCGAAGGACGGCTTTGCGACTCAGGCGGATTTTGTTGCCCTCGATGGCGAGCACCTTCACAAGGATCTGGTCGCCTTCTTTCAGCTCGTCGCGAACGGCGCGAATGCGCGCCTCCGCAATTTCGCTGATGTGCAGCAGACCGTCCGTGCCGGGAAAGATTTCGACGAAAGCGCCGAACTCGGCGATGCGCACGACTTTGCCGAGATAGGTCTTTCCGATTTCGGCGGTGGCGGTGACGTCGCGAATCATTTTCAGCGCGGCTTCGGCGGCGGTGCCGTTGTTTGCGAAGACGTGGACTTTGCCGTCGTCCATGACGTCGATCTTGACGCCGGTGGCTTCGATGATCGAACGGATTTTCTTGCCGCCCGGGCCGATGAGGTCGCGGATTTTGTCCGTGGGAATGCTCAGCATGTAGAGGTGCGGCGCGTACGTGGAAATTTCCGGACGCGCGGTGGAAATCGTCGGCTCCATCGTGTCGAGGATTTCAAGACGCGCCTTGCGCGCCTGTGCGAGCGCCTCGCGCATCATGGTGATGCTGACGCCGCCGACTTTGATGTCCATTTGAAGCGCGGTGATTCCCTGGCGCGTTCCAGCGACTTTGAAATCCATGTCGCCGTAATGATCTTCGGCGCCGGCGATGTCCGTGAGGATGGCGTACTTGCCGCCTTCAACGACGAGGCCCATCGCGATTCCGGCGCAGGGAGATTTCAACGGCACGCCCGCGTCCATCAGCGAAAGCGAGGCGCCGCAGACGGTGGCCATCGAAGAGGAACCGTTCGATTCGAGAATGTCCGAAACGACGCGCATGGCGTA
>JBAWGF010000241.1:0-3474 GCA_049592615.1 Candidatus Acidiferrales bacterium
TGCTCGACGTGGCCGACAACGCCGATAATTTCGGGCTCGGTGCCAATCAATTCGAAATGAATGTGCTTGCCGATAGGACTCTCGTTCGGGAAATATTTGTGCGCGAAGCTCGCGTCCACGAGGACGACTGCCGGCGCGTGTTCGTCATCCCGGGCGGTGAAGGAGCGGCCCTGAATCAGCGGAATGCGCATAGCCGGCTGGTATCCCGGCGTGACGAGATAGAAAAGCGCGACTTCCATGTCCCTATCGCTCGAGGGCTTCGGATGCCCTTCAAGCCAGAACGGCAACTCCGAATCGCCGTGCATCGGCAAATCGCCGCCCGTCATCGAGATGCTTTCGATTCCCGGCACGCTTTCGAGGCGCCGCAAACTCTCGCGATATTTCGCGCGAAGCTCGTCGGCAGGCGCCTTTTGATCGAAGGTCAGGGAGAGGGAAAAAGTGAGAACGTTGCGGGGATCGAAGCCCGGGTTGATTCCCCAGAGCGCGGAAAGGCTGCGAATCATCAAGGCGGCGCCGATCAAGAGCACGAGCGCGAGGGCCATTTCGGCGGCGACGAAAATTTGCTGGGTGCGATGGCGCGCGCCGCTCGAGCCGCGCCCGCCTTCCTTGAGCGTGTCGTGCAAATCGGCGTTGAGCGTCTTCCAGGCGGGGACGAGGCCGAAAATAATTCCGGTGAGAATGGAGACTCCGAGTGTGAACAAGAGCACGTGCGTATCGATCCCGATTTCGTCCGCGCGAGGAAGCGTTTCGGGCAGCGCGGCAAGCACCGCCTGCGTGCCCCACTTGGCCAGCAGCAGCCCGATGCCGCCACCGGCAACGCCGAGCAGAACGCTTTCCGTCAGGAGCTGGCGAATGGCGCGGGCGCGGCTTGCGCCGAGCGCAAAGCGAATCGCAAATTCGCGCGCACGTCCCGTGGAGCGGACGAGCAAAAGATTCGCGACGTTGGCGCAGGAGATAAGAAGAACGAATCCGACGGCGCCGAGAAGAACGAGCAAAATTCCTTGGACATCGCCGACCGTATCCTGCTTGAGAGGAATCAGATGAATCCCGGAGCCTTTATTCGATTCCGGGTAGGTTGCAGCAAGGCTTTGCGCGATCGAATCCATGTTTGCCTGCGCCTGCGGGAGCGATACGCCAGGGCGCAATCGCCCAATCGCGCGCGTCCCCATGCTGACGCGGCGATCGCGAAACAATGGGTCCGTCCATTGACCGAGCGGGAGGTACACGTCCGCCGGCGGGAACATCGGGAGCCGCCCGGTGAACACGCCAAGGATCGTGTGCGGCGTTCCGTTGAGCGTGATGCTTTTCCCGATAATTTCCGGTGACGAACCAAATTTGCGTTTCCACATTCCTTCGCCGATCAGGACCACCGGGCCCGCGCCAGGGACGTCTTCTTCGGGGAGAAACGAGCGGCCGAGCACGGGCTTGATTCGCAAAGTGGTGAAAAATTGCGAGGTGATCATTTCGCCGCTGAGACGCTGGGGTTCGCCCGAGCCCGTCAGGTTGTAGTCCTCGCCGCGATACGCCGCGATTGACGATAAGGAAGTGTTGCCCTTTTCCCAATCGAGATAATTTGGAAACGTGATGGAGCTACGCGGAAATGTAGCAGTCCGCGCGTAAACACCGAGGAGCTGGCCGGGCTCCGGGAACCGCAGCGGATTCAGCAGGACGCCGTTGACGACGGAAAAGAGCGCGGTGTTGGCGCCGATGCCCAGCGCCAGAGTGAGAATCGCGATGGCGGTGAAGCCGGGCGATTTCGCCAGCATGCGAATCGCGTATTTCAAATCCTGCAGAATCGTATCCATGAATTGGCTCCCGAAAAATTGGCAGACCGCCCGCTGTTTGCACGGCGCTTCAAGCGTAGTTACGCAGGCTCGATGCGAAAGGTTCCCGGACAAGCGAGTTGAAGAGAGGTTTTGATCATCTTCCGCGCGTCATTCGTAGCGCAGCGCGACGATCGGATCTACTTTTGCGGCGCGGCGCGCGGGCAAATAGCTCGCGGAAAGGATGGCGGCGCCGATCACGGCGGCAGAGCCGATGTATATTGTGGGATCGGTCATGCTCACGCCGTAGAGCAGTCCTTTCAGCATTTGTGCCATCGCATATCCGCCCGCAAGCCCGAGAATGAGTCCCATGAATGTGAGACGCACTCCGTGCGACAGCACGAGCTGCATCACGTCGCGCGGATTCGCGCCAAGCGCCATGCGAATCCCGATTTCTCGCGTCCGCCCGGCGACGATGTAGGCCATGATGCCGTAAATTCCCATGGCGGAAAGGAACAGCGCGAGCAAGCCGAAAAAGCCTGTGGACTGCGTGAAAATCCGGAACGGCGCTTCTTGATCGTCGATCAATTGCTGCAAGGGCACAACCTGGGAAATGGGCTGGTCCTTATCAAGCGACCACACGGCTTCTCGCAGCGCCGCTGTAAGAGATTCTGGAGGCGCTGTCGTCCTCAGCAGGATCACCATCGAGCGGCTGGGCGATTGCGTGAAGGGAATATAGCTTTCAGACCGGGACGGTTGACCGAACATGCTGACTTCCTTCACGTCTTTCACAACTCCGACGATGCTCCACAATGTCTTGTCGTCGCGGCCGAGTTGGATTCTTTTCCCGAGCGGGTCCTGATTCGGGAAGTGGCGCTGCGCGAGAGTTTGATTGATGACCATCACGGGAAGCGCATTGGGACCATCCTGCTCGGAAATGAAGCGCCCGCTGATGAGGTGAAGTCCGATGGATGAGAAATATCCAGGCGTCGCGCTCGTGATGGAAGTGTAGGGAACGCTCCCCGGCGCCGGCGCGGGCCTGCCTTCGAAGAATAATTCCACTGCGGAATTGCCCTGACCGAAGGGAATGAATTGACTCGCGGCTGCATCGGTAACGGTCGGGAGGGCTCGGGCTCGCTCCATCAAGCTGGAATAAAAATTCGTCACCTGATGCATGTCCGCGTATTTCAAAGCGGGAAGATTCAGCCGCGCCGTGAGAACGTGCTCCGGCCGGAAGCCGAGGTCCACGCTATAGATGCCTTTCAGCCATTTCGCCATCAGTCCCGCGGGCACAAGCGCCGTCAATGCGAGCGAGACTTCGAGAACCACGAGAGCTTTTCGCAAGCGCCGCCCGCGCAAGCTGATGGAAACCGCTCCGCCTGCATCTTTCAGCGTGGTTGTGAGATTCGGGTTCGAGCTTTGCATCGCGGGCGCGAGCCCGAAAAGAATGCTCGTGAGAATGGCGATTCCCACGGCATACCCCATCGTTGCAAAATCCAGAGTCAATACTCCGTAGTTCGGCAGGTATCCGCGATTCTCAAACGGAATGGCAGCCGTGATCCAGTCGCCGCCCCATTTCGAAAGCAGAACGCCGAGAGCGGCGCCCGCGATGAAGAGCCATGCAGTTTCGGTAAGGAGCTGGCGCACCAGCCGGAAGCGCCCGGCGCCGAGCGAAACCCGCACGGCCATTTCCCTTTGCCGAGCGAGCGAC
>JBAWGF010000242.1:0-34245 GCA_049592615.1 Candidatus Acidiferrales bacterium
GTGGGCGCGAACTGCACCGTCGGCCCCCAACTCCTTCTGCCGGTCCTGCGCGAGCTGGCCGGTTGCACATCACTTCCGCTCTCTGCCATGCCCAACGCAGGATTTCCGAAACGCGTGGGCGACCGCACCGTTTACCCGCGCTCTTCACCGGAGTACTTCGCGCTCTTTGCGCAGGAGGCCGCCGAAATCGGTGCGCGCATTCTCGGCGGCTGCTGCGGTACCACTCCCGAGCACATCCGCGCCATCGCGGAGGCTGTGAAAAAGCTGCGTCCCGCGGAATCTCGGGGCGCGCGCGGTTCCTCCGGCGCATCCATCGAAGTCCTTGAGCCAGCGGAAAGAGTCCGGCGGACGACGAAACGCGATCCGGAGAGCAAGCTCTGGAGAAAAATTCAGGATGGAAAATTCGTCGTCTCGGTCGAGATCGATCCGCCCAAGGGCGTGACGATCGATCGTATCGTCGAGCAAGTAGGCCGCGTGATGGCCTCGGGCCATGTGGATGCAATCGACATCAACAGCGGCACTCTTGCGCGCGTGGGAATGGATGCCATGGTGCTCGGCGGCGCGCTCGAAGCGCACGGATTTGAAACCGTTCCGCACATCACAACCCGCGACGCAAACATCATCGGTCTCCAGGCATCGTTGCTCGGCGCATGGGCCGTTGGCGGCGTGCGCAACGTGCTCGCAATTACGGGCGACCCGCCGTCGGTCGGCGATTACCCGGAAACGAGCGGCGTCTACGAGGTGGATTCCATCGGGCTCATCAAAGTTCTCACGCGGCTCAACCAGGGGACCGACTGGGCCGGCAAGAGTCTCGGCGGTGCGACGAATTTTGCGATCGGCGCGGCCGTGAACCCCGTCGCGGAAAATCTGGATGAAGAGGTGCGGCGTTTCAGAGCGAAGGTCGAGGCCGGCGCGCATTTCGCGATGACTCAGCCGATTTTTGATCCCGAGCACTGGGAAATATTTTTGAAACGCTTGGGAGGCAAATCGCCCGTTCCCATCCTGGTTGGATTGTGGCCGCTGGTCAGCTACAAGCAGGCGCTGCGCCTCAACAACGAAGTGCCGGGAATCGTGATCCCCGATGCAACCCTGCGAGAATTGGAAAAGGCAGGCGACGCTGCCCGGGAGCGCGGCTTTGCGCTGGCTCGACGGATGCTCGATTGGGCTCGCACGGCGCGCAGCTTCGGAATCGCGGGCACGTATCTGATTCCGCCGTTCAAACGCTACGAAGAGATTCTGGAATTGTTCGACTGAACCCGAAAAAATTCTCAGAAAAACCAGAATCGTTTACGTCGGCGCGGCGCGGGCGCGCTCGAATCGTTCAGGCCTACGCCTTCGCCGAGTTCGGGAACGTAAGGCAGCGCGCGGCCTTCGAAAGCGGCCAGCGGATTTTCCACGAGCAAGGCTCGCGCGATTTCTTCGCCGCGCGTCTTCGCGATTTCATCGAACGCTTCTTTCAAGCGCGGCGGCCGCGACGTCACGTTGTGCGCGTCGCTCGCAAGGAAATGCACGGCGCCCGCGTCGAGCCAATCTTCCGCCACTTCCTTCGCCGCTCTCCCGAATCTCCCGAGCAGCGATTGCGCGGTCACCTGAACGTAGCAGCCCTGGCGCAGCCAGCGATAGAGCCGATCGGGTTGCGCGCGGATCAGCGGGTTGCGCTCCGGGTGCGTGACGATCGGTTGCAGCCCTGCCAATTGCAATTCGTGGAGCGTTTGGTCCATCGACGCGGGAATCGAATAATCAGCAAACTCAACCAGAAGATAGTTCTTCTGATTAATCGTAAAGCGTTCGGCGTCTTGGCGAATCTCGCGTAGGTTCTCGAAGCTGAGATGGAAATCGCAGCCGGTCGCGAGCGTCAAGCGGCCTTCGAAGCGCGCTCGAAGTTCGTCGCGGCGCTGCTTCACCAGCTCGGGGACGAACGGATGGTCGGGGCTCGCGTGCGGCGTGGCGACAACGTGCGTGATCCCATCCTCGATGGCCATCTCAGCCATGGCGCATGCGGTTTCAAGTGACTCTGGGCCGTCGTCGAGGCCGGGAAGGATGTGGCAGTGAATATCAACCATCTACAAGCGAGGATAGCGCAGCCGAGAATAGATGACAACGCTCGAGGCGGCAGGTGCAGCTGGAAGAATCCGTGGCAGGCGATTGAATCTCAAACTGGCGCGGAATTACCAATTCGGGAATGAAATCTCGCGCTGGTTCGGGTCGCGGCGTATCGTCCGTGTTCGCGACGCCCTTCGATACAACAGTCGGGTGGATCGGCGAGCGATTTCAATAGATTCTAGGCCCTAGTTGGTGTTTACAAAGTACCGACCCGGTCTAAAGATTAGGTACTTCACAACTCGATATGGCAAGGGGGTTGCTCAATTCGGTTGGACTACCGAGGGTCAAAACGTGGAGAAAAAAGTCGGAGTACTCATACTTTGCAGCAACCGCCTGCTGCGGGAATTTCTTGCGCGAACGCTGAGCAAGAAATCAGACATCCGCGTCGTAGCGGCTCAACCAACCTCTCCCGCTCGCAATGACGAATTTGCTCGCTCGGGAGCCGACGTTTTGGTGCTGGACTCCTTGCAGTTGCTCCTCGAAGACGAGGGTTGCATTCAGGGTAAGCACGCGGAAGATCGTTCCTTGAAGTGCGTGCTTGTGGCAATGGAGGACGATTCAAAACAATTTCTAAAGGCTGTCCGGGGGGGCGCATTGGGGTACGTATTGCAAGAAGCATCGGCCGTGGATGTCGTCGCAGCGGTTCGTGCAGTGGCTCAGGGCGAAACCTTCTGTCCTCCGCATTTGTGCAGGGTATTGTTTGAATACGTCGCGTCGCAGGCTGCGGACTTGCCCAGCAGCAGAATCCGCACGCGCTTAGGACTGACGCGCCGCGAACAACAACTGATTCCACTGATCGGTCAGGGACTCACGAATAAGGAAATTGCGAATCATTTGAACTTGTCGGAGCAGACGATCAAGAATCATCTTCATCGAATTCTCCGCAAAGTCGGTGTCGGAGATCGCTTGAGTGTCTTCGAAGCGTGTCAAACGCAAGAGCTCGGCGTGTAGTACCCATTCACCCGGTACCGTCTCCCGGTACGATCGATCCCCTTCCCCTCCGCCAAAAAGGTACGAAACCCGTGCGTCTCGGATCTCTTGCAGAGGGAATTCGTTTTCGAACCGTGAATCTCTTTTGAATCTTTGCACACAATTCGCATTTCCGGATACTTGCAACTTGCGGAGAGCTCCGATGAAAACGATTCGAGTCCTGGTTGCCAATCGTCCGCGTCTGATCCGCGAACTGGTGGTTGCCACGATTTCCGAACAACCCGACATCGAAATTGTCGGCGAGATCCAGCAGGAATCGGAAATTGTGAGCGCGGTGGAAAAAACGGAGCCGGATTTTTTGATCGTTGCGCTTGAAAAATCCAACCGTTTGCCGGACATATGCAAATCGATCCTGAAGAATCATCCGCAGATGAGGGTGATTGCGATCGCTCCCGACCGCAATAGTTCCATGTTTTATTGGACATCGCTGAGCATTCAATCGAACCAGATCGAAGCTTCCGAAGCGGGCGTCTTGAGCGCGCTGCGCGGAAAATCGCAGCCGGTGGCGGGTTTGCAATGAGCACGCGAGAAATGCAGCGAACAATAATTAGCCGTGGCGGCGAGCAGCTTGTGATTTCTCTCGCGTGCATCGTTGCCGTCCTCTCACTCGGCCGCCTCCCGGTAGAAGCGCAGGACCGGCAATCTGCGCGTGTACCGGCTTCCGACCTGGGAAAACAAAATCAAGGCCGCGTGGCGGCTTCTTCCGACGACATCAAGGCGTGCTTGCGCAAAGACCCCGGGCTGATTGTGGAATTGAAGCGCTGGATTGCACGCGACGCCACGGATCACGGCCAAATCGTCAACGATACAGACCTGACCGACGAGGCCATCTTCGATCGGCTGGATGAAGATGTGCCATTCCGATCCGTAGCCACTGCTCTCCTGCAGCGATATGGCTATCTGCTTCCGAAACTCAATCCTGAATCGGAGTTGGGCAAAGAACAGGAAATGGAAATCCAGGAACGCGCGAAATGGCGCGCAAGAGACGTCGAAGAAAGGCTCGCACTGGCGCGACAGCGAACGTCGCAGAACATGCAAGAGTCTCGTGCCTGCAACCCGCAAGTTGATTTGAACTGCACCGCGCCTGCTCCGGGAACGAGAACACAATCGCCCAATTCACCGCGCGAAAGCGCTCGCCCTTCCGAGCACGCTCAGACCACACAACCCACAGAGGTTTCAATCGACTTCGAAACCCAACTCCCATCCGACGGACCGTACGAGCATGCTCAATCTTCCAACAATATCAATCTCTCGAATCCGGATGCCGTGGGAGCAGGACTGGAAGGAACCGACACAAGCAGCTCGCTCGGAATTCCGACAGCACCGGCAGGACCGGCAACACGCACAGTTTCAGGCAACACATCGGATGAAACAATTCGAGCCGCAAACGCAGCGGCGTCACCGGACACGGACCGAGGCGCGCGTTTCGAGCCGGGTCTCCCGGCAAGCAAGGGAATTCAGCCCACCCGAACAGCATCGGCTCAACCAAGGGCGCCCGTTGAACCTCCTGAATTGGTCCGCAAGCGAAATCCGTACGACGATATTCCATCGCTCTACGACATGTACATTCAAGCCGCCCCTCGCCCTGCAGCTCCGAGGCGATTCGGTGCGGATGTCTTCGAGAATGGGACTCGGGATTCGCAGTTGATTCCGATGGATCTTCCGGTGGGAGCCGACTACGTGGTGGGGCCGGGTGACGGCCTCGCAATTGACTTGTGGGGAGGCGTTTCGCGCCGCTTTTATCGCGTGGTTGACCGGGAAGGCCGTGTGAGTCTCCCCGAGGTGGGTCCCCTTCTCGTGAGCGGAAAAAGCCTGGCGGATGTTCAGCAGAATTTGCAGCAGGTTCTGCGGACCCAGTTCCGCGATGTCTCCGCCGATGTCTCACTCGCACGCCTGCGAACAATTCGCGTGTATGAGGTGGGCGATGTTACCAATCCGGGCGCCTACGACATCAGTTCACTCTCAACGCCGCTGAACGCGCTGTTCGCGGCCGGTGGACCGACGAAGCGAGGGTCGCTGCGAATTCTCAAACACTATCGCGGAAATCAGCTGGTTCAGATCGTGGATGTGTATGACCTTTTGCTCCATGGAGTGAGGGAAGGCATTCAGCGACTTGAAAATGGCGACACGGTTCTCGTGCCTCCGCTTGGCCCACAGGTGACGATCGAGGGGATGGTGCGCCGTCCGGCGATTTATGAACTGCGGGACGAGAAAAATCTGGCGAGAGCACTCGAGCTGGCGGGCGGCCTACTTCCCATCGCAACGCTGCGGCACATCGAAGTGCAGCGAGTGGTGGCCCATGAAAAGCAGACGATGCTGAGCGTAAATATTCCTGAAACTCTAGACGTTTCGGAAGTGGGCGCGCAGCTCGAATCCTTTGAAATCGAGGACGGCGACCAGATTCGAATTTATCCCATCGCGCCGTACAACCAGGACGTAGTTTACCTGGAGGGCCACGTCGTCCGCCCGGGAAAGTATTCCTACCGCACGGAGATGCGCGTCACCGATGTGATTTCTTCCTACAAGGATCTGCTGCCGGAGCCGGCGACGCAATACGCCGAAATCATTCGCCTGAACGCACCGGACTTCCGCCCGAGCGTGGAAAGTTTTGATCTGGCGAAATCGCTTGCCGATCCTTCGCAGGCGCCGGTCCTGCATGCGATGGATACGGTTCGAATATTCAGCCGGTACGATTTTGAGGATCCTCCCAAGGTTTCCGTCGGGGGCGACGTGCGCATGCCGGGAACCTACCGGACATCGGGCCAGATCCGTTTGAGTGATGCCGTCCGTTTAGCGGGAGGACTGGCACCGGACGCACAGACAGAAGACGCCCAGGTCTTCCGTTACCTGCCGGACGGCAAAGTCAAGATTTTCAGCGTGAGTCTAAGCCAGGCCCTCGCGGGGAACCCAGTCGAAAATATTCTTCTGCAACCGCGGGATCGCTTGCTGATTCACCGGAGCCCGGATGCTGTGGAGCCGGCAACGGTGTACCTCAAGGGCGAAGTGGCGAGGCCGGGGCGCTATCCACTGACAACGAACATGCATGTTGCGGATTTGATCCGCGTTGGCGGAGGACTCAAGCTCAGTGCGGACACGCAAGTCGCCGATCTGACAACCTATCAGGGGGGGAACCAGACACAGTTGACCGGACAGCATGAAGCAATCGCGATTTCTTCGGCACTTGGCGACGATCCGAAGTCCGACGTCCCGCTTCATAACGGCGACGTTCTTACAATCCGCCAGGTTCCGGGATGGAACGACCTGGGGGCCACCATCGTTGTAAAGGGCGAGGCGAAACACCCGGGAACATATGGAATCCGTCCGGGCGAGCGGCTCAGCTCGATCCTTGAACGGGCAGGGGGCTTCCAGACAGAGGCGTATCCATACGGCGCCATTCTGCAACGACCGCAGGTGCGCGAGCTTGAATCCAAAGTGCAGAGCGAGATGATCATGCGTGTTCGAAGCGCGCAGAACAATCTCGCGCTCTTACCGGACACAGATCCCAGGCAGAAAGTGGCCAAAGAAATGGCCTTGCAACAGTGGCAGGCAAGTCTCGACAAGTTGAGCAACAGTCCTCCGACGGGGCGCGTCGCCATCCGGATCTCTTCCAATCTCGAACATTGGAGAAATACCGCCGCGGATATCGAAGTCAGAGCGGGAGACACCCTATTTATCCCTAAGAAGCCGAACTTTGTGATGGTGACGGGACAGGTCTTTAATCCAACAGCCGTTTCCTACCGACCGGGAAAAAGCGCCAAGTGGTATCTGAGCCAGTCCGGAGGACCGACGCAACTCGCCAACAAGAAGGCGATCTTCGTGATTCGAGCCGATGGTTCGGTGATTGGTTCGAGAGATAGCACGTGGAGCGGGAATTCGCTGGGCGCCATCCTGCAATCCGGGGACACCGTGGTCGTGCCGGAGAAGGCTCTCAGTGGTGGCGTGAAGTGGCAAAACATCTTCCTGGCGGCACAGGTGGCGACTTCCATCGTGAGTACGGCGTTTATCGCAGCACATTACTAGTGGGATCAGCGAATGATGCATAGCTGGAAGAGAATTATTCTCGCTTCGATCCTGCTCATGGCCACGGAGACGCTGAATCCGAATTGTTATGCGAGCCCTCCGGAGCAACAGAGCGGAGAAGCTGGTTCTTCGCCGGCGGCGGCTAAAGTATCGGAGGGGAAAAGCCAGCCACATCCAGGCTCCGCTGCGCCAAGCTCAGACGTCAATCCGCCGCCAAAGGCATCTGCGGATTACGACAACTCTTTAGGGCCCAGATTGCTGGAGAACATTGCCGTGGACCAAAAAGCGATCTGGACGAGCCCCTTCCGATTACGGCTCATCGACGCCGATTGGCTGGTCCCGCTGGGACTGGCGACGGGCGGAATGCTGAGCACTGACACCGAGTACAGCAAGCACCTGTCGAATTCCCCCAGCCGATTGAAATACAGCACGGACCTTTCAAATTATGGGATCGGAGCTCTTGCCGGCGCGGGTGCCGGACTTTACTTCCTGGGTCAGATGACGCACGACGAACACAAGAGCGAAACCGGTTTACTGGCCGGAGAAGCGGCCATCGACAGCTTCGCGGTCGCTTACGGATTGAAATATGCGTTTGGCCGACAGCGGCCGCTTCAGAACGGATATCGAGGAAATTTCTGGAGCGGCGGAGATTCCTTCCCGTCGGAGCACGCGGCGGCGGCATGGTCGATCGCGAGCGTGATCGCCCACGAATATCCGGGCCCGCTCACGACGTTTCTTGCTTACGGGATGGCCTCGGCTGTGAGCGCATCGCGAATCACGGCGAAAGACCACTTCCCTTCCGACGTGCTCATCGGCAGCGCGATCGGATGGTACGTTGGGCAGCGCGTGTATCGAGCGCACCACGATCCAGCTCTCGGCAGCGGAGAGTGGCCGACGTATGCGGAGCTTCACGACGACGGGTCCGAACCCAAACGGAGAACCATAGGCTCGCCATTCGTTCCTCTCGATAGCTGGGTTTATCCGGCGCTCGAGCGGCTCGCGGCGCTCGGCTACATTCACACGGCGTTCCTTGGAATGCGGCCGTGGACTCGCATCGAGTGCGCACGATTAGTAGAGGAGGCCGGCGACGCAATGGGATCGCCCGAATCCGGTCCGCGGGAAGCCAGCCGTCTCTATCAGGAAATCGCGAAGGAATTTGAAAAGGATTTCGATGCAGCCGACGGAGACAACAATCGTTCCGTGCGGCTGGAATCGGTCTATACCCGCGCGATGGGGATTCATGGCGAGCCGTTGCACGACGGCTACCATTTTGGTCAGACGATTATCAACGATGATGGCCGACCGTACGCGGAGGGGTTCAACAACGTCACCGGGTTTTCGGGTTGGGGCACGGAAGGACGATTCACAATCTATGTCAGCGGGGAATATCAAAACTCTCCTTCGTCGCCCGCCTACTCGGATGCAGCGCGAAATGCAATTGCCGTCGCAGACGCGAATCCAATACAGCCGGCGACGCGCTTTCCCGGTGCCGGCAACTTCCGGCTTCTCGATACATATGTAGCCGCCGATCTCGAAGGCTGGAACCTGTCGTTCGGCAAGCAGAGTTTGTGGTGGGGGCCAGACGCCGGCGGCGCTTTGCTTTTCAGCAATAACGCCGAGCCAATTTACATGTTTCGCGCGAGTCGCATTGCGCCGTTCACGCTTCCTTGGATTTTTCACTGGCTGGGACCCATGAAGGTGGATTTTTTCTTTGGAAAGCTTTCGGGTCATGAGTTTCCGCCACGCCCTCTGATCCACGGAGAAAAAATCAGTTTCAAACCAACGGCCAATCTCGAGCTGGGTTTTTCGCGCACGGCTGTATTTTCCGGCGTGGGGCACCCACTCACGTTGAGGCTACTCTCGCGCACCTATTTGAGCGTAGGCGACGATCGCAATCAGAGTGCGAGCGGTGATCCGGGAGATCGCCGGGGAGGATTCGAATTCAACTATCGCGTCCCCTACCTGCGAAATTGGCTGGCCGTTTATGCCGACTCACTGTGCGACGACGATCCTTCGCCTCTGGCAGCCCCGCGACGCGCGGCAATGAATCCCGGAATTTATTTGTCGCACGTTCCCGGCTTGCCGAAGATGGACCTCCGCGTCGAAGTGGTGTACACGGATTTTCCTTCGAGCGCCAGCCACGGTGGACAATTTGTTTACTGGAACGGCCTTTTTCATGACTCGTACACCAACAAACAATACCTTCTGGGCAGTTGGATTGGCCGGGAAGGCCAGGGAATTCAGGCCTGGAACACGTATTGGCTGAGTCCACGGAATTCGATTCAGTTGGGCTACCGTCATTCGCGAGTGGACAACGATTTCATCCCTCGAGGCGGAACCATGAATGACGGCTCGGTGACGGTGAATTGGTGGCTGCGCGATGATTTCAGCCTTTCCACATTCGTGCAATACGAAAAGTGGAATTTTCCGCTGCTGGCACCAACGCCTCAGACAAACTGGACGGCATCCGTCGAGGTGAAATTCTTGCCGCGCTCCTGGAGCAGATGATGACTTCGGCGCCCGGAAGCCCCAGGGGATCCGTAAGTAACGCAGATGGCAACAAAGCCGTAACGCGAAGTCCTGATCGTATCGGCACAGACACAATTGGACCCCCGATTCTGCGGAGTGCGTTAGAACCTGAAACGGAGGAGTCGGGGAGCGGTTGAAACCGGCGGTCTCGAAAAATGAAGGTGCGCTTCTTCTAGTGCGCGGAGGAGGTAGAGGTGGCTTTCACCAATGGTGGTGCCGCAGCGTGCTCCATTTCTCTTTGGGCTGCAAGGGATCGAATCATTGCTCGATCGATGGCGTCAGAGAGTGCTGCGCGAAATCCCAAAGAGAGGAGATTGAGGTCGACAAGAAGCAAATCCTCCGCGTAACTTCTGAGCAGGGAAAAGTATCCATGTTTGGCGCCAGAACCAGGGCTCAATTCCAATCTTAGCTCCCAGGCGGGCTCAAATACCGGATTCTCAGACCAAGAGTGACGCAAGCTCCCGCCAGAGGTACGGCTGAGCGGAGCGAAAAGAGCTTCCGGAAGGCCACCGGTGTACACGTTCGCGAGTTCGATCCCGTCAAAGCCGAGAGGTTGCAGGGAATCCTCCAAGGTCTGACAGATCATTCGGAAATCCCCACACGAGCTGAGGGATTCGGTGGCGCGCCGGATGTTCAGATTGTTAGCAATAATCTGCCGGTGTTTTCGGGCCAGGCGGGCGAGATACTGCAATTCGGAAAACTCGACGTAATGCAAGTACTGCACGCCTAAACAGACTCCTACACCAATGACAGCCAGGACGATGGCAATCGTTCTTTGTCCGTGGAGCAAGGCCAGACTCAGCAACGCAAATCCGGCAGAAACACTGTAGAGGATAAGCACAGCTTCGCGGTGGGACAAACCTCGTTTCAGCAGCTTGTGATGGATGTGATCGTCATCGCCGCTGAAGAGAGGTTTGGCGCCAATGAATCTGCGCAACACGGCAATAACTACGTCGAGAATCGGCAGGCCGAAGGACACAACCGGGATGGCGACCGCTACCATGGTTGGTGCTTTCTGCGAGCCTAACAACGCAAGCGCGCTCAACATGAAGCCGATAAACAGGCTCCCGGAGTCGCCGAGGAAGATCGAAGCAGGATGGAAGTTGAACCGAAGGAAACCCAGGATGGCTCCGGCCAGGACTACGGCAAGAAAAGAAACTGCGGGACTTTCGAGTGCGAGGGAGGTGGCGAAAAGAACCAGAGTGGAAAAAACTGCGGACCCTGCGGCGAGTCCGTCCAAGCCATCAAGGAGATTGAAGGCATTCGTTATCAGGAGAACCCACAGAATCGTCAATGGAAGCCCGACAGCGGCGCGCAGGCCATGCCCGGAAAAGATCAGATCGATCCGCTGAATGCCGAATCCACCCAGATACAGCAGTACCGCTGCCAGCGTCTGCATTCCGAATTTCCAATACGCGCCGAGAGAGTGGAGATCGTCGTAGAGACCCGTCAGGAAGATCATGAGCGCCGATCCCAGGATTCCCACCAGCGCCCAAACCGGGAAGGAGAACGGAAACCCAACTAGCCGGAACCAGATGAGGCTGGCTCCGACCACCACCATGAAGGACAGGCAGATGGCTATTCCGCCCAGCCTGGGTACAGGGTTCGAGTGCAGGTGCCGGTGCGAGTCGGGTTGGTCAACCCATCCTCGGGCGATCGCATAGTTGCGCACAAACCGGGTAAACGTCGCAGACAGCAACAAGCTAGTCAGGAATGGAATCAAGTAGTTCAAAGTGGTCAGTTTGAAATCGTTAACGAGGCGTGAGGTCTATGCCAAGCCACCCCTAGTGGGATCTCGTGAGAGGGTGCGAGCGATCGAACCATTCGATACCGCTCAACCAGCATGCGATTAACTCAACCTTCGCACAAAAACGCCCGGTAGATTTCCTGCAGGCGTTCCCCGAGCCGATCCCAGTGATAGTGTTCTTCCCCGCGTTTGCGGGCAGCTTGCCCCATTCGAGTGCGCAACTCTTTGTCCTGATAGAGCCGTTCAAGGGCGGCCGCCATTTCCCGGACCGTGCGCTCGGGGGAGCACGGCGTGATTTTCATCCCGCATTCCGGGGTCACATGAAGACCGGGACCCGCGAGATCCAGACAGACAATCGGTTTGCCTGCGGCCATTGCTTCAACCACTACGGCTCCTCCACCGTCCCGAAGACTCGGGAAGAGAAAAACATCGCTGGCGCGCATTTGGGAAAGAAGCTCCTCCCGCGTCATCCAGTCTTCGAATCGAACCTGGCGTGTCTGCCCAAGTTCGCCGGCCAGGCCGCGCAATCGGGGGAGTTCTGGGCCGTTGCCAACGATGACAAACTCCGCATCGGAGTGGCGCGCAGCGAATTGTCTGAAGGCGCGTAGGGCAAGCTCGTTTCCCTTGATTCGCAGTAACTTCCCGGCGGTGAGGACGCGAAACGTCCCGTTCCGCGTCGCATCCGGCGGGAACTGCTTCAAGTCATCCGATGACACACCGTTGACGGGGAACAGAGAGGTCTTCGCTCGCCATTTTTGCGGAATGGCCTCCAGCGCCTCGCAATTACATACGAGCAGCGCGCGGGCCCGGCGCTGGCCCGCCACAAAAAATGGGTCGTGACGAAAGATCCACTGGCCTGACGCGCGCAACTGCTCCCAGATTCGCCCGCCCATCGAATATTCCGCCAGCAATTCCCGGGGAGTTCGATGGGCTCCGCCGCCCGGGCCGCGAATGTATCGCACCGGCAGCAGTGCTCCGATGAAACTCGCCATCCAGTCATTGGCATAGGTGATGTGGTGAAAGACGTCGAACTGAAATTCTCGATGCAAACGCCGAGCCACGAAATAGGCTTGCAACTGCCACAGGTAAGCGTAGACTTGGATTCCTCCTTGAATTCCCCGTAAAAATGCCATCCACGAGGGTAGGTCGAAATATTGAAATTGGACCGTGGGGAGAGGTTCGCGGGTGAGAGCAGATTCAATGTTGACACGATTCGGAGTAGAGGTGAGAACCACGACTTGGTGAAACCGGCCAAGTTGTTTCACCAGATTCCATCCTAAGACGAGCTCGCCCCCGCCAAAGGCTTCGGCATTCCCGCCAGGAGAGCACGCGTATGCACAGACCAGCACTCGCAGTTTCATATTAGTTCCTGGGTGGACAAGTTGCTGCTTTGCGTGTGAGGAGGTGAAATGTGTCGAAGCGAGGGCGAAGGTCCAGGCACTCATAGCCAATGGATTGCACGAAATCCATGATGGTTTGTGGCGTCACATCCGGTGGCAACAATTGAGGATGGATCTCGC
The DNA here is from genome assembly GCA_049592615.1 of Candidatus Acidiferrales bacterium. Classification (GTDB taxonomy): domain Bacteria; phylum Acidobacteriota; class Terriglobia; order Acidiferrales; family UBA7541; genus Palsa-295. Next base: position 12,910 of record JBAWGF010000242.1, read on the forward strand.
AGCACAGCAACTCACAAGCGGGATGTGCCAGTGTTCGCTGAAGTCCTCTCAAAACGGCGTATTCATAACCTTCCACATCGATCTTGACCAGTCTTGGGGGCGGCAAATTCTCGGTCTTGACGAACTCGTCTCCTCGCACCACGTCGACCAATTCATGACCCAAGTCCTTGCCTGTGGCAGATCGGACCAGACTTGAATCCGCATTCCCTTCCCCCCGATAGAGCATGCTCTTGCTCGTCTGCTCCCCCAGCGCTTTGCGCAGGGTGCGGACGTTCGTTAGTCCATTTAGCTTCAAGTTTTCTTGAAGATGCTGGTAGCTTTCGCTATCGGGTTCAAACGCGATCACGCGGCCCTGCTCTCCGACTGCTTTGGCTAGCAGGACAGCGTAAAGTCCCACGTTGGCGCCAATGTCATACACGACATGCCCGGGGCGCATCTCTGCGATCAATCGCTCCAACAGATGCAATTCATGCTGCGCGCCGCCTGCTGGATCCAAGTTACGAAGCTCGCTAGGCGTACGGACATGGAAGCGACCTGCGATCCTGCCAACGCCGAAGGTCAGAGTTCCATCCGCGGGGCGCGCCCAGCGGAAGTATTGTTCGCGGAGGATCCTGCGTAATCCGAGGACGCGCGCCATCATTTTCAGTTCCGACCGATAGGTTAAACGCCGCAAAAAGGTGTTCACTGTTTCCTCCAACAGAATTCCGAGGTTGAGATACCCGGCGCGCCAGGGCCGATGCAGAGTGGGAGTCTCAATTTCCGTGGGCGGGCTCGAGGACGGTCTTGAATCCGGGCGATGCAAGAGCTTGGGTGTAGACATCCAGGGTTTGCTGCGCGGCGCGATCCCAGCGAAACAGGCGCTCCACGCGCTCACGCGCCCGGCAGCCCATCTCGGCGTGCAATGAATCGTTTTCAAGAAGCAGAGTGGTGCTGCGAACGAACTCGTTCCTGTCGCCCGATTCAACCAGGAAGCCTGTTTGCCCCCTTTCCACGACTTCGGAGATGGAGGAGTTGTCAAACGCGACGACCGGTTTGCCGCAGGACATTGCTTCGGCCAGTGACAATCCGAACCCTTCCAACCCCGAGGGAAACAGGAAAACATCGGCGAGGTTGTAATAGTCCGCCTTGAGCCGTTCCGGTACCGGCCCTGTCAGGCAGGCGTGGGATTCGAGGCCGCGGCGCTGGATTTCCCGACGAAGAGTTTCGGCCAGAGGCCCGGCGCCGCAAAGGACGAGCCGCACCGTTTGCCTCTGCGACAAGAGATCCGCCAGGACGTCGAGAAGGAACAGAGGATTCTTTCGTGACTCCAAGCTTCCCAGGTAAAGCAGGATTCGTTCTCCGTGCTTCCATCCTATGGATTCGAGCAACTCCTTCTTAGGCGGCGCGGGTTGCAGCTCTCGTCCGACTCCGTGATACACGACGTGGATTTTCGACGCCTGGACGCCCAGATGTTGTACCGCCTGCTCTTTGGCTGCGTGACTGAATGCGATAACCGCCTTGGCTCGGCGCATCACTTGTCGAACCAGAACGTTCCGCCACGGGCTGTTATCGAGGTGGTGGAAATGCACAACCATGGGGAGGGAAAGCCTGGAATCAGCCGTGATCCACAGGGCCTCCAGACACGAGGAAAAGAAGGAGTGCACGCGCAGGCAATTAAACGTGTAACGCTCGTGCAGTGCGCGAACCACGCGTGGAAGGGCTAGGATTCGCACAGCATGAAAAGCGAATGGTGGTTGCAGGGGGATTCCGATTCGATGGATGACTGGACGGCGGGCGGCCCCATTGGATTCGATCCATTGACTTCCTTTCGGCAAGATGGCATGCACCTCCACGCCCAGGAGCGCGAGATGCTCAAGAATGCTTCGGTCGTAGGTTGCAGCGCCGGTCATCTGATATCCCGGAGGCATGCTGGTCATTGGGAAGCAAATACGCAATTCGATCCTCCCATTACCTGCCCGGCTTGATGTTTTCCGGGCCCAGCGGACGCGAAGCGACAACTCCTCTACGTTAGGTGAGCTTTTCCAGAGTCGCCAGCATGCTGACTCTCAACCCGGACAAAACCTCAAATCGATTGACGACGCGCTCATAGGCGACACCCATGAGATACGCAGGCCAGGACCACTCCAGATAGCCGGGCGCAGCCTCGAACAACTCGAGTTCGACAACTCGGAAACCGGACAGGGAAGCCAATTCGCGCAAGCGGCCGGGAGTATTAGCTCTGTATCTTGTGGGGGAAACATCCTCATCGAAGCGGCCGTGCCGGGCCAAGAACCAGCGATGAAACCAATGCGGGGTCATACTCGCCAGCAAGCAGACATAATGGCGCCGGTTGGGAGTCAGAAGAAGCAATCTGCCTCCGGGGCGGAGCACCCTCGCTACCTCGCGGAGCGCTTCCGCAGGCCGCTCCAAATGCTCCAAGACATACCGTAAGATGGCCACATCTACCGAGCTGTCGGCGAGCGGGAGTTGGTAGAGGTTCCCACCGACCTTTTCTCCCACCCAGGAGTTCTGGTGAAGCGTGGAAGAAATATCCAGTCCGATGAGCATGCGACAAAATTGCCGCCAAGGGATTGGAAAGCCGGCTCGCCCGCACCCGGCATCGAGGACAACCGAGTGGCGTTCGCAATGACGCATGATCATGTGCAGAAAGCGAATGACCTCGCCCTCGTAGTTCGGGTAATAGTGCGCAGTAGCCCGAGCCACGGGATAGTGAAATGCGTTCAAGAATCGGTCCGTCAAATGCCAACGCAACTCGGCTGCTGCATCCATCCTGCTACACCACTGTTTCAATAGGTCAAAAGTAGCCATAATTCCATCTTCTGAACTCCTAGCCGGTCGCAGGCTCACACTGCCTGGCCGAAATCAGACGGGCGCCGGTCCACGTCAACAGCAGTATCCAGGCTGGCGTCAGAAAAGCTGCAAAATGCGATTCCAAGCACATGATCAGGAAGGGAAGAGTCGCGGAATAGATGAAGACTCCTGAGGCGGTACGCTTCCGCGCGATCAAATGCTCATAGAAAGCGCGCAGCAGAATGCCCCCCAGCGCGGCTATCGCGATGATCCCGGCGACGTGAAAATTAATGTAAGCCTCGCCGAAAATTGTGGGCGCATACCCCACCGTGCCGGGTGCGAAGACATCGCCCAGATAAAGCGCAGTGAAGAGCTGTGTAAAGCTGGGCGGTTTATCTTCCCAGAGGTACCGTGGGATCCACGCAATGAAAATAAACGCAATCGTCTTCCCGTATTGATAATCCATCACTGCTGGGGTATCGCGAACAATCAGGACAAGGCTTTCCATGCCTGCGATGCGTTCGACGAAAGCAGGAAGTCCCGCCCTTCCCACGACCGCTTCCGAAGACGAAACCTCGTGTAGCGTCATCCCCTCCCTGAATACGATCACGAGAGGAGAAACGACCAATGCGGCGATGAGGCCGAGATAGACGAGGTGGCGAAGCTTCTTCGGTTTTCGAAGGTAGTGGTCTATCAACAGCAGGCTTGCAACGGGATACAAGAAGTAGGTCCTGGAGCCCGCCGTGAGCCCCACGCACAGAGCCGCCAGGAGCAAAAGGAAGAAGCTACCAATATTTCTTCGCCGGCAGAGAAACACGATATAGGCTGCAAGCGCGGAGAGAGCCACACAATAGCTGAGCAGCTCAACGTCTCCGACCCCGAATCCCAGCGTGGGCCCGGTGTCCTGCCGCCGAGCCAAGAAAAGCGTCAGGCCGCCGTATCTGCCTACCAGTGAGTAAAAAGCCGCCGCGCCGCCGCCAAAAAATAAGACAATCATCCAACGGGCCGCACCGCTGTTCCATTCAGTGCGTAGCGGAGGAAACGCCTTCGCGATGGTCTTCCCGATATTCGAATAGTAGCTTGCAAAAAAAGCTCCAGTGGCCAAAATCAAATAAATCCAGGCAAGGTTCCAGGATTCAATGATGTCGGCAGAAAAGGGAGCCTCTCCGATCAGTTCCGAACCCACCCAGAGGACACGGAGGGAACGGCCCCAAAACATCATGAAGAAGACAAATGTTCCGAGATAGACAGGTTCAAAGAGATCGCGTCTGCCCCTGCGAAGATATTGAAACGCGGGGACGGCGGTCAGGAGGACCAAAGATAGGGCGAGTAGAATGTAGAGCAATAGTCGCGAGTCCATGCATCGGCCTCAGGAGTCAGACTGGGAACTTAGTGAGGAATCCTCTGGCAGATGGCATGAAAGACCCGCCATCCTGAAATTGTCTCGATCTTTGTGAAGCCGAGGCTACGGATAAGAGTCAATACGTCCTCGGGAGTGACCCCTGCGGGCAGCAAGGTGGGGTGAATCTCGCAGCAGATCAGCTCGCAATTCGGGTCCGCCAACGTATGACGCAGCCCATTCAAGACTGCGTATTCATATCCTTCCACGTCGATCTTCACGAGCCGCGGCATCAGAAGCCTGTTTTCCTGGACAAACCGGTCTCCCTCCACTAATTCAATGGTCTCAGCTTGCATGTCCGCTGAATTCGGTGGGACCAAACTCAAGTTTCCGACCTTTCCCAAATAAAGTGTCGCTTCTCCGCTACGATCACCCAGGGCCTTTTGGACCGCCCGAACGGTCGTCAATGCGTTCAGCTTCAGGTTCTCTACAAGGTGGGCATAGTTTTCGCGTTCTGGTTCAAAGGCCACAATCAAGCCTTCTGCCCCCAGGGTCTTCCCTAACAGGACACTGTAAAGTCCTGCGTGAGCTCCGATATCGTAAAAAACTTCTCCGCGCCGGGCGATTTCGAGCAGCCGTTCGAACACTTGGCGCTCGTAAATTACCATCGCTTCCAGGAAGCGAAGTTCCCCGTCCGTATGAACGCGGAACCTGCCTTCCACGCTTCCGACTCTGAGGGCCAGGATGCCGCCCTGCGGCCTTGCGCAGCGGCAGTACCACTTACTAAGGAGCTCGCTGACGCCGAGTGATTTACTCAGCCACCTCAGTTCGGGCTTATAAGCCCAAGATCGAATTACATTCATGCTTTTCCCTCTACGCAAGATCACTTACGCAACCGGCGGCATTCCGCCGCCATCCCTCAGGACTCCCGCAGCGCGGTCGCGAGCGCATGTGCTTCCGCCTTCAGAATGTTCCTGTCCGCTGCCTCCAAGGCGAAGCGCCATGCCATCCATCCAAAGAGGACAACGAAAGAACTCCCAAGAAGGATGCGGATAGCCATGCCTGCCTGCACCCAGCCACAAAGCGACAATGCAAAGGCCAGACCAGATAAAAACACGACACTCCGAATGAGGCCGTTTCTAACGAGGGATCGTGCAGGAACGAATGCCAATCCTGAGCACGCGGCGAAAAGCAAACCTGCATTCAGGCAAACCCAGAAACTCCAGCTCCATGCAGCGCCGACGATGCCTAGCTTCTTTACGAGGAACCAAAGCATGGCAACGTAAAACGGCAACTCGAGAAGGTGGAACTTGGCGGTCAAGTCAGGGCGGCCCAGAGCTCGGATGAGGGAATGGGGACACAAAGCCAGCGAGTTGACCAAGGCACCAACCAGGAGTATCTGAAGGACGAAGGTGCTTTGCTCGGCGAACTCCACACCGAGCCAGAGCCGCAGAATCGTTCGGGCAAGGAAAACTGAAAGCAGCACCGCCGGTCCCACCGTGAGCAATATTGTCTTGAGTGAAAGCGCATACACTTTTCCGATTGTTTCGCGACGGCTCGATGCATCCAAGCTGCTGAAGGCAGGAAACAGCGTTGTGGTCAGACTGGATGGAATAATCCAAATTCCGTTGAGGAATTGCTGGGGCCCTGCGTAGTAGCTCAGCGCCGTAACCGAAAGAAGAGCCCCAATAAAAATTCGGTCCAAGTAATGAAACAGCGGACCGACTACATTTGAAATCGTTATCCAGAAGCCGTATGTGAACAGGGACCGCAGGCTTGAGATGTCGCAGAAGCGCCGCTCCACCAATGAAGGAAAGCACCGCAGACACAAAATCCAATACCAGACAAAGGCGCCGAGCCTCGAGAGTATAAGGAGAACGATGATTCCAACTATCCCGAGCCCCCAGTGGACTCCTAAGGCAGGAAAAAGAAAAGTAGAAACGGCAGCCGGAACTCTCACGAGGTTTACGAGATCAAATTTCTGACCAGCCTCTAATACTCCTCGCAGACAGGATCCCCCCGAGACGATCGGCAGCGAGGCCGCCAGAAGGAAGAAAGTAATCCTTACATCGTGAGACATCTGCGGCGGTATCCTGAACACCTTTGCCGTCAAAGAGGGAACCGCGAAGGCAAGAGCAATCCCCGCAACGACACCCAGGGAGAGTTGCACTGCCATTGAAGTCCAAACGAAGCTGGTAAGCCGCCGGAAGTCGCCCGTAGCCAGGGATTCAGCCACGTATTTGGTGGTGGCAGCTCCCAGGCCCAAATCGAATAGACCGATGTAGCCCAAAACCACCACCGCCAGTGAGAAGACGCCGAAAGCCTCCATTCCCAAGCCCCTGATCACAAACGGAGTGGTAGTCAGACCAACGAGTCCAGGCAGGACCTGCCCGAGAAAGTTCAAGCATGTATTTCGCAGGAGCAAAGCGCCTCCGATCTCGAAGGCATCCTTATGTTCGAGGCTCAAGCTCCGCTTGGATAAAGCCGTCATCCGTTTTGTCAACCGGGAAATCTATTTGATGGGAATTTGGAAATCGTGCTTACTTGGCAGCGGAGTGCGCCGATGGCGCCTACGTAGGCTCGTGTGTCAGCAATAGGATTCGTTCAACCTGCTCTATCATCCAGCAATCATTCGTATTTTCTCAACCCACTCAATTCCAACACCGCATGCGTGAAAAATTGGGGGCCATAGATCACCACGCGATGCCACAATCTGCGGGGCTCGTGGAGAAAACGCCAGGCCCACTCCAGCCCGCAGTCACTTACCCAGGATGGCGCACACTTTACCTTTCCGCTCACAAATTTGAAGGCTGCTCCCACCGCCACCACCACTGGCGCGTGCAACCGATCCTGATGCTCATAGATCCATCGCTCCTGCTTCGGCAATCCCAGACCTACCCACAGAACATCCGGGTTGGCCTGATTGATGAGATTCGTGATTTTTGAGTCCTCTTCGGACGTGAGCTCGCGGAAGGGCGGAGAATAGGTGCCCGCGACGTTGAGAGCCGGAAATCGTTTTCTCAACTCGCAGATTAAACTGGTTAGGACTTCTTCGGTGTCCCCGTAAAAAAAGTTGCGGTAGCCTTCTTTGCTCGAAACTTCGCAAAACTTCCACAGCAAGTCGGCTCCACGAACTTGCTTCGGCGCGCATCCCCGCCGCCACCCTGCGAATCGGCCTGTCCACTTGCCGTCAGGCAGCGAAAGACTGGCCGATTCGAGGACCACCTTGAACTCGGGATATTTGTAACCCTCAACTATTCCGTGAGAACTGGTCAGGGCAATCCAGTGCGACTCGTCCGGCTGCGCGATCCAGTGTTCCATGAGGCAAATCGCCTGATCCCTTTCAATGACATGCACCGGAACTCCCAGGATATGCGCAATGGAGAGTGTTTCGATTTCTCTCCCGCGGGTGTCTTGGTTCGGCATCGTAAAGTTTCTCCCGCCGCAAGTGTGAGTCACAGCCTGACTAAACAAGTTGCGCCTTGGCTAAACCAATGCGCCCTGCCTTGATGAGCTCGCCCTCAATCCACTTGTAGGTGACGGCCAGGCCTTGCTCGAGTGAAATCGAGGGCTCCCACCCGAGCACCCTCTTGAGCCGACTGTTGTCGCTATTGCGACCGCGGACCCCCTGGGGCTTACTGAGGTCATGGTGCTTGTTCAGTTTCTTGCCTGCGACGTCGCAAACTAAATCCACCAACTCATCGACGGTTACGAGGCGGTCCGTACCGAGATTCAGGGGTTCGTGATAATCGGAAGCCATCAGCCGGAGCAAACCTTCAACGCAGTCATCCACATACATGAAGGAGCGTGTTTGCCGGCCATCACCCCAGACTTCGATGGTCTCCCCATGCTTGGCAAGGGCCACCTTGCGGCAGACAGCGGCCGGCGCTTTCTCGCGTCCGCCTTCATAGGTTCCAAGTGGGCCGTAAACATTGTGGAAGCGCACAATGTGGGTCTCGAACATGTAATCCTGCCAGTAGTAATTACATAATTGCTCAGCGAAGAGCTTCTCCCATCCGTAACCAGGCTCGGGATCCGCGGGGAACGCGTCCTCCTCTCTCAATGGAGTAACTTGAGGATCCTTTTGCTTGTATTGCGCATACACGCAGGCCGAAGAAGAGAACAAAAACTTTGTCACTCCTTGTTGGCGGCTAGCCTCGAGCATGTGGGTGTTGATGAGGATGTTGTTACGGGCCACCTCCGCATGATTGGCGGTGATGAAGCCGATCCCCCCCATGTCAGCGGCCAGGTTAAAGACTTGGCTTACGCCGCGCACAGCTAACAGACAGTTCTCCGCGTTGCGTAGGTCCAGGATTTCAAATTCATTCGCGTCGCTTGTTTCGTACTCAGGAGACTTGATGTCTGCACCGCGAACCCAGCATCCTTCCGATCTCAGCCTGCGAACCAGATGATGACCAATGAAACCTCCTGCTCCCGTCACGAGAACCCGCGCCTTGCTGGACATTGGGCCGTCTCTCCTTTAGAAATAAGATTAAGTTGACCTCAGCGGACAGGTTCAATGTCCGCTGAATCAACCTCTACCGCGATAGACTTCATGATGAGGTCCATTGATAGAACGATCCGACACTTGTTTCTCTCGCGTACAAACATGCCTTCAATTCCCGCTAGGGGACCTGTTTTGACGCGCACGCGCCGGCCGACCTGCAGATACCTATGCGGCTCCACACGGAATCTCCGGTTGAGAAAATCGCGGACCCGCATGACTTCCTCCACCGGAATCGGAGCGGGGTGGCCGTCAAAGCCGACGAGACGGACCAAGCCGGGAACCTGCAAGACGCGGAGGCGATTCTTGAGCGCCAGATAGACGAAGACGTACCCAGGAAAGAGCGGCAAGTGAAGACGCACCTTGCGGTCTTTCCACCTGCGCACAGATTCATACCGGGGCAAGAAATGCTCAACTCCACGGCTCCCAAGCTGATCCGAGACGCGCAGTTCGTGGTTCGCGCAGGTGTAGGCGGCGTACCAACGTGGCTGAAGGTACGCCGCCAGCTTCGAATCACCGGACATGACCGGCGTTTCGGTTCTCATTGCGCTGTGGTCAACCATCGATGCTCTCATCATGGCCTTTAGACAGCTTCGCCCCGTCACCCACAGGCCCACGTTCGTCCTAACTAATATTTTTTCAATGAGTTACAGTTAATTCTGCGAACTTTCCGCATCGCTGACTGATGCGTTCCGCCGAGCCAACCGCAGCCAGACTCGATGCGTCGCTGCTTGTAGGCGAGACCCATTCTGCGGCGCCCACGGCATGCGCGCATTCACCGTTTGGAAAACTTCCCGCGCGAACACTTTTCCTGGCCCGCCCGGCGTGACTTCTTGCCAGCGCGCTCGCCCGAGCACCCACACCACACCTCCAGCCAAGGCGGACATCGCGCAGAGGAAGATGATCGTCGGCCGTGGAGGGAACGATTTCCGCTCGGGGATTGCTGCCGCGTCTAAGACCTTGACGCTGGGAGTCTCTTTGGCTTCCTGTACCTTGGCGAGTTCGTATTCCTGTGTCAGCGTCTCGTAGACAACCTCCTGAACCTTGGTGCGGCGGAGAAGATCGCCGTAGGTGACGCCCAGCAACGGAAGCTCACGAATCGACGGATAGAAAGACCTTTCCCCCCCGGTCGGTGCCGAATCCACATCTTTGCCGCCGATCTTGTCCTGTTGCCGCTGAAGCTCGGCAATCCGCGCCCGCAGAGCGCGCACTCGGACATTGTTTTCTGTGTAGATCTGTTCGAGTCCACTCACTTCGGATTGCGCTGCAATGAGCTGGCCCTGAAGTAGGGCTGCCGCATCGACCATGGCCCGGCCCTGCTCTTTAATGTCGAAGGTGGCGTTCCTGCTTGCGAACTGACTGAATTCTTTCGAAGCCTGGTCGAGCTCCTGCTTGACGGCGTTCAACCGCCCCTCCAAAAATACGCGTTCCCGATGCGCAGAAGAGGTGGAGAGTTCCGACACGAGGTGATCCAGTTCGTCAACATAGCCCTGGGTGATGGCTGCGGCGCGTCGGGGATCTCCGTCGGTCACAGTGATACTGATAATCCCGCTCTTCCGGTCTTCCGAAATCGAAGTGTTTTCCGCCAGCCTACGGCGCGCGTCCTCTTCGAGACGTATCCAGTAAGCTTTCCGGAGGTTAAATCGTTCGATCAATCGATCCTCGACAGTACTGCTGCGGAGAATCCCAATGAACAACGCCCCGGAACTCTTCATCCCAAGCAGGTCGCCCGCAACGGCACCCAGGCCGTTTCCGGTCTTGGCCGTTAATGCCGCCATCAGTCCGATCCCGGAGCCAGACTGGTTGTCCGGGGGCATCAACTGCGTGGTGGATTCAAATCTCTTGGGCAACAAAAAAGCTAACAGCGTTCCGAATAACACACCTGCGAATACCGCTCGGCACAGAAACCGCCGCCTGCCCCACAGCAACCTCAACTGATGGATGGCAGCCTCTGGCGGCTCCGCGGCCGGAATTTCCGGCGCCGAAAGCTCACGAGCGGCCGGCTCCAGGGCGGTCTCAGACTGTGGCTTGGTGGCTGTCTGAGTCACTGTTTCCTTTGCCTGCGTTGTTCATAAAGGATGGTCCGCGTTCCCCGGCCTTACCAGGGCGAGTCACCGGGCCGGTCTTGTGGCGGTCGGAGCAGCCTTCATTGGACTCTCTCCGGCGCGGCCGACCGGGAGAACAAGCCCGCCGAAGGGAAACACATGCAGCTGAATATGTCGCGCGGAACACTTGGCAAGATCCATACTCTTCCATCCAGTCATCAAGAAGCATCGAACTCAGGCCGCGCCCGCACGTGGCCGTCGGCGCAATTGCTCTGCCAATCCGCCGCTAAGAACGCGCTGCCTAAGTGCTTTGTGCCTGCGCCCTTGTGACGGGCTGAGCCCTGCCTGCGATTCCAATCGTTCCGAATCGAATCGCGCTACTCCCTCGCAAGACCCAAAATGGAATAGAGCAAAGGGCGAGAAGGGCAAATCCGATTCTGATCCGGCCAACACGCTGTGCAGTTCTCGCAAATTGCTGCGTTGCGTCTCTTTTGCGACCCCGATTTTTTGTTATAGTCGATACTTGTCCGAAATTGTGGCGTCGGCTTCTTCGCTGCCGGGCCTTTGAAATCTAGGAATTCACAAGACTAGTGAGGAACGGAATGGGCGCGGAGCGCAAGCCGGAGTTTTTTGCAGGAAAAGGCATCCAGATCGGAATCATAGGGTGCGGCTACGTGGGCCTCCCGCTCGCGCTGCGGTTTGCGGATGTAGGCCAGCGCGTCACAGGTTTCGACACGGACAAATCCAAGATCGATAAGTTGAACGCCGGGCAGTCTTACATCCAGCACATCCCGGAAGAAAGGATTCGGCAGCACGTCCAAGGAAAACATTTCGACGCGACGACGGATTTTTCCCGCCTGCGCGAAATGGACGCTGTGCTGATCTGCGTTCCCACGCCGCTCGATGAGAGACGCGAACCGGATCTGAGCTACGTGGAGATGACGGCTCTTTCGATTGCGCCGAACCTTCAGAGGAATCAATTGATCGTTCTCGAGAGCACGACATATCCGGGCACGACCGAGGAGCTTGTCCTGCCGATCCTCGAGCGCGGCGGGCTGCGCTGCCCCATTGCGAACGCGGCCGGCTCGGAGAACATCGCGACCGATTTCTATCTCGCCTTCTCGCCGGAGCGTGAAGACCCCGGCAACAAGCAGTACGGACTGGCGCAAATTCCGAAAGTTGTGGGCGGCGTCAATCCCCCGAGCGGCCGGGCGGCCGCCGGGCTTTACGCGCAAATCGTCTCGCGCGTGGTGCCCGTGAGTTCGACGCGTGCCGCCGAAATGGTAAAACTGCTCGAAAACATTTTCCGGTGCGTCAACATCGCGCTAGTGAACGAGCTGAAACAGCTCTGTTTGCGAATGGACCTCGACATTTGGGAAATCATCGACAGCGCTGCATCAAAACCGTTCGGATTTATGCCCTTCTATCCGGGACCGGGCTTGGGCGGACACTGCATACCGGTGGACCCGTACTATTTGTCGTGGAAAGCGCGCGAATATGATTTTTCAACACGCTTCATCGAGCTGGCCGGAGAGATCAACACGGCGATGCCCTACCACGTCGTAGATGCAGTGGCGGCGGCGCTGAACGAACGGCAGAAGAGTCTGAAGGGTTCGAAGGTATTGCTCCTCGGCATGGCCTACAAGAAAGATGTGGACGACCTGCGTGAATCACCTTCGCTCAAACTGCTCGAACTGCTGACGCATCGCGGCGCGCAGATGGAGTACAACGATCCCTACTTTGCCGGGCTGCAAAAGATGCGCCACTACGATTTCTCCAGCATGCGATCCGTTGAGCTCACGCCGGAACGGCTCGGAAGTTACGACTGCGTGCTGATAGCAACCGATCACTCGAGCTACGATTACGACGCGATTGTCCGAAGCGCGAAGCTCGTGGTGGACTCGCGCAACGCCACGCGGCGCGTGAAAGAGCATCGCGAAAAAATCGTAAACTGCTGAAAAATGCTGTCAGGCCGGGAAATTTTTCGGCTCGCGCGTCCGCTTACCCTTCACCACCCCGCTGTTTACTGAAAAACGCGCCCAAGACACAGTCTCATTGCCCGCCGGGGCCGGGAACGCTATCGTAATAAAGATATGGCCACCGCCAATCCACCTAGAGCGGATAAGAAGGCATGGACTCCCGATCCGGGACGCCGCCGGAGTATGCGCGTTCTTCTGAGCGTGCCCATCCAGGTGAGCGGTCAGACGACCGACAACCAGGAATTCGCTGAAGAAACGCGGACGCTCGTCGTGAATGCGCACGGAGCGTTGATTTCGCTCGCTGCCCCCGTGGCCGCCGGACAGACGTTCACAGTCGCGAATCGCGCTACGAAGCAGACGCTCGAGTGCCGTGTCGTTTATCTGGGAACAGCGCAGGCCGGCAAGACGCAGATGGGAATCGAATTCGTCAAGCCTTCCGCCTCGTTTTGGCAGATTGATTTTCCGCCGGACGACTGGGTCGTCCCGGAAAACTAATACCTCCCTCGTCGAAGGAAAATCCCGAAACTACTTGGCAGGAGAAGTCAGCTCGACGCGGAGACTTCCGAAAGGCAATTCCGCCTTCATCAGAACCGGAGTGCGCGACGCGTCGTTCGCGAGCCAGATCGTAAAGCTCGATCCGGTCAGTTCCTTTTCGTACTGAAAAAGGCGGATCGAGAGCCGCGAGGCGGAAAAATTCCCGGCGGCGACCGTTACCGCCTCGCTCGAAGCTTCCATACGGGTGCGCATCTCGAAAAGATTGCGGCCATCGTACACGGGCGCGCGGAATTCGGGCGTGCGCTGCCAGTCCACACTTCGCAACGCATACAAAGCGCCGAGCGGATCGCGTGTCCCCGGAAGGACGATGATGGCCGGGACTCCGCCGCGTGGGCTCTGGCCCTGCGGGATCAAATGCAGAACCTGATCGTGCTTTCGCCCCATCTCGTCCAGATACAATTCGAACTGCCGGCTTTCCAGTGTTGCTGCATCAGTGTAGGAATCGAACTGGTCGTCAATCGTAAAGAGCGACCGCACCGGACTGAGCGTATGCGCGAGCGCGCGGAAGTGCCATGTGCCCCAGCCGAAAATGTCGCGTTGCTCCGGTACGGCTAGTTGCACCGATGCGGCGGTTGAAAATGCCGACCATGCGACGCTGTAATTCAATGTTTCTCCGACGCGAAATGGCATCGGCAATTTTTTTGCGACATCTTTTGATGCGTCCTTCGGCTTGGATGTCCTGCGAGTCGAAAGCTGTCGTGCACCAGGCATTGCAGGCGAGATTCCGTGCACGGCGGGAAAGGTTGCCAGGAGTGGCGACGCGGCCGCTGCGAGAAGAATTCCTGCTTTCAATCGATGCTGGTTAAGCCTCATGGCCCTGAGTTGGTTTCCTGCTCCCAGAAGATACATCTTTCATAAGAACCGCCGGGCGCCATCTGAGTTGTCCCGTCGCAGCCGGGCGGTCTATAGTTAAGCGTACTCGAAAGGCGCGGCACAGACCATCGCATCCCGAAGCGGCTTGCGGAATCGGAATACCCGCATTCCGACTGGATGATCCAGAAAGGCATCAAAGAGTGCGTTACCTCGTAACCGGTGGTGCCGGTTTCATCGGCTCGAATATGGTGGATGAAATTCTCCGGCGCGGCCACGAAGTGGTTGTGCTGGACGATCTTTCTGCCGGCAAGGAACCGAACCTCGCAGCCGTCCGCAACAAAATCGATCTGCGCATCGGGAGCATCACGGACCTGGCAGCCGTGCAATCGGCCTCCAAGGGAGTGGACTACGTCATCCACCTCGCCGCACGAACATCCGTTCCACGGTCCGTGAAAGACCCGCTCGAAACGAATCGCGTGAACATTGACGGCACGCTGAACGTGCTGGTAGCTGCTCGCGATGCAAAGGTCCGCCGAATCGTGTACGCGGCGTCTTCCTCCGCGTATGGCGAGACGCCCACACTTCCGAAAGTTGAAACGATGCAGCCCGAACCCATTTCCCCGTATGGAGTCACAAAATACGTGGGCGAACTTTACGCACAGGTTTTTGGCCGCGTTTACGCCCTGGAGAATGCTTCGGTGCGCTACTTCAACGTTTTCGGGCCGCGGCAGGATCCCACGTCGCAGTATTCGGGCGTGCTCTCGCGCTTTATGCTCGCCGTGATCGAAGGGCAACCGCCGGTTGTGTATGGCGATGGCGAGCAATCGCGCGATTTTACTTACATTCAGAATGTGGTGGACGAAACATTGCGAGCCTGCGAAGCCAAAGGCGCTTCCGGATTGGTTTTCAATGGAGGCACCGGCACGCGGATTACAATCAATCAGGTGCTGAAGCTGCTCGAGAAAATCGCTGGCAAGAAAATTCAAGCAAAGTACGACCCGCCGCGCACCGGCGACATCCGCGATTCGCAGGCGGACATTTCGCTGGCGCGCAAGATTCTCGGCTACGAGCCGCTCGTGCACTTTGAAGAAGGCCTCAAGCGCACCTGGGAGTGGTATTCCTCAGCGTACGGCAAGAAATAGTATCCCGCGTGTGACTCCTTGCAGCGATGCGAATCAGGCAGAATAGCTGTTCAAGTGGGCGGGTAGCTCAACGAGACTGTCGAGCATCAAATCCGGCGGATGAGCGATCAAGCCGTCGGCGCCCAAACCGTAGCTCACGCCGCAAGCCCAAACGCCTGCGTTTCGCGCAGTCTTGATATCCACTTCCGAGTCGCCGATGATCATTGCCTCCCGCGGACTTGCTCCCAGATCGCGCAGCAGAATTTCCACTCCGAGCGGGTCCGGCTTCTTTTTCTCGAAGCTGTTGCCCCCGTAAACGAAGCGGAAGTACCGCGAGAGGCCGAGGCCGTCGAGGATGGCACGGCTGAAATTCACCGGCTTGTTGGTCAGGACCGCCATCGGAAGTTTTTCGAGAAGCGCCAGGCCATCGCAGACTCCGGGGTAGGCCACCGTGTTGTCGAGCATGTGAGTGCGATAGTATGAAAGAAAATACGCGAGGCCCGCATCGGCCTCGGCATCGGTGACGCCTCCTCCGAGCGCCCGACGAACCAAAACCGGCGCACCGTTTCCCACGTACCCATAGATCGTCTCGTGCGCGAGCGGCCGGCGGCCCGAGTGTTCGAGCATCGCGTTGATCGCGAGCGCGAGATCGAGCTTCGAATCGATCAACGTGCCGTCGAGATCGAATATCAGCACGCGAACGCTGGAAAATCTCTTTTGGTCGTGCGCCATCGGCTCCCGAAGGTACGTCATGAATCCTTAATTCTAGTGTGCTGCGCGGTGGTTTGTCATCCGGGTCGTTGGCGCAGTGCGGGCGCGCTGCTACAATGTTTGGTTTCGCAGGCGCCTTCACTTTCATCCGAGGCCCCCTATGGCTGAAGTTCATTCTTTTCGCGCCTTCCGCTACGACACAGACCGCATTTCGCTGAAAGACGTACTCACGCAGCCGTACGACAAGATTACTCCGGCAATGCAGGAGCGGTATTACGCTGCGAGCCCCTACAACCTGGTTGCAATTGAGAAAGGGAAAGCTTCCGCGGGCGACACTCCGCAGAACAATGTCTACACGCGCGCCGCACAGAAGATCGAAGAATGGATCGCTCAGAAGATTTTGGTTCGCGACGCCGCGCCAAGCATTTACGTGTATTCGCAGGAATTTCTTGTTCCCGGAACAAACACGCGCCGCCTGCGAATCGGATTTATCGCGCTGGGACGCGTTGAGGATTACGACGCGCAAGTCGTCTTCCGCCACGAGCGGACACTTTCGGGGCCCAAGGCGGATCGCATTGAACTGTTGCGTCACACGCTCGCGCAAACTGGCCAGCTTTTCATGCTCTATGACGACCCGGCGCGGAAAATCGACGCGGCCCTCGAAGAAATGGCGCGCAAGAGCGCGCCGCTCGAGTTGCGCGATGAATACGATGTGACGCACCGGTTGTGGCCGGTCTCGGATGCCGCCTTTATCAAACGCATCCAGAAGGAAATGGGCGATAAGAAGATTCTCATCGCCGACGGACACCATCGCTATGAAACGGCGGTCAGTTATCGCGACGAATGCCGCGCTCAAACCGGCAAGATCGATCCGCTCGCCGCGCCCGAGTTCGCGATGATGACGTTCATCAACACCCATTCGAAGGGCCTGATCATCCTGCCCACGCACCGCCTGATCCTGAATCTTGCGGATTTCAAATTCGAGAAATTCCGAACAGCTGTGGAGACTTATTTCGACTGGTATGCGTACCCGTTCCCCACCGATGAAGAGCGCGCGGCGAGCTTCACCGAATTCCGCAAGGATCTCGAAGGGCAGAACCATGGCCGGCGCGTCATCGGGGTCTATCCGGGTGGACGTGCTTTCTATCTTTTTGTCTTGCGCCGCGACGCCGATCTCGAACACTGGCTCGCGGATATTTCGGCGGCGCAGCGCGGGTTGGATGTCGTGCTGCTGCACCGGCTGATTCTCGAGAAGGGCCTGGGGATCACGGCCGAAGCTGTCGCGGCGGAAAAGAACATCACATACGAGCGCGAAATGGATGCCGCGATCGGAGCCGTCGATCGCGGAGAAGCGCAGATGGTTTTCTTATTGAATCCTGTGCGCGTGCAACAGGTGGCGGACATCGCGCTGGGTGGCGGCGTTCTGCCGCAAAAATCCACGGACTTCTACCCCAAGCTCCTGAGCGGTGTTGCGATCTTCCGGGTGGAGGGACGAGTCGAAGATTGAGCGCGCGGCCCAACAGTTGTGCCGGGCCGCGTCACTCAAAAAGATCGCGAGCCTACTTGAAGCTCGAGACGGCGAGGGCTTCGTTGTCGTAGGTGTCGAAGACGGTCATCAGCTTCGTCACCTGCAGGACTTCTTTGAACTTCGAGCCGAGGTTGGCCAGCTTCAGCGTGGCACCTTGCGAGCGGGCGCTGTGAAAAGTGGCCACGAGCGTGCCGAGCCCGGCGCTGTCGATGTAGCTGACGTTCGACAGATTTAGCACGATTTTCTTCTTGCCTGCGGTGAGCAAGCTCTTCACTTTCTCGCGGAACGCGTTGCTCTCCTCGCCCAGCACGATGCGCCCTTCGATCTCGACAACGGTTACACCACTCACATCTCGATCCGTCATTCTCAGTGCCACGTTTGCGCCTCCTCGAAAATTCAGAATCCGCTCTTGAAGATGTTCACCGGAGAAGCCGCCACGCCTGGATCCATGCGGCGCGGCTTCTCCCTAAATATAATCCGAACAGGACATGTAATACCCGCAAGAAACGCAAACCAGCTTGCAGCTTCGCGGCTCCAGCCGCGCCGAGCATCGCGGGCAGTATCCGGAAGGATTCTCGTTCTCCGGGTCGGGCCTGCGAGTGACGTCCTTCGGCTGTGCTGGTTGAGCCGGTAGAATTCCCAGTTCCGGCTGTGCCATTCCTTGGCGTCCTTCGGAGGGATGGTTATAGCACATCCCGCGTATGGGGAAAAGCAATGGTGAAGCCGAAGGAGGCCCCCGCGGTCCTGGCTCCAGCTTCATAGACACCATTCGGGTGTGGCGAGTGCCCCACTTCGGCCGGAAGCCAGAATTTGGAAAATTTAAGCAACCGCGCCGCTGGGCGGAGCGTCCTATGAGGTAGAAATGGGGCAGGAATGCAAGTGAAGCTCCAATTCGGATTAGCCGCAACGCTCCTCCTGGCAATTCCCACACTCACACAATCGCCGCGTACCTCGCAATTTGCAGCCGCAGCGGCTCCCGTTCACGCGCGGGCGATTGTTCCAATCCAAACAACTGTGAGCCGCCCGGTGGGCTTGCGAAATGCGGCAAACGGAAATACGAATCGATCGGCATCGCCGAATGTTGGCGCCGCAAGCGGTGGAGTTCCATCGTCGGTCCAGGAACTTCTGAATCCGTCTCCCGGCTTTGGCTTTGACTACGAGCATTTGAGCGCCATGAACAGCGATCTCGATATCAAGGCGCTGATTGACCCGGTTACCCAACTCCGCATCGCGCGTGCCGAGCGCCATTTGAGAGAGTCGCAATCTGAGGCTGGAGTCTATTTTATTGATGGCGGAGGATCCTATGTTGCCCCAGCCGCCCCTGATGAGACTCCAACGACAGACGAGCAGCCGGCAACTCAGCCCCAGCCGCAAATCATCATCGTGCAACAGGCGGATCCGACACAATCAGCTGCGCCAGAAGCTGTGGATTCAGCCGAGAGTGCGACGGAAGCTCCGCCGGCGGATGAGGGATTCTTTACGCTCGTGTTGCGCGATGGAACGGAAATCGATGCGGAAGCCTTCACGCGCGCGAGCGACAAGATTGTCTATATCACTCCCACCG
Source organism: Candidatus Acidiferrales bacterium (assembly GCA_049592615.1). Taxonomy (GTDB): domain Bacteria; phylum Acidobacteriota; class Terriglobia; order Acidiferrales; family UBA7541; genus Palsa-295. The sequence goes on from JBAWGF010000242.1 coordinate 31,859, forward strand.
GCAGCCGGCGCACAGTCGCAATCGCGGCCCTCGATTCCGACGCAACTCTGCGGGTCAATCAAGAGCGCGGCACTTCACTGCAACTCCCTCTGTAAGGCAACTCGTCCCCGGCAGCACGGACAAATTTCGATCTGGGTGTGAATTTACACGACCACTGGCTAGCTGCCTCTGCGACCGCTCGATGGGGGAGTTGATGTCTGCAAAAGGACGGCAAAGCGCACTCTATTCGTGAGAACGGCGCATCGGCTCGGGCATATAGAGTCCTGCGTCCACGGGTAATCCGGCACGTTCGAATTGAACGGTTGTGTGGGTGATATGAAAATCGCGCGCGAGGACATCGCGGATTCCCGCCAGAACCTTTTCGCAATCTTCCAGGTGCATATCCGGAATGCGCACGTGACACGAAAGCGCGTTGAGGTCGGAGCCGAGCGTCCAGATGTGTATGTCGTGAACCTCTTGAACTCCTTCGATGCGCAGGACGGCTGCGGCCACTTCTTCGAGCCGAACGCTTCGCGGCAGTCCTTCGAGAAGGATATGCGTGCTCTCGCGCAGAATCCCCGCGCCGGACCACAGAACCATCGCGCCGATCCCCATTCCGATGACGGGGTCCACCCAATTTGCGCCCGTCCATCGAATGGCGAGCGCTCCGACAATGATGGCAACATTCGAGAGCGCGTCGCCCAGATTGTGAATCCAAACGGTGCGGACGTTCAGGTCCCCCCGGAGGCGATGCACGCCAAGCGTTATCCCCCCGTTCACAACGAGCGCGAACAAGGAAACCCACACCATGATGCCGGTATGCACCTCAACCGGATTCCTTAAGCGTTCGATCGATTCGTAGATCAAAAAAACTGCAACAAGGGCGAGCAGCATCGCATTCACAAACGCCGCCAGAATCCCCGCGCGATGATATCCGTAGGTTTTTTCCGCGGTCGGTGGCCGCGCCGCCATCCGGCTTGCAAACCAGGAAATCACCAGCGTCGGAACGTCGGTCATATTGTGAATTGCGTCGCTGATCAGAGCGATGGAATGGCCCGCATAACCGGCGACCAGCTCCACGAGGACCAATGCGAAAGTGGCCAGGACAGCCCCACCCAGAATCCCCGTCAATCCCCCGACCGCGCCGTGATCATGGGAATGGCCGCGCTCGCCGGCTGCATGCGTGTGGAAGTGCATCAACCGGATTCTACGCGCTTCGCACTTTGGCGCACAGCCCCGGACGCGCGGTTGTGACCATGGCAAGCCTCCGGGCGCCGCAATGAACCCGCCGGATGAAACGCGGTTGACTTACCTCGTCACACCCCTCTACCATGGCATCGGATTCAGCATTAGCGGGGCTCTGAGCGGGCGTTCGCGCCACGCGTCATGGTTCGCCCAACGATGACGCATAACGTTGCCAAGCTAGTTTTTTGGGGAGTGCGCGGCTCGACGCCGACGCTGGAGCGCGAAACCTGGCGCTATGGCGGAAACACGCCTTGCCTCGAGCTCACGGCTCCAAACGGCGCGCGTTTCATCCTTGATTGCGGCACGGGCCTGCGGATTCTAGGAAATCGCTGGACGGAGGCAAGCGGCGGGCGCCCGATTGAGGCCAGCATTCTCGTCACGCACTATCACTGGGATCACATCCAGGGTATCCCATTCTTTCATCCCTTTTTTGAAGCGCAGAATAATTTCCACTTCTATAGTTTCCGGTCGCAGCACCTCGGACCTGAAAGCCTTCGGAAGGTGCTTGAAGCGCAACTGGCCAGTCCTTATTTCCCAGTGGATGCCAGCATGATGACCGCGCCGCGCTCGTATACTGAAGTTACAGGCGGCGATAAGTGGGAAGTGCATGGGACGAAAATTTCAACCTGCTGGCTGCATCATCCCCAGGGCTGCCTCTCCTACCGGGTTGATACCACCGGGGGCTCGATTGTGTACGCCACCGACAACGAAACAGGCGTGAAAGAATTCGACGACAATCTCCGGCAACTCGCGCAGGGCGCGGACGTCCTCATCTACGACGCGCAGTATTCTCCCGAGCAACTCGCTTCCACGCGCAGGGGCTGGGGCCATTCGAGCTGGCTCGAAGGCGTCAAAATCGCGCGCGACGCAAAAGTGAGAAACCTCATTCTCTTCCACCACGATCCTGACTCGACCGACAAAACCGTGGACGGATTTCTCTCGGCGGCACGGCAGGAATTCCCGGCGACGTGGGGCGCGACGGAAGGAATGGTGATCTCCCTCAGCGAACGTGGCGTGGATGTTGCGATGCGCGAAGCGCGCGTAGGCCAGCGCCGCCGGCTGCGCTTCGCGGCCACGGTCAGCGGCCAGACTGCGGACGGCGCAATTTTTGAGGAGAAAGCGACAGTCCGCGATATCAGCCTGCAAGGCGCCTATCTTTGCCT
>JBAWGF010000243.1:0-5854 GCA_049592615.1 Candidatus Acidiferrales bacterium
CTCCGAAGCCGGCCGATACGAAAGCGAACGCTGCGAAGAAATAGTTCGAATTTGCGACTCAGTTCCACGAAGGGCCAGTCGAATCCAGAAATTCACTGGCCCTCTGATCTTTCCTGCCGTTTGACAAAACTCACACCTCGATTACTGTGACGAGTGAGTTGTGCTAAAGTGCCGGAGCGGGAAGCGGGCTGCTCCGCTCATCTCGATTTTTCCCGGGAGCGCAGCGAAGAAGCTCTTAGCCGTTCGATCGGAGGGCAGATGGCAAATGCAACCACAGTTTTCTGGGACAACGGTGGGGTAATACTGACGAACGGCTGGGATCGCGCCGGACGGCGCGCCGTCGTGGACAAATTCAAGCTCGACTGGGAGGATTTTGCGGATCGTCACGAGCTGATGCTTGACTCCTTCGAAACGGGCCACGCGACCCTGGATCAATATTTGCATCGCGTCATTTTCTACCGACAGCGGACGTTTACGCCGGAAGAAGTTAAAGCGTTCATCTACAATCTGTCGCAGCCACTACCCGAATCGTTTGATTATTTTATGAAACTGGCGCGCACGAATCGTTATTTGATGGTGGCGCTTAACAACGAATCGCGCGAGATCAACGAGTACCGAATCAGGAATTTTCAATTGCGCGATTATTTTGAGGCGTTCCTCTGTTCGTGCTATCTAGGAGTTCGCAAGCCGGATGAAAAGATCTACCGCATGGCCTTGAGCCTCACGCAGCGCGCCCCGGAGGAGTGCGTGTTCGTGGACGACCGGGGGCTCAATCTCGAAATTCCGCGCGAGCTCGGCATGCATGTGGTGCAATTCAAAAATGTTGCCCAATTGCGCGAGGAGCTCGCCTTCTACGGCGTCAGTGCCGACTGAAATCCGGAGTGCGTTATGAAACTCGAAACGCGGGTCTTTCCCGATCTCGAAGCTCTCAGCCGCGGAGTTCTCGACGAGACAATGCACATCTTGAAGGACGCAATCACACAGCGCGGCCGCTTCGCGATCGCACTGTCCGGAGGGCACACGCCCGCCAAAATGTATTCGATGTGGGCGGAAGAATACCAGGCGAAGACGCCCTGGGATCGCGTGCATCTTTTCTGGGGCGACGAGCGTTACGTTCCACCGGACGATTTGCTCAGCAATTTCCGCATGACGCGCGAGACGTTGCTCTCGCAAGTCCCAATCCCCGCGGCAAACGTTCATGGAGTTCCTACCACGATTCAACCGCCCGATAAAGCGGCCGAGGCGTATGAAGCGGAATTGCGAAAATTCTTTGGCTCTGCCGCCCCTGAATTCGACGTTCAGCTTTTGGGGCTTGGAATCGAAGGACATGTGGCATCGCTTTTTCCGGGCTCACCCGCGCTGGAAGAGAAGACGCGCTGGGTCCTGCCGGTCATTGCCCCGGCAGAACCTCCTCAGCGGCTCACGTTGACTCCCGTTGTTCTCAACCGCGGCCGCAACTCGTTTCTCCTCGTGGCAGGCGAAAACAAGCGGGAAATTATGAAGGCGCTTCGCGCCGAGCCCGACTCCAGGCCAAGCGCATATCCCGCCGGGCAAATTCGCCCCTCGGGACGCTTGCTTTGGTTCCTCGATCAAGCCGCCGCCGGTTAGAATTTTGTTGTCCTCTTGAATCTTTCCGCGCAGTCACGCGTCCAAATAAGGAAAGCGCAAGATAATATTGACGGGGTGGCGTGCGCGGCATAAAGTAAGTGCTTACTTACAATGGAGCAAAAGCATAATCGCGTGCCGTCGGCCGACCGGCGACAGCAAATTATCGATATCGCGATGCGTCTCTTTGCGAAGAATGGTTTTCGGGGGACGACGACTCGGGAGATTGCAAAGCTGGCGCACGTGAACGAGGCGATTTTATTTCGCCATTTTCGGTACAAAGAGGATTTGTACTGGGCGGTGGTCGAGTCTGGTTGCCGGAAAGGCCGCAGCCATCAGGAGTTTCGTGAGATGTTGAATGAAGCCGAGCCGCGCGAGGCGCTGACGGCGGTTGCGGAAGAGTTTCTTGTGCGCCTGCGGAAAGATCCGAGCATGATGCGCCTCTATCTTTTCACGGCGCTCGAAAACCACAAGCTCTCGTACCGGCTCTTTCGAACGCACGCTCTGCGCTATCACGAAATTCTCGCGGATTACATTCGCACGCGGATTCGCCGCGGTGAATTCCGGCGCGTGGATCCGCGCCTGGCGGCGCGGAGTTTTCTTGGAATGATTTCGCAACACTATCAGGTCCATGAACTGTTCGGCGCCAAGCGATTTCAGAGATTCGATCCGCACCGCGTCAGCGAAGCGTTGACGGACATCTGGCTCGGGGGACTGGGCGCGCGCAACGGAAACAGATCGCGAAAAAGACAGGGACGCAATCACCGATGACGACAAGACGAAAGCGCCTCGCAGTACTCGTTGGCACCATTGCACTCGCCTTTGGCGTGGCTGGTTGCGGTACGCAGACGGCACAGACTGCCCCGAATCTCGCCGTGCCCGTCACCGTCGCAAAAGCGGAGAAGAAAACCGTTCCGATCGAGTTGACTGCCATCGGATCGGGAGAGGCTTATTCCACCGTTTCGATCAAAGCGCAGGTCAACGCCCAACTCGACAAAGTTCATTTTACGCAGGGGGATTTCGTGAAGAAGGGCGACCTGCTCTTCACTCTTGACGCGCGTCCGTTCCAGGCGGCTCTCGAGCAGGCTCAGGGAAATCTGGCACGCGACAAAGCCCAGGCGGAACTCAACAAAGTTCAGGCGATACGCTACTCCAAGCTGTATTCGGCGGGTGTTGCGCCGAAAGAGCAGTATGACCAGATGCAGGCGACCGCCGACGCGCAGGATGCCCTCGTCCGCGCCGACGAAGCCGCGGTCGAATCCGCAAAACTGCAACTTCAATACTGCATGATCTATTCACCCATTGACGGCCGCACCGGAGCGTTGCAGGTATATCCGGGAAACCTCGTCAAGCAAAATGATGTTCCGATATTGATCGTCATCAATCAGATTACGCCGATCTTCGTTGACTTCTCTATTCCCGAGCAATATCTCGGGGTCGTGAAGAAATATATGAACGCAGGCCGGTTGCGCGTGGAGGCCATCCCGTACGGAGACACGGCCGCGGAAGTCGGGTATCTCAGCTTCGTGGACAACACCGTGGACAACACGACGGGGACGATCAAGCTGAAAGGAACATTTGCGAATCCGGATCGCCGCCTGTGGCCGGGACAATTTTCAAATGTGGCGCTCCGGCTGTCCGAAGAAGAGAACGCAATCGTAGTTCCTTCGCAGGCCGTGCAGACTGGTCAATCCGGCGATTTCGTGTTTGTGATCAAGCAAGACCAGACCGCTGAATCTCGCCAGGTGAAAGTCGCGCGCACGCTCGGCACCGATGCGGTAATCGCTAAGGGAATCGAACCGGGTGAAAGTGTCGTGACCGACGGACAACTTCGATTGATCCAGGGAATTAAAGTGCAGGTTCGAACGAGCGGCGGTGGTGAGTAGGCTTCGTCTATGAGAATTGCTGAACTATTCATTCGTCGGCCAGTGATGACGAGTCTTGTCATGACGGCCATTTTGTTGTTCGGGGTCCTGGGATATCGCGCGCTCGCCGTCAGCGACTTGCCCAACGTCGATTATCCGACGATTCTTGTAACCGCCACCCTGCCCGGAGCAAGCCCCGACACGATGGCTTCGGCCGTCGCAACGCCGCTCGAAAAACAATTTTCCACGATTGCCGGTATCGATTCGATGACTTCGTCGAGCTCGCTCGGCGCCTCGCAAATCACTCTGCAATTCACGCTGAGCCGCAATATCGATGGCGCCGCGCAGGACGTGCAGGCAGCCATCGCCCGGGCCGCGCCGCAGCTCCCGCCGAACATGCCCACGCCGCCGACGTACAACAAAGTGAATCCCGCGGACCAGCCGATCCTGTACATCGCGATGGGCTCGCAGTCTCTCCCGCTGTACACGGTGGATCAGTATGCCGAGACCCTGCTTGCACAACGAATCTCGATGGTGAGCGGCGTAGCGCAGGTGCAGGTGTATGGCTCGCAGAAGTACGCCGTGCGGATTCAGCTCGACCCGCAGGCACTCGCCACACGGCAAATCGGCATTGATGAAGTCAATGCGGCCGTGCAAAGCGCCAACGTGAATCTCCCCACCGGCACGTTGTACGGAGAGCATCGGTCGTTCACCGTGCAGGCCAACGGCCAACTCACGCGCGCATCGCTATACGCCCCGCTCGTTGTCGCATACCGGAATGGCTCGCCGGTGCGCCTCGAAGAACTGGGAAATGTCTTCGACAGCGTGCAGAACGACAAGATCGCGAACTGGTGGAACGATACGAGGTCGGTCGTGCTGGCCATTCAGCGCCAGCCGGGGACAAATACGGTTGAAGTGGTTGACTCGATCAAACAGTTGCTGCCGCAGTTTCGCGCGATTATTCCGCCGTCCGTGAAGATGCAGATTCTGTACGACCGCTCCGTATCCATCCGGCGATCCGTCGCCGACGTGCGGTTCACTTTGTTTCTTGCGATCATTCTCGTGGTCCTCGTGATTTTTCTCTTTCTCCGCAATATTTCCGCCACGCTCATTCCCAGCATTGCTTTGCCGATGTCCATCATCGGCACATTTGCCGTGATGTACGAGCTGGGCTACACGATCGACAATTTATCGTTGATGGCCCTCACGCTTTCCGTGGGCTTTGTGGTGGACGACGCGATTGTGATGCTCGAAAACATCGTGCGCCATATCGAGATGGGCGAAGGCGTTCTCGAAGCGGCGCTGAACGGCTCGAGGGAAATCGGGTTTACGATCATTTCGATGACGCTGTCGCTCGCCGCGGTGTTCATTCCCGTCCTCTTCATGGGCGGAATCATGGGTCGATTGCTGCACGAGTTTGCCGTTGTCATCATGATGGCAATTCTCGTTTCCGGTTTTGTTTCGCTCACACTTACACCGATGCTTTGCAGCCGGTTCATCCGGTCGCAGCACGATCAGAAGCACGGCCGCGTTTATATGGCGCTCGAGCGATTCTTCGATCGCACGCGGGATCTCTATGACGTTTCGCTTCAGTGGTCTTTGCGCCATCGCGTCTTCGTGATGGTGACGTCCGGAATTCTCCTCGTCATCACGGTTTTTCAATACAACGCTATCCCGAAGGGTTTCCTGCCGAGCGAAGACAATTCCCAGATTTTTGCCTTTACAGAAGCGGCGCAGGGAATTTCGTACGATTCCATGAAAGAGCATCAGTTGATGCTGAACCAGATTGCGATAAAGGATCCAAACACTCTCGACTTTTTCTCGGGCTTGGGCGGGCCCAACACCGCAAGTAATTCCGGAATTTTGTTTTTTCACCTGAAGGATCGCGAGAATCGGCCCAAGATTCCGAGTCAGAAGATGCTCGCTCTTGAACAGAGGTATGGAGGCGTTCCCGTCATCGGCAGCATCCTGCGCGGGATTTCACCGCTCTTTTGGCATCATCCGGATATCGATGAAGTGATTCAGGAGCTGCGCCCGAAATTCGCAACCATTCCCGGCATCAACGTTTACATGCAAAACCTGCCGCCCATCCGCATTGGCGGCCAGCTCACGAAGAGTCTGTATCAGATCACGCTGCAAAGTCCGGACACGGTGGAGTTGTATCGCGACGCCACGAATTTCGAAGCTGGGATGCGCAAGATTCCCGGCCTCCAGGACGTCACAAGTGATCTCCTGATCAAGAATCCGCAAGTGAACGTGAACATCGACCGCGACAAAGCCTCGGCGCTTGGCGTCACGGCGCAGCAGGTTGAAGACGCGCTCTACACGGCCTACGGCCAGCGGCAGGTCTCTACGATCTACGCGCCCAATGACGAATACTGGGT
>JBAWGF010000244.1:0-6729 GCA_049592615.1 Candidatus Acidiferrales bacterium
GGCGTGCTTCCTCGTCGCCGAGCCGCTCGGTCCAGACGCCGCGAACGGAATCCAGCTCGGTTCGAGCGTAGAAAATGGGAGCGTCGGAATCGCGCCGGATCGCAGCTTCGATTGCCGGGGCATGGTGACTCCGCGTGATAACGATGATGTCCGCGCGAACGAGCGACGTCCGCGATTCGCGCAGGCGTCCGGCGGGGAGCAGATGGCCGCCACCGAACGGGTTTGTTGCGTCAATCACGACGACGTCCACATTGCGGGCCAGCGCAAGATGTTGGAAGCCGTCGTCGAGAATGAACCACTTCACGCCGCGCGCGGCGAGCTTCTTGCCTTCTTCGAAGCGATCGGGGCCGACGCCGAACTCGACTGCCTCGCCAAGCCGGTCTTTCAGCATTTGAACTTCATCGCTCGTGACTTCGCTGCTGCCGGGCTTGCCGCCAGTCTCGGATCGAGCCGCTGTGCCTCGATAGCCGCGCGTGAGGATTCCGACGCGCTTGCCTTCGCCGACGAGGCACTCGGCGATCCAGAGGACCATTGGCGTCTTGCCGGTGCCTCCGACCGTCAGATTTCCGACGCTGATGACAGCGCCATCGAGGTGGCGCTGCTTAAGAATGCCTTTGCGATACGCGCGCGCGCGGAGATGCGTGACGGCGCCATAGGGCACCGAGAGCGGCCAGAGGAGCGATTCCCAGAGCGTCACTTGGGTGTTCCTTGCGTTTGCGCGTCGAGAACGCGGGCGATGCGTTCAAGGGAGCGAGCGGTTGCGCCGCGATTCCGCTCGGAAAATTTTCGTGCGGCCTTGCCCATGCGTTCTCGAATCGCGTTGTCTTCGATCAACTGCACCCAGACTTTGCCGAGCTGCGCGCCACTCGTAACCTGGATTCCCGCGTGGGCTGCGAGGAATTGCGCGGCCATCTCGCTGAAATTTTCCATCGAAGGGCCGAAGACCGGCGGCCGCGAAAACCAAGCCGGCTCGAGTATGTTGTGACCTCCCGCCGGCACGAGCGAGCCGCCGACGAACACGGCATCGGCGAGTGAATAGAGGCCCGCAAGCTCGCCGATGGAATCGAGCAGCAGCACGTCCGCATTTTCGTCGAGCGAGGACGCGCTGTCCAGCCGGCTCCTGCGAACCACTCGCCAGCCGCCAGCCGCAACGATACCGGCCGCCGCGTCGAAGCGGTCGGGCTTGCGCGGAGCGAGAACCAACAAAGCGCGGCGCCACTGGCGCTGCACGATGTCGTAAGCAGCGCAAACGGCTTCCTCTTCTTCCGCGACGACGCTCCCGGCCACGACGACGGGCCAGCGCTCCTGCTGGCGGATTTGCGAGTCGAGCCATGCGCCAAAGCGGCCGATGGCCGGCGGCTCCGCGTCGTACTTCAGGTTGCCGGTCACCTCGATGCGATCTTCGGGCGCGCCCATTTCGCGGAGGCGCGCGCCGTCGTCCGCGGTCTGCGCGAGAAATAATTCGGCGTCGAGAAGAGTGCGCGCAAAGAATTCGCCGACGAGAAATCTCCAACGCTTGAAGCGCGCGAACGAGCGCTCGGAAATGCGCGCGTTCGCAAAGATGACTGGAATTTCGCGGAAGCGCGCCTCGCGAAGAAAGTTAGGCCAGATTTCCGTCTCCATGATGATGACCATCGCGGGTCGAATCGCGCGGAGCGCGCGGCGCACGGGCACCACCCAGTCGAGTGGAAAATAGAAAATGCCGTCGGCGGAGGGCAGCCTCTCGCGCGCAAGACGCTGGCCCGTCTCGGTCGTGGTGGAGACGAAGACGGCGTGCCCGGGAAAGCGCCGCTTGAGCCCTTCTAGGAGAGGCGCGGCTGCGAGGACCTCGCCGACAGAAACCGCGTGGATCCAGACGGCGGCGCTCCCGGGCGCGGATGTGGCAGCTGCGCGCGCCGAGATGTCTCGCGGCAGGCTGCCGAGGCGTTCGCGCAAGGCCTGCGAGCGTTCGCCGCGGCGCCAGCCTCGCAGAGCGAAGTACGGCGCCAGAACGAACATCCCCGCTGCCGTTAAGATGCGATAGAGGAAATACATTGGGTAGGCGAATCGCGCGTCACCCCGCCTGGCTTCCACGCGCAAAGAAGGTATTATAGTGGCAGCGGGCGCGAAACACGCACAACTTCCAGCGGGATATGGGCATCGCAAAAGCAGGCGGAAATTTATGCGACTCTTTGCTGTGATGGCTGCGCTGTCGCTGGTTTGCGCGAGCGTATTCGCGCAGTCGAGCCCCGCGCCAACGCCCGGAAGACCCCTCGCGCACGACCGGCACGACGGCGTTACCGTCTCGATCGATCCGTACACAGACCTCGCGCGAGCCAAGGATAAATTCGGCAAGGCAAATCCGCTCGATGCGGGCGTTCTGCCGCTCGAAGTCTTCATCCGGAACGAAACGGATCAGCCGATCCGCCTCAAGCTGGACACGATCCAGCTCGAAGTGCGCTATCCGAATACCGGGCGGCAGGATATTGATTGGCTCACGCCAATCGAAGTTGCCGACTTGATCGCGCACCCGGGCGCTCCCAATGTGCAACGGCGGCGCCTGCCGGGCGGTATTCCGCTGCCGAGCCGCGACAAAAAGACGGACAAGCTCGCGGATATCCTGCGGCCGTTCGCGCTTGATGCGGACATTCTCCCGCCGATGGCGGCGATTCACGGTTTCCTTTTCTTCAATCTGGCGCGACAGATGAAGCTGGTGGAGAATGCGAGCCTCTACGTTCCCGACCTGGTCGAGATTCCCACCAACAAGCCGCTGATATTTTTTGACGTCCCGCTGGGCAATCCCACGCAGCCGCAATAGGCCGTTCGAGACGCTGTTAATTCGACCATCCACCCGTGCTATCGTACGCAGGTTGCTGCAACGGAGATTCGCCTGTGACTTCCAGAGATTTTCGCCGCTTGGCTCTCGATTTCCCGGAGACTGCCGAGGGTGAGCACATGGGACACCCGGATTTTCGCGTGTGCGGAAAGATTTTTGCGACGCTGATGTACCCGCAGCGAGGCTTGGGAATGGTGAAGCTCACGCCGGAACAGCAGGCGGAATGCGTCGCGGACTATCCCAAGATGTTTGCGCCCGTGAAGGGCGGCTGGGGCAGCCGCGGCGCCACGCAGGTGCACTTGAAAACGGCCACGAAGGAGGCGTTGCGCAACGCGCTCGTTGCAGCCTGGCTCAACACCGCGCCGAAGCCCCTCGCCAAGAAATTCGAAGCAGATCTCTAGCAGCAGGCTTACCGTCCGTCCGAACGCGCTGCGAACGACCGGTGGCGGCTCAGTTTCCAATAGGCTCGATTTTCAGGCATGTGGATTACTTCCGCGTTCTCGGAAGCTCAAGCTCCGGCTACTGAAGGACATATTGAACTTCGGGATAGAGTTGCGACGGCTTGTCGAGGGAGGCGGCGGGTGCATCCTTCAGATAAACGTCGAAGAACGTATGCACATACTCGGCAGTAATGGTGAGTCCGCGGCGCCCGTCCAGGCCGCCGAATCCAAATATGCGCAGCAGCCCTATAATATAATGGCTTTTCAGCAGCATCTGGTCACTGAAGCTAAAGTGATTTGCCCCGCGAATGGTTATGAATAGCCGTCCGCTCGGAAGGCGGTCGTAAATGGATTGGATGTTGGCAAGAACCTGTTTGCCAGCCGGATCTGACCGTTCGCGACCGTGGTCGCTGAGGATAAACATGAATGGCTGTTTGAGACCCTCCTGAACGACGCTGCCGTAGGGAGCGCCATCGATATCGATCCCCGCCTTGCACCGGGGATCGTCGTGACAGAATTGCAATGCCGTTGCGCCGCCGAACGAATGCCCAAACATACCGAGCCGCTGCATATTTAGCCGACCCGTAAACTTGCCGGATGGATCACCGGCGTTCAGGTGCTCCAATTGGCCCACCACAAATTTCGTATCGCTGGTCCACATGGCCAGAAGTCTGTTGATCAGACGATCCTGCTGGTCGCCGGGAAGATTTTCGGGATCATTCGCTGGAGGTCTAGTCACTATGCGTTTGTCCGGAAAGACAACGACGATGGTTCTGTAAGGCGCGTCGAAGCCCACGACGATGTAGCCGTGACTTGCCAGATCCTCAACGAGAGTCGTGAAGTCTGTGGTCAAAGCTCCGCCGCCAGTCCGCATGATCACGACTGGATAGGAGCGCTGCACTGGCGAGATGTCCGGATCAGTTGTGCTATGAGCCTGGACCAGCGACAAATCTCGCGTAAGAAATTGACTCATCAGGACACCTGAGTATTGCTTAAGGGCCAACCGCCACGGCTCGGGCAGATATTCCACCGGCGCTGCGGCTGTCGCAGCCGTCGCAGGGTACCAGATCCAAACCACTACCTCCCGCTTCGCTCCCGGGGACGGCGCCAATTCGTCCGTCTCCGCGTTGTTGACCCATGTGTACGTCGTCCTCCCGACGGCAAAGTGACCAGTGGGCACCGGCAACGTGATTTCCGTTTTGTGCTCCCGCCAGAGTAAAGCGAGCAGCATCGTCAGACCGACGACAGCGAAGATGGCCAGTGCCGCGAGGCCTTTGATGAAGCGCCTGGCAAAGGCGGGAAACTTCCGGCCAGGATTTGGGAAGTCGGAGAGAGTGCGCGGCCGGGACATGGCGTAATTCTACAAAAAGTACTTTGCACTGTAAAGCTTATAATTATGCCGTCTCGCCGATCGCACGAGTACTCCACTTTTCGGTTTTTGGCGGATAGTCATCTGCTCGGAAGTGACCGAAAACACGATACGCCGCCATCCACTTGGACGAATCGCCGCATTATCGAAAACTGACTCGCTCCCAACAGCCCTCTTTTCTTGACGGGAGCGGCGAATCCTGCTAGAAAAGTTGGTTCCGTGCTGCAATTTCTCGCAGTCTGAAGGCTCCCGTTCAAGGAGTCTCTATCCGGAGGAAGAATGTCATCGGTGGCAGGAGTTCACGAGTTCAGGGGTGTGAGCGTAATTTCGATGGAGGAATGCTGATGAGCAGCCGGCTCACGAGTTCCACGAAAACGAGCGAAGCATCGCTCGGAAATCGCGTCGCAAAAATTTTCGCGGCCGTCATGGCTTTTCTATCATTGGGCGCAGCCGCCGTTCGGGCGCAGACCGGGCCGGAAACTCCGGGTGGCGAGGCCAGTCTGAAGCTCCCTGATTTGTCGCAGGTCAATTTTCTCGGCATCGACGGCCACCGCTTGCTGCTGTTCGGAATTTTCTTCTGCATATTCGGGTTGGCTTTTGGCCTGGTGATCTACACCCGGTTGAAGAACCTCCCGGTGCACCGCTCGATGCGCGAAATCTCCGAGCTGATTTACGAGACGTGCAAGACGTATCTCATCACGCAGGGAAAATTCCTGCTTCTCCTGTGGCTGTTCATCGCCGTCGTGATCGTGCTTTATTTCGGCGTGCTGGCGCCCGTTCCGGGCAAGCCCATCTCGACCACACTGCCCATCATCCTGATGTTCAGCCTCGTCGGAATTGCGGGGAGCTACGGAGTGGCATGGTTCGGAATTCGCGTGAATACGTTCGCGAATTCGCGCACGGCGTTCGCGGGGCTTCGCGGGAAACCTTATCCGATTTATCACATTCCGCTCGAAGCCGGGATGAGCATCGGCATGATGTTGATCAGCGTCGAATTGCTGATGATGTTGTTGATCCTGCTGTTCGTACCGGGCGAGTACGCCGGTCCGTGCTTCATCGGCTTCGCCATCGGCGAATCCCTCGGAGCGGCAGCGTTGCGAATCGCCGGCGGCATCTTCACGAAGATCGCCGACATCGGCTCCGATCTGATGAAGATCGTCTTCAAGATCAAAGAAGACGACGCGCGCAATCCGGGTGTGATCGCGGATTGCACGGGAGACAACGCGGGCGATTCGGTGGGCCCGACGGCGGACGGCTTTGAAACCTACGGCGTCACCGGCGTCGCGCTGATTACCTTCATTCTGTTGGCCGTGAAGACTCCGACTGTGCAGGTACAATTGCTGGTCTGGATTTTCGTGATGCGCATCGCCATGCTGGTTGCCAGCGGGGCGGCGTACTTCCTCAACGGCGCCATTGCCAAAGCGCGCTTCGCCAATGCGGACGAAATGAATTTCGAAGCGCCGCTGACGTCGCTCGTGTGGATCACGTCGGTGGTTTCTATTGCGCTGACTTACCTCATCTCCTGCTACATCGTCCCGGACCTCGGCGGCGACACGACGCAGTGGTGGAAGCTCGCGACGATCATCTCGTGCGGAACTCTGGCGGGCGCCGTGATTCCGGAGCTGGTGAAGGTCTTCACGTCGGTCGATTCGCGCCACGTCCGCGAGGTTGTCGCGTCGGCGCGAGAAGGCGGCGCGTCGCTCGGAATTCTCTCGGGCTTCGTGGCGGGCAATTTTTCCGGCTATTACCTGGGACTCGCGATGGTCACGCTGATGAGCATCGGATATCTCGTCAGCAACGCGGGGCTCGGAAACCTGATGATTGCGGCGCCCGTATTTGCGTTCGGCCTCGTGGCGTTCGGCTTTTTGGGAATGGGTCCGGTGACGATCGCGGTGGATTCGTATGGGCCGGTAACGGACAACGCGCAATCCGTGTTTGAACTTTCGCTGATCGAAACGCTTCCGAACATCAAGTCGGAACTCAAGAGAGATTACAGCATGGACGTGAACTTCGAGCGCGCGAAAGATTTGCTCGAAGCCAACGATGGCGCGGGCAATACGTTCAAGGCCTCGGCCAAACCGGTTTTGATCGGCACGGCCGTGGTG
>JBAWGF010000245.1:0-16614 GCA_049592615.1 Candidatus Acidiferrales bacterium
TAGAAATACCACGACGAATCGAAGAACGTGTCCATCGTGTCGGTCTCGCGCCGCGCCGGGCCGCCGCATTTCGGACATTTCGTATTGACGAAGTCGGGCGCGCCCGCGAGCGGGGATTGACCTTGGCCTGTCAGCGTCACATTTTCTGGCAAGCGCACGGGAAGTTGATCGTCCGGCACTCCGACAATTCCGTCTTTCTCGCAATAGACGACGGGGATCGGCGTGCCCCAATATCGCTGGCGCGAGATGCCCCAATCTTTCAACCGGTAGGTTGTTTGCGCTTCGCCGAAGCTTTTTGTTTTTGCGTTGGCCGCCATCTTCGCAAGCGCCTGCTCGGACGTCAATCCGGAATACGGGCCCGATTCGACGAGCCTGCCGTATTCGGTGGACGCTTCGCTCATGCGATCGAGTCGCAGCGTGGGTCCGTCGAGCGGCTGCACGACGATTTTTACAGGCAGATGATATTTTTCGGCAAACTCGTAATCGCGCTGGTCGTGGGCCGGGACGCACATCACGGCGCCCGTTCCGTATTCGGCGAGGACAAAATTCGCAA
Organism: Candidatus Acidiferrales bacterium; assembly: GCA_049592615.1. Classification (GTDB taxonomy): domain Bacteria; phylum Acidobacteriota; class Terriglobia; order Acidiferrales; family UBA7541; genus Palsa-295. The sequence continues at coordinate 554 of JBAWGF010000245.1, forward strand.
TCCAGATCGGCAGGTGCTCGCCGGAAAACGGATTCACGGCGAAGCGGCCCGTGAAGAATCCCACTTTTTCAGCGGCGGCGACGTCGGCAGGACGCATGCTTTTCTGCCGCATGGTCTTGAGCTGCATTTCCATCGCGGTGCGTCCCGGCACGCCCTCGAGCAACGCGTCGAGGTGCGGATGCCCGGAAGAAAGCACGATCGCGGCGGCGCCGTAAATCGTGTCGATGCGCGTGGTGAAGACTTCGAGCTTCACGCCGGGCGCCTGCGCCACATCGAATTGCACGCGAGCGCCGCGCGACTTCCCGATCCAGTTGCGCTGCATCGTGAGGACGCGCTCGGGCCAGCCGTCTTCGAGCTGCTTCATGTCTTCGAGCAGCGCGTCCGAATATTTGGTGATGCGCAGGAACCACTGTTCGAGTTCCTTCACCTCGACGAGCGTTGTTTCATGGCGCCAACAGTAGCCGTCGATTACCTGCTCGTTCGCGAGCACGGTCGCGCAATCCGGACACCAGTTCACTTTGCTCTTCTTCCGGAATGCGATTCCCTTTTCGAGCATGCGAAGGAAAAACCACTGGTTCCAGCGATAGTATTCCGGCTCGCAAGAGGAAATCTCGCGCGTCCAATCGTAGCTGAATCCAAAGCGCCGCAGAACGCGCCGGAATTCTTCAATGTTCGTCTGAGTCCACTCGCGCGGATCAATTCCGTTCTTGATCGCCGCGTTTTCGGCGGGCAAGCCGAAAGCGTCCCAGCCCATCGGGTGCAGCACGTTGAAACCGCACATGCGCTTGTAGCGCGCCACGGCGTCGCCGATCGTGTAATTTCGCATGTGGCCCATGTGCAGCGTGCCGGAGGGATAGGGCAGCATTTCGAGGCAGTAATATTTCTTGCGCGCCGCGTCTTCGGTCACTTCAAACGCGCGCTGCTCCTCCCAAATTTTCTGCCACTTCGCTTCGATCCGCTGCGGGTCGTATTCGCCCAATCTGCCCTCTCCGTAACTTCTCTGCGTTCCCTTCGTTAAGAAGCTTTTCGTCTCGCACGCGCCCTGTGTTTTCGCGGGTTCATCCCGACGCGAGCGCGCCCGCACGGCAATTGTCTGCCAACCAACTTCCATAGTGCTGCGACATTTCTGCGGTCGTCGCCGGGCTTGTCGATCGGCGTCTCGAGAATAAACGCGCGGCCCGCGAGCAGCGGATGGTTCAGGATTCGGCCGAACGCCTCGAGTCCAATTTTACCTTTTCCGATATTTTCGTGCCGGTCCACGTGCGAGCCGAGCGGCGTCTTCGAATCGTTCACGTGGATCACCAAGACGCGCGCGAGCCCGACCGTCCGGTCCATTTCCCGAAGCGTTTTTTCGAGGCCCTCCGCCGTGCGGATGTCCCATCCCGCCGCAAACGTGTGCGCCGTATCGATGCAAACGCCCAGCGGCAATTCCGGGCATGCATCGAGGATCGCTCTCAATTCCTCGAATCGTGAACCCACCGAAGTTCCCTGCCCGGCGGTATTCTCGAGCAGGATTTGCAGGCCGCCGAGTTTCAGACCGCGCGCGGCCTGTTTCAAACCCTGCGAAATCGCCGATACCGCGGCATCTTTTCCGCTCTCGCGCCCGCTTCCCGGATGCGCCACCAGATAATCCGCTCCGAGCGCAAGCGCCCGCACGATTTCCTGATGGAATGCCTGCACCGAACGCGTCTTCAGCACCGGATTCGGCGACGCGAGATTGATCAAATAATTGTCGTGGATGACGAGAGGCCCAAGCCCCAGTGCATTTCGTTTTTCGCGAAACCGCGTCGCGTCGGCTTCTGAAATGCGCGAAGAGCCGCGCGTCCACATGCGCGGGCTCGAGGAAAAAATCTGCAGCGCGTTCGCGCCGAGATTGTGCGCAATTTCGAGAGCGCCGACAATATCTCCGGCGATGGAGGTATGGATTCCGATGCGGATGCTTCCGTCTTTCCAGGCAGGAATTTCAGGTGCGGGAGGGGGTTCCGGGCGGTATTCGTCGGCGGCGTCGTATATCAGGCTACTTCTCTGTTGTTCTTCCGCCATTCCCTCAGGGTTTCGAACAGCCAGGCAAGGCCGGGCCGCAACAGCGATTCACTTCGGCTTAGCCTGCGCGCGTTGAAACCGTCATTTTATAGGAAACGCTGCGTTTGCGCAAACGAAGCAAAGAGCGGTTGGAAAGTACGCCTATCGCAAGACAAACACTTCAAGTCTCTCTCTCGCCCCCCATCAGAGCGTTGAATCTCGCAACAATCTGTTGGGTGCGCCGGCTGAAGACGACGTATTCGCCTGGCGAACACGCTTGTAGTTCTTTGATCCTGGCCCCAGCGGTTCGCAAATCTCGAACGACTTCAACCCATTCGAAATTCACGACGTCTATCTTCTTCAGAATGTCGAAAGGGGGTTCCATGGTAGCGCCTCTTCGCAACAAATCGAGCAAACCGAGCAGGGCAAGACTCGATATTATTTCGGAATCTCTTAGGTCTGCCATCGGCTCATTTGTGCTTCGGCTGTCGGAAATTTCATGTTCGCCGCTTTGCGATCGTGCTTGGATGGGCAGATACTTTGCATGAATACGAGAATCAGTAAGCATTTAGCCCGCGAGAAATCTGGCTAACGTGGATTCTTTGTGGCTCTCGGGTGCGCGGCACAGATGTGAGATGCGAACTCTTTGTCGCGCTGCTGTTCATAAAGCATTTTCATTTCGTCAATTGTGTTGCCAACGACCGGCCCTGACGCGTTGAACACCCATGCGCATTCCGTGCAAGCCCACCCATGAAAAGTCTGTCTTTCGACCCAGACCATTCTGCGATGCCTCGCTTCCATGGCACACCTCGCGATTTGGTGCGGCTGTGCTCTTGTGAAAGATGGCGCAGCATTGGTTTCCTCGAGAGCAACTGCTGCGCCAAAAGCTGCCTCTCGCCTTGCCCGAGGCAAGCCTTTGCACAAGGCATAACTCTTTGAACGCACATCAAAACCAAGCTGAAAAGCACTGGAGATTACCGGTAGCAGAGGGCTGCTGTCTGTGGGGTGTCCAACGCTGGAAAGAATTTCTATCTCAATCCGAGGTCATCCTCGAACTGCTGAATCACGCCGTAACACTCACAAGCGGATTTTTCGAGCTTCCTGCGGTTCACAATCTTCACTGCGCCTCGGACGTATTCTATGATTCCCTTTTTTTGAAGCACGGACGCTGCCAAGCTCACAGTGGATCGGTCGGTACCCATCATGGTCGCAACAAAATCGTGGGTGATCGGAAGCACTCCGGAATCCACTCGATCCTGAGTCATCAGCAGCCACCTCGAGAGACGCTGCTGAATATCGTGCAGCCGGTTGCACGCCGCGGTCTGCGCCACTTGCATTCCTTGAAGCCCCGTGTGCCTGTTTAATATCATCTGCAATTGCGGGGCGGACCGCAGAATTCGTTCGAGCGCACTCCCCAACATTCGGAAGCCATCGCCGGGGATTTGGACTATTTCGCGTACGGAACTTCTGCTCAAGCCGGCCGCCAATCCCGCCCCGACGTAGCCCTCCTTCCCCACCACGCCCACTTCTACAGTTCGACCGTCTTTGGTCACCACAACTTGTGAAACCATTCCCCGGTTCGGGAAATAGACGAACTCGATCTTTTGCGTCGGCTCATGAAGGCTGAGATGATGCGGCAGGTCGACATAGGTCAAGTCAGGTCGCATCAATTCGTATTCATTGTCGGGCGTTGCCAAAAGAACTCTGTTCGTTACTTGTTTTCCGTCGACGTTGGTCCGTTGGACCGCTTTTGCGCCTCGAAGAGCTTTCCCACTCATATTAGTTCTGAACGGCACCAAATTGCCTCGCATTCATTTGTTGTAACTTCATAGGCTCTGAGATTCCATGCCGATTTAACCAAAAGAGGAGTCAAACAATCTGTGCGAAATGGAACAAGTCATAGAATTAACGCGGGGCGAATCATGCGGCAGATCCGCACGCTGCGGACTTAGGATCGGCTTGAAGTCAAATCCGGAGGCGTTTTGCCGGCATGGCTGCGCGATAGGCTATCTGAAGCAGCTCGCGTAGGGCATCCACCCGGACTTTCGAGAGGCGCACGAGCATATACGGGTACTCCCGATAGTGATCGGTGATGTAATAGGTTTCCGGGTCGCCAGCCATCAGCTCTTCGCGCTGGTCGAATGGCATCTTGATGACAAGCGAATCGGGGTCCTCGCGCAGCCGGGCGAACAATTTCCCTTTCACCTTCAGCGCGGGCGTGCCGTAGGAGGTACCCTCCTCGACATTCGGAAGAGCGAGTCCGATTTGCCGCACGGTCTCGTAAGTTATCTTCGATGGTCGCTTCACGCGATTGCGCCATCCGGGCGGGGCCGCAAGCTAATTTACAGCCATTACGATGAGAGTTACATCGTCCTGGAATTGCGCGCCGCAAAAATCTGTTACTTGCGCAAGCAGCGCGCTATTCAACTCGGAAGCGGAACATGTGATGTTTGCTTTCGCGAATGTTGTGACATTGTCCATGCCGAATTCGCGCCCGTCTGATCCGGCCGCCTCCGTAATCCCATCGGTGAAAAGAAGCAATCTGTCTCCTGAATTTAATTTGATAATCGAGTCCTCGTACTTCCAGGTTGGGAAAATGCCAAGCACCGCACCGCCCTGGTCGAGCATCCGCACGGAGCCCGAGGAAACGTGAATGGGATAGGGATGTCCCGCGTTGCAATACTGAAAAGTGCGCGCATCGGCGTCGAGTACGCCATAGAACAAGGTCACGAATCGGTCCGCGGCGATGTTCCCGCACAGCACGCTGTTGACCCGGTTGCACACCCACGAAGGGCTCTCCGAGTCGCGCGCAAAAGCCCGGACGGTTGCCTGCACGGTTGCCATGAGCAGAGCAGCGGATATGCTTTTTCCAGCCACATCCCCGATGCAGATCGCCAGGCGATTGCCGCCGAGTCGGAGCACGTCGAAATAATCCCCGCCCACGATTCGAGCGGGATGCCAGACGCCTTGCACGTCGAATCCCCGGATCTGAGGAATTTCCTTGGGAAGCAACGACTGCTGAATTTCCTGGGCCCGCTGCAATTCCTGCTCCTGCGATTCGAGGCGCGCGGCGCCCGCTTCCACCGAACGCTGAAGCTCGAGGTTTCGCCGCTCGAGGCGTTCCTTTGTCGCGTTATATACAAATCGGGTGCCGCCAAAAACGAGCACGACCAGGAACGGGAACTTCCATCCCTGCGTGATCATGCTCTTGAGCGACATCGGAAAAGGTGGAGCGATCCACCAGACGATGACGCTCGTGATCAAGTAAACAGGAATCATCAGACCCGACAAGATGGAGACGAAGACCAGCCAGTTATAGGGAAACGACCTTTCGTCGTAAAGAAAGCGCATACGGTTCAGCGGGGGCGAGAGAAGATTGCCAATACAAAGAGAATATAGGACGACAGTAAACGGATTGATCGGCAATCCGAAGGCCCAGAAAATGGCGCCCACAACTGCAGCGATGAGGAGATAGAGGCCCTGATTCTCGAGGAAGTGAGCCATCGATTTGGAGTTGACCATAACTACAGCCCCAGGATGCCGGCCGATCTAGGGTCCGGCTATTCTATAGCCAGAGAGCTTGGGAGAATACGAAATTGAGGGATTTTCCAGGGGGTTGGCGCCTGTTCATTCTTCCTGGCGCATTTGCAGCGGCCTCGGCGGATGCAGTAGACTGGCAGGCTCGCATTTCACTCGGGGGCATTCATGCTGGTTGTCATGCAGTCCCACGCGACGGAGGAGCAGGTCCGCGCCGTTTGCGACCGGATCGAGTCGCTGGGACTCAAAGCGCATCCGATTCCCGGCTCGATCCGCACGGCAATCGGCATTACGGGCAACAGCGGCTCGGTTGATATCGGCTCGCTCGAGTCCATGTCCGGTGTCGTCGAATGCATCCCCGTCTCGAAACCTTACAAACTGGTCAGCCGCGACATCAAAGAAGAGAACACCATCGTCCGCATCCCGACGCCTTTAGGCGAGGTGACTTTCGGCGGACCCGCCGTTGCCATCGTCGCGGGTCCGTGCGCGATCGAGACCCGCGAGCAGACTTTCGCCGTGGCAGGGCATGTGAAAGCGGCGGGCGCGCGGCTGTTTCGGGGCGGCGCGTACAAGCCGCGCACTTCCCCGTACAGTTTTCAGGGCCTCGGCGAGCCCGGACTGAAAATTCTTGCGGAGGTCCGCGACCGCTACGGCCTCGGAATTGTGACCGAAGCGATCGACAACGAATCGCTCGACCTTGTGGAAAGGTACGCAGATGTGATCCAGATCGGCGCGCGCAACATGCAGAATTTTTCGCTGCTCAAGCGCGCCGGGCGTTCGCAAAAGCCGGTGCTGCTCAAACGCGGGATGTCCGCGACGCTCGACGAATTCCTGATGGCGGCCGAGTACATCATGTCCGAGGGCAACTACAACGTGATTCTCTGCGAGCGCGGCGTGCGCACTTTTTCCGACCACACGCGCAACACGCTCGACCTGAGCGTGATTCCCGCGGTCCAGCGCCGCAGCCATTTGCCGATCGTCGTTGACCCATCGCACGGCACGGGCCGCCGCAACAAAGTTCTGCCGCTTTCGCGCGCCGCGGTCGCGGTCGGCGCCGATGGGCTGCTCGTCGAAGTCCACCACGACCCGGACCACGCGCTATCCGACGGCATGCAGTCGATCCTGCCCGATGAATTCGTGCAGTTGATCCGCGAAGTTCGCGAAATCGCGGGCGTCTTGAGCCGGACGATCAACTGACGTCAGTGCCTTCTTCCCGATTCGCGCCATGAAGCTCCGCCCCAATTGGCGATTCGTTATCCCGCTCTCGATTCTTGCCGCCCTTGCGGCGCGACAGATTGCGTCCGAACTTCGCCCCTCGTTTCTCCGCCCCGGACTCCATCTCTTCGCGTACGTGGGCAATACCTCGGATGGCACGCTGACCGTCGTGGATCTCGTGAAACTCTCGCGCGTCGCAACGATCTCGGTCGGCGCGGGCCCGAGCGGCATCCGCGCACACCCCACGCGTGACGAAATCTGGGGCGTCAGCTCGGCAGGCGGCTATGCGTGGATCCTCGACACGAAGTCAAACCAAATCATCGCGCGGATACAGGTTGGCGCGGCTCCTTACGCCCTTGATTTTTCGCCGGACGGCCGCCGCGCGTACGTCGCCGCTTCCGGCTCGAATTCGGTTATCGCGATTGACTGCGCCACGCGGCAGGTGGTGGCGCACGCCCGCGCCGGGCGCCGTCCGTGGATCGCGCGCGTCGCGCCCAATGGAAACCTCGTCGTCGTATCGAATCGCGACGACTCGACCGTTTCCCTGCTCGATGCCGCGACGCTCGCTTCGCAAGCCGTCATTGGTGTCGCACCGCAGCCCGAGCAGATCGCGATCCTTCCCGACAATTCGAAGGCTTTCATCACCTCCGGCGATACGAGCCAGGTTTCCGTGGTGGATTTACGGCAGAAGAACCTGCTGGCGAACGTCAATTTGGGCGGGACGCCCGACGATTTGATTCTGAAGCCCGATGGCGGCGAGCTTTACATCCCTTCGAGCAATTCTCACGGCCTCATTATCGTCAACACGCAGACCAACGAGGCCGCCGATTTTCTATTGATTGGGATGTCGCCCACGGCGGGGACACTGGAAGCGTCCGAGGGGATTCTTTACGTTTCCGATTCCGCGGCGGGCCGGATCGTTCCGATCTCGGTTGACGTGCGCCTGGCATCGCGGCCGATCCCTGTGGGCCAGGACCCGCGGACCTGCCTGCTCACGCCCGGCGGCGACATCCTGCTTGTCGTGGACTCCGCTTCGAACGATCTTGCCGTCATCCGCGCGAAGACGTTGAGCCTGATTACGCTCATTCCCGTCGGCCCGAGGCCTCGGGACCTCGCCATTAAGGTTTTTTAGCGGCTGCCTGAATGATCTTCATATCGTCTTCCGTGAATGAGAGACTCATGCGGATGTAGCTTCCGTCGAGCGTGATATCGAATCCTCTCGCCATTGCGTCCATCGCCGCTTTGGAAGAGGCGTCGGACTTTGACCGGCTCGGCTCGGTGGGAAGGGCCTTGATTTTGGATCGGAGTTTTTCGAGACCGACGCGCACCTTGATTGCGTCCATGATGCTCGCACACTCGCCTTCCAGAGCCATCCGCAGAGTCGTGCCGTCCATCCACATTGCGAAATCCCAGCCGGACATGCTCTGAATTGCATTGGCCACACCATCGCCGCCAAATCCGGAGAGGGTCGCCACGGCCAGCGCGTTCGTCTTGGGCATGTCCCCGACCGCGAAGAAGGGCGAGCCACCGACATGCTTGACGCGTTCGACGACGTCTTCGCGCGGCTGAAAACTCTTGTCGCGAATATTCGCAGCGAGAACCAGGACGTTGGTCTCCGCTCCTTTGCCCACACCAAAGGCGAGCCGGCTGGGCGCGACGAACATCATCGCGGTCATGGGGCTTCCGGGCGCCATCGAGAAGCTGTAAACATCGCCCGTCTGATGATGCGAAGTGATTCCCTTGGTCGCTACAAATTGCGAGATCTTCGACTGGTCGAAGCGTCCATCGAGCACGATCAACGCTGCGTCGGGTGATTCGGACGATGCCGTGATGAGAACGTGGTCGAGGTCGGTGTCGATGTGAAAATTCGTGCTATCGACAAAATCCTGATATGGCTTGCCGGCGTCTGCCTTTGACGCGGAGGCAATTTGCGACCACACCGGAGCTTTGCGTACTGCCGTGAGATCGATGAAGGCCAGCAAGTTCGCGTCGGGGGGCGCGAGCATGATCAGCTCGGGCGATGACCCCTTCGGAATCGGGGGCGCGCCGTGAAACAGCGCGTATCCAGCGCCCGCCGAAGCCAGAACAACAATGACACCCACGCCGATCCACAATAGCCTTTTCACTGGAGCCTCCGGATCTTCTTACGTTCTATTTTCAGATGAGGAGGCATCGTTGGGAACTGCTATTGCTGCGATTGCGCCGAATCCATAACTGTTGGAGGCTCGCTGCGACAAAACCGGCCTTATTGCACAATCAGAGTAAGCGGGACGCTCTGGCTTTGGCCTGCGACGCCCGTGCTCACGGTCACCGTCAGCGTGTATGTTGTGCTCACACTCACCGCTGCTCCGCCACCGCCCCCGCCTCCGCACGAGGCGAACACTGCAACGCTTGCAAGCGCGCCCACCTGTACGAGTCTGCGGATCGTGAGCTTTCGCCGCCGCGACGCCACGATCCAGACCATCGCCATCGCCGCAAACGCAATCTCGATTAGCTGCCAATTCCCATTTGAGCCGGGATTCGGCATCGGCTCGCGCAATGCGCCGGCCGAGCCCGACAGGGCCGTGGCATTTACCTGAAACATCGCCGGAGTATTTGCTGTCACGTCGATCATCGGCGGAAGGATGCTGCAGTTCGCGCCCGTGGGAGCACTTGTGCACGATGTTGACAATTTTCCCGACCCGGCGGACGTGACGCTGAGCTGATACATCGCCGTGGCGCCCGCTTTCACCGTCTGGGTGGTTTGCGCCATGGGCGGCGGCTCGAGCGTGTAACCCGTGCCGCTTCCGCTCAGGGGGATCGACTGCGGGCTGTCCGGCGCGTTGTCGGTCAGTATTAAGGTTGTGCTTTTCGACCCGGCGCTCGCCGGATTGAAGGTTACTTGGATTGTGCAGGTGCTTCCGGGCGCAGTGTTTCCGGTGCAATTATTTTGCACGCTGAAATCGGCGGTATCCGTTACGCTCGCTCCGGTCACGATGAGAACCCCCGAGCCGGAGTTTTTAACGGTTACGGGCTGCGCCGCGCTCGGAGTTCCCGTGATCTCGCTCCCAAAATTGATGCTTGTTGGCGAGAGCGTGACGGCCGGCTGAACGGCTATACCGGCGAGCGCAATCATCTGCGGGCTTTGCGGCGCGTTGTCCACAAAGCTGACGGCGGCGGACAGATTTCCCGGTTCCACGGGCGCGAACGACACTTGAATCATGCACGTGTTGTTCGGCGGAGTGTTTCCCAGGGCGGGAACGCAGTTATTGGTCTGCTTGAAATCCTTCGCACTCGTCCCGGTGATTGTGATTCCCTGCCCCTGAAATCCAAGAGGCGCGTTACCGGTATTGGTCAGCAAAACGGTTTGCGTCGCGCTTGTGGTGCCCACGGATTGCGAGCCAAAAGCAGGCAAGCTTGCGGGCAAAAACTGAATCGCGGGCGTCGCACCCGTGCCCGTCAAAGCGATTCGCTGCGGGCTGCCCCCTGCATCGTCAGTGAAACTCAAGCTCGCGGATTTCGCGCCGTCCGACTCAGGCGCAAAGTCCACCGCGACCGTACAGCTTGCGCCCTTCGCCAGGGAGAGGTTTGAGAGCTGACAGGGGTTGTTCCCGGAGGTTACGATTCCGAAATTCGGCGCATCGCTTCCCGTAATCGCGATGGACGAAACGTTCAGCGAAGCTCCCCCGTTGTTCGTCAGCGTCACGGTTTGCGTTCCGCTGGTCGTTCCGGAAGCTTCGCTCCCAAAGCCGAGCGACGCGGGTGAAATCGTTGCGATTGGCGCCGGGGGCGTTCCCGTGCCGGTCAGAGGAATCACCTGCTCCGCGCCGGAGAGGTTACCAGCGTCGTCGAACACATCGATCTCAGCATTGAATGTTCCCGTGGCGATCGGCGAGAAAGCTACTGCGTAGAAACAATTGCCTCCGGCCGGAACTACGGCGCCCCCTTGGCAGGTGCTGCCCTGATTCTGGAATTGGGCGGCGTCCGCACCGCCCAGCAACACGTTTGAGATATGCAGCGGCTGATTTCCCGTGTTGTTGAGCTTCATCGTCATCGGGGCAGTTTTTGCTCCTTGCGGTTCGCTCCCGAAATTCAGTGCTGCGGGCGACGGCACCGCGAGCGGCCCGTCTCCCACGCCGACAATGGATAGCACCTGCGGATTTCCCGGCGCGTTGTCCGTCACGATCAAGATCGCGCCCTCCTCGCCGACAATCGTCGGCGTGAAGCCCACTTCAAAAGTGCATTTCCCTCCCGGCGCGATCGGGCCGGACTTGCAATTGCTCTGACCCACAAAGGAAAAATCCGCGCTCCCGGTAAGCTCGATGTCTGAAATCGTCAGCGATGCGCTCCCCGTATTGATCACCGCCCCGGACTGCGGCGGCACATTTTGCGCACCTACCACTTGCCCGCCAAAATTTAATTTTGTGGCATTGAAAGATACGCTCGGAGCGCTTCCAGTGCTGTTCTCGCTGATTCCTACAAGAAACGAATCGGCCGCGGGCGGCGACGACTGACAACTCGCGCACGTCAGTTGAACGCCGTTCATGGGTGTGGCCGTCCGCGGAAAATCCGCCGCGGTCGTCTGCCCTGCGATGTAAACGTGGCCAGCGGCGTCGAGCGCGACTGCATTACCTGCGGTCACGGCTGAAATTCCCGCCGGTGCTGTTCCACCGAGCGGAGTCGAATAAACGAGCGACGCGGTCCCGCCCGATGTGGGATCGAGTTTCGTGAGGAATGCGGCCTGATCGCCATTGAACGGCTGGAAATTGTCGAGCCACGGGTAATTGGCCGACGTCGTCTCCCCTGCGACGTACACTGCGTTCACCGCCGCAAACGCCACGCTCAGTCCGGCATCGCTTTGCGATCCGCCGAGATACGTCGAGTAGCCGAGCGAGGTCATACCTGTCGTCGCGTCCTGCGCCACCAGCGAGAAAAACGCGTTCGCCCCTCCGGGAGCTGTCGTCTGTAGCTTCGGCTGAAATGCCGCAGCCGTTCCGCCTGTCGGAAAATTTACGGATTGCGTTGTCCCGGTCACGTATGCGGTCGCAGGCATTGCCGTCCCGACTCTCACCGCAAACGCCTGGTCCGAGTTTGCGCCTCCCAGAAATGTGGCATACGCCAGATCGGCTGCCCCGTTTCCCGACGGGCGAATCTTCATCAGAAACGCGTCGAATGGATCTCCACCATACGTGCTCTGAAACGCATTCATCGCCGCGAAACTGGTTCCGGGGTTCGAAGTAAATCCTGCGAGGTACGCGTTCCCTCCTGCGTCAATCGCGACGCCCGTGACTCCCACTTGCGCATTGATGCCGAGATACGTGCAGTACCTCAATTGCGGAGTTGTGCCCGGCGTAAATTCCGCGACAAATCCGTCGCTCACACCCCCGCCGTTTGCCGCCTGAAACGCGCCCGGCGTCGCAGGCAAGTCCGTCGAAGTTGTGTCCGTTGCGATAAAAATGTTTCCTGATTTGTCGAGCGCGATCCCGCCCGGATTCTGCGTGGCTTCGGCGCCGTTCCCGCCGAAGAGCGTCGAGAAAACAAACTTGCCGCCGGTCGGGTCGATCTCGCTCACGGTTACATCGTTGGACCCGGTCGTCCGCTTGCTCGCGTCCGTCACCGGGAAATCTGCGGACGTGGTTGTGCCCGTAATCGCCACGTTTCCGCTCGCGTCCACGGCGATCAGCCCGCCCGTTTCGCTTCCGCTCCCGCCAAGAAATGTGAGGTACACGAGCGAATTTGCGCCGCTTGCCGCCGGATCAATCTTCGCGATGAAATAGTCCGTCCCGCCCCCGCCCGGGCCGATGGCTTTGCCGCCCGATTCTGCGAACGTCGTCGCGGATGTCGTCGTGCCCGCGATGTAAACTTTTCCCAATGAATCGACGGCCATGCTGTTCGCCGAATCCACCCCAGCGCCGCCGAGAAAAGTGGAATAGGAAACCGTGAGCGTCGGGTCGAGCACCAGCGTTGCGTCGGCCCGATGCGGCCCGACGCGGAATCCGATCCGTCCATCGGCCACCGGGACGTATCCGCCCTCGACTTCCCTTCGCGCGCCGCTTGAAAACTCTTCGTACACGTCCGGCTTGCGCATTCGAATTTCTCTGCCGCCGGCTCGCATCACCAGATCGCCTCGCGAATCGAGCTCGAATTCCTCGGCGCCCGAAATATTTATCCGAAGTCTGCCGGCATCCGTGCCCGGCGCGAGCCGGAAATCGTATTCGAGACCTTCGCCCGTGCCGTACACGACGGCATCCACGCCTGGAATGGCATTCGCCGCCGATGCCTGCGCAAAATGCGGGACGTGCGTTCGCCACCGTCGCGGATCATTTCCAATAAAGTAATTCGTCTCGCTCCGCAGCCTCGCTTCGCCTCGCCATTGGTGCACTGCGCGATTGCGGCGCCCCGCATGCCGCTCGTCCCTCTCAAATCGCATTTTCAGTGTCGTGTTCGCAGCGCCGCCCGGTGCGCCGCTTCTCACCACGAATTCAATCCCCTCGCGCGTCAGGAGAACAGTTATCCCATTCCCCCGCCCGATGAATTCGACTCGCGGCTCGGCTTGCCCGAGGTTCGGCTCGAACGCGAGAGGAATCGAGTAAGGTGTCGCACGGGCGCTCGCAGATATGCGGGACAAAGCCGGTTGATGCAGCGGTCGGGGTGACAGACCGAGGAGCGACGCGCCTCCGGCCAATCCCAGCAGGCAAATTGCACACCAGTTCATTCGCATTAGGCCCTCCACGGGTGGCGAGAACGCAGTTCTCGTTTCACTCTCGCGCGGCGCGAACTTCGCCGTGCCAATGGGTGCTAGTTCTGGTTGTTTACAGCCTGCTGAAAGGGGTTGCGCAGACTATCGCGCTGTGGATTACAAATGTCAATACTTGTATGTAATGTTACCCGGCGCGGCGACGGGTGGGATTTCAATGCTCGGGAGCCCAGGCGAAGTTGTCTTCTCCGAGCGCTACTTCCAGCATTCCTTCGAGCGGAAGGATATCCACCGGCAATCCACCCTCCCACAGCGCCACGCTCAGCAAAAGTTCCCGCCGGTTGTGTAGATCGAACACCTCGCGAGCGATGCTCAATTCCAGAATTGTCCCGTACGCCGCAGACACGATCGTCTCCGGATGCAGCAGGCACGCTCCGCTCTGCTCGACGACGCATCCGGTCAGCTTTCCCTTCGCGATGCTCAGCGTAACGCGCATCTCGCGCGAATCCCACATCGTCACGTGCAACTGGAATTGCGGAATTTCCGCGATCGCTTCCGGGATGAGGTCCACGCGGATGAAGAAATTATTCGGCCCGAATCCGTAGTGAATGTCTCCGAGGACAAAGCTCCGGCCATGCATCGCCCCGGTTCGCCGGTCGGTGGAATAAAGCCCCGCGCCGAGCCATTCGAAGTACGTGCTCTCGCGCCCGTCCACTTTCACTTTCAGGTACGTCATCGGCGGCACGCGGCGCGCGCGGTCCGGCGCGCGCTTGATCGGAGTCGAAAGCACCGTCGGCGGAATTTCTCCGATGGCTTCATAAATCTCGCTCAAATGCTTGCGATAGAGTTCGTCGAACTCCAGATCATTTGCCGACGCGTGCTCCGGCCCATACCACCAGCACCAGTCGCTTCCTTCGGCTGCGAGAACCGCTTCATACGCCCGCGCCAGTTGCGCCACTGTCGCCGCGCCGCTGTACGCCGTCTTCTGAACCGCCCGGTCGTAGGCTCCCCGCGCATCGCGCAGCAACTCCCATGCGCGGACGTCTTCTGCGTGGCCGATCCACACGTCGAAGTTCGCATTGATCCACGACGCCGGGAAAATTCCCTGGAGCTTTGGCTGCTCGCCTGCCGCCGCAATCGCCTCCGTTACCGTGAGCGGAAAAACTTCCGGGTCGGCCTCGATTCGCTTGTAGAACTCCCGCAAAAAATCGCGCCCGTTGCCCGCGTAATATTCCCAGGCATTTTCGCCGTCGAGGATCACGCTCACCGTCGCAGTTTTTCCCGCCGGCATGCGCTCGCCGATTGCTTTGATCCGCGCATGAAGGTCCGCCGCGGCAAGGTTGGCGCTCATCCGGCTGTAAACGAATCCCACCAGGTCCGACAAATAATGGTCGCGGAAGAACCCGCTCATGCCCCACTTGCCGCGCTCGAGCCGCCACGGCGAATAAAGGTCCGCTGCATTTTGCGGAATCCCGGAAGCGTCGCGCCAGAAGCCGACGTTCCTCGTCCGCCCAAGCACGCCTTCATCCGTGGCGAACCATTGAAACCCCAGGTCCATCGCGATTTCGAGCGCCTGGTCCGACACCGACCCTTCCGAGGGCCACAGTCCCACCGGAGGCTTCCCGAAAACGCGTTCGTGGTAATGGCGCGCGCGCAGAAGTTGCTCCCTCGCGTCATCCTGATATTGAAAAGGCGGATGCGGAAGCGGCGTGTGCGGGTTCGCAACGCGGGCGATATCCGTGTCGCAGAGGAGCGGCAAAATCGGGTGATAGTACGGCGTCGTCGAGATTTCGATTTGCCCGCGCTCCGCCGCGAGGCGGTATTCCGGCAACACCGCTCCGAGCAATTCGAGCTGCTTCTCCCGCAGTGCCGCCTTGTCCTCTTCCGTGTAATCCCTTCCTTTGAGAGAAAGAGCGGAGACGACCGGATCTTTCGCCAGATACTCCTCATCCATCCACGCGATTTGCGAGAGCAATTGGAGATCGCGCCAGTCCTGTGCGTTGAATTGAGCGATGCACGCTTCCGCGCCGCCCGAACGAAGCAGCGAGTGCAATTCGAGGAATCTCGGCCAACGCCAGAGGAATTGCTCGTTCACCTGAAATGCGCGGTCGAGAATCTCGCGCCGCTGCTCCGGTTTCAGCGTATCCGCCGGCGCGAACGCGAGATCGAACCACGGCTCGCGGAATTTGCCGCTCGCGTACTCCTCAATCTGCGCCGCAAGCAGCGGCACGAAGTTGTACGTCGCATGGACGCCGGGAAACTCTCCGAGGATTTTCACCATGCCCCAGTAGTCCTTCAGCGCGTGCAAGCGCGTCCAGGGAAGCAGGTATTTCCCCGTCGATGGGTCGCGGTACTGAGGCTGGTGCATGTGCCACAGGATGACCAGGTTGACTCGGCTCAAAGACGCGCACCCTCCGCCGCACGCGGACTTACAGCAATACCCTTCCGGGCGGCACGACGAAGGCCGATTCTGCCGACGATTTGAATGGGCACCCCTCCCATTGAGCGGCTTGCGGGAAAATTCTCGCAGCAATTGGAACGCGGGGCAAGTAAACCCTCGATCGGAGTTTCGGAGTATAATCCCCCGCAATGCAAGACGGAGGTGCCATCG
>JBAWGF010000246.1:0-8284 GCA_049592615.1 Candidatus Acidiferrales bacterium
GAGCAGCGCGGCAATCCGCAGTTCGCCGTGCTGGGCATCAACCAGGCTGCAAGCACAACTCAAAGCGGCGGCAACATGGAAGGCAAGGAGGTGCGCTTCGGTATTGCAAATTCCACTCTGTGGGCCACGGTGACGACCGACGCGAGCTGCGGCGCGGTGAACTCGATGCACGATTCCTACACGCCGCTCGGCGGAATGATTCCGCTGATCAATATGATGCTGGGCGAAGTAGTGTTTGGCGGGGTGGGAGCCGGTCTTTACGGCATCGTGGTATTCGTAATCCTGTCCGTGTTTATTGCTGGGCTAATGGTGGGGCGCACGCCTGAATACTTGGGGAAAAAAATCGAAGCCTACGACGTGAAGATGGCCATGCTGACGGTGCTGATCTTCTGCCTGGTCATTCTGGTATTTACGGCAATCGGCGTAGTGACGTCGTTCGGCAAGGCGGGGGTCACGAATCCCGGGCCGCACGGATTGTCGCAGATTCTTTACGCCTACACGGAAGGCGCGGCGAACAACGGTTCGGCATTCGCAGGCGGCAACTGGAACTCGCCCTGGTACAACACGAGCATCGCTTTCGACATGCTGCTGGGGAGATTCTTCATGATCATTCCGGTGCTGGCAATCGCCGGCAACCTGGCGCGCAAGAAGGTCGTGCCGGAATCCGCGGGGACATTTCCGGTAACGACGCCACTGTTCAGCGTTCTTCTCGTATCCGTAATTTTGATCGTGGGTGCGCTGACTTTTTTCCCAGCTCTCAGTCTGGGTCCGATCCTAGAACACCTGTTGATGCACGCCGGAAAGGTTTTTTAAAGCCATGATGCGCGAACGAACAAGCATGGGAAAGAAATCGCTGTGGACATCGGGAATTATCGGCCGGGCGCTATGGGATTCGGTTTTGAAGCTGAATCCGCGCACCCTGATGAAAAATCCGGTGATGTTTGTAGTGGAAGTGGGCGCGGTAATCACGACAGTGGATCTGGTGCGCTACATCGCGAGTCATCTGCCCGGCGTCGGATTCGCGCTGCAGATCACGTTGTGGCTATGGTTCACCGTGTTATTTGCGAATTTTGCAGAAGCCATGGCCGAAGGACGCGGCAAGGCGCAGGCTGATACCCTGCGCAAGGCTCGAGCAGAGACAATGGCGCGGCGGATGAACGCGGACGGAACGACGGAAATGGTGGCGGGATCAAAGTTGCGTTCCAGCGACATGGTTGTGGTGAAGGCAGGAGAGTTCATTCCGGGCGACGGCGAAGTGGTGATCGGAGTGGCGTCGGTGGACGAATCGGCGATCACGGGCGAATCGGCGCCGGTCATAAGGGAATCTGGAGGTGACCGCTCGGCTGTGACGGGCGGGACGCGCGTGCTTTCGGATGAAATCACGGTGAAGATCACATCAAATCCGGGCGAGACGTTTTTGGACCGCATGATCAAGCTGGTCGAAGGAGCCGAGCGGCAAAAAACGCCCAACGAAATCGCGCTGAACATTCTCCTGGCCGGGCTGACAATCATTTTTCTGTTAGCGGTGGTGACGTTGCAGCCGATGGCGATCTATAGCGGAAGCCCGCAATCGATATTCGTCCTGATCTCGCTGCTGGTTTGTCTGATTCCGACGACGATTGGCGGGCTTCTCTCGGCGATTGGCATTGCCGGGATGGATCGGGTGGTGCAGCGAAACGTGCTGGCGATGTCCGGGCGCGCAGTGGAAGCGGCTGGCGATGTGGACACGCTGCTGCTGGATAAAACGGGGACGATTACTCTGGGCAACCGCCGAGCGACGGAACTGATTCCCGCGCCTGGCGTGAAGGAAGAGGATCTGGCCGACGCAGCACAGCTTTCTTCGCTGGCAGATGAGACGCCGGAAGGGCGGTCGATCGTGGTGCTCGCGAAAGAAAAATATGGGTTGCGCGGGCGCGAGCTATCTTCCGTTGCGGCAACCTTCATTCCATTTTCGGCGACGACGCGGATGTCAGGCGTCGATCTCGATGGCCGCGAAATCCGCAAAGGAGCGCCTGACGCAATTCTTAAGTACTGCGCTCCAAGCGGCTATCGACTTGCCGCACAGGTGGACGAAGCCGTCAAAGCAATCGCAAATGCCGGCGGAACTCCCCTGCTGGTGGCAGAAGACCGACACGTGCTTGGAACTGTGTATTTGAAGGACATTGTCAAAGGCGGGATGCGCGAGCGATTTGATCAGTTGCGCGCAATGGGAATTCGCACGGTGATGATAACCGGTGACAATCCGCTGACTGCGGCGGCGATCGCGCGCGAAGCGGGCGTGGACGATTTTCTTGCGCAGGCCAAGCCGGAGGACAAGCTGGCATTGATTCGAAGCGAGCAGGCGAAGGGAAAACTGGTCGCCATGACCGGCGACGGCACGAACGACGCTCCGGCGCTGGCACAAGCGGATGTTGGCGTTGCGATGAACGCCGGGACGCAAGCCGCGAAGGAAGCCGGGAACATGGTGGATCTCGATTCAAATCCGACGAAGCTCATCGAGATCGTCGAGATCGGGAAGCAGCTTTTGATCACACGCGGTTCGTTGACAACGTTTTCTGTGGCAAACGACGTGGCGAAGTATTTCGCGATCATTCCGGCGATGTTCGCTGGGGCTTTTCCCCAGCTCAATGTGCTGAATATCATGGCCCTGAAGACGCCGGAATCGGCGGTTCTTTCAGCCGTGATCTTCAATGCGCTAATCATTATCGCGCTGGTGCCGCTGGCACTGCGAGGCGTGCGGTATCGGCCGGTCGGTGCAGAATCGCTGCTGCGGCGCAACTTGCTGATCTACGGATTCGGCGGGATTATCGCGCCATTCGTTGGAATCAAATTGATCGACATGGTCATTACGCGCGTCGGACTGGCGTGAGGACAACATGAAAAGAAATCTTCTCATTTCGATTTGGATGACGCTCGCGACGACGGTTCTGCTCGGCATCATCTACCCGCTCGTTGTCACGGGGCTCGCGCAGGTCCTATTTCCCCGTCAGGCAAATGGCGAGCTCATTCAGGTCGGCGGAAAAATTGTCGGTTCGAGCTTGATCGGGCAGCCCTTCACCGCAGCTGGTTATTTTCATTCACGTCCTTCTGCCGCGGGAGCAGCCGGATATGATGCGGGCGCCTCCAGCGGATCAAATCTTGGCCCGACAAATCAGGCGCTGATTGCACGCGTGGGATCTGACGTCGAACGGCTCCAGGCTGAGAATCCGCAGTCGCGCATCCCCGTGGATCTTGTGACGACTTCCGGTTCGGGGCTCGATCCGCACATCTCTCCCGCGGCAGCGGAGTTTCAAATTCCGCGAGTGGCGAGGGAGCGCGGAGTGAGTGAAGCGGCAGTCCGCGCGATCGTGAAAAAACATACCGAGGATCGCCAACTCGGCTTTCTCGGCGAACCGCGCGTGAACGTCATCGAGCTAAATCTGGAAATGGATTCAGTTCACCCGATGCGATGATCGATTACTTCGACGATCGATTGGTTCGAGTTTCACTGCCGGCAGGGTCGAAGCGGTAGCCGACCCAGGGCTCGGTGTGGATGTAGTGCGGGTGGCGTGGATCCGGCTCGATCTTTTTGCGCAATTGATTGATAAAGACGCGCAGGTACTCCGTCTCTTCTCCGTAATCGGGCCCCCAAACGGCCTGGAGCAACCGCCGGTGACTCAACGCTTTCCCTTGGTTTGCGACGAGGTGGCGAAGCAATTCAAATTCCTTCGGCGTCAGCCGCACGGGTTTGCCCGTCACCATCACGACGCGCTTTCCAAAATCAATTTTCAGATCGCGCGAAGAAAACGGTGGAAGAGATTCAGCAGGTGCGGCGCGACGCAACGCGGCGCGGATGCGCGCCATCAGTTCCTGCACGCCGAAGGGTTTGACGACGTAATCATCTGCGCCTGCGTCGAGTGCCTGCACCTTGTCGCGTTCGGTGTTGCGGACCGTGAGCATGATGATCGGAACGTCGCTGGAGTTGCGTATCTCGCGGCAGATTTCCAGGCCGGACCTGCCCGGCATATTTACGTCGAGGAGAATCAGGTCCGCGCGCTCGCTCCGGATTTTTTCGAGCGCCTCTTCGCCGCCCGGCGCTTCGATCACGATATAGCCCTGTGAAGAGAGTGTGGTCCGCATCACGCGGCGAATCTGCGGTTCGTCGTCCACGATGAGAATGGTCGCGGAAGTCATCGGTTCTTTTATCGTCCACGATCCGCCGGCAGCGTGAAGGAAAAGACGGAACCATGCCCAAGCTGGCTCGTCAGGCCGATGGAGCCGCCGTGCGCTTCCACAATCGCTTTGGCAATCGGCAAACCCATACCGGTTCCCTGCACGTTGTACCGTTGATCCTTGCCGCGATAGAACTTTTCGAAGATCAGGCTCTGCTCAGGGTCGTCGATTCCAGCGCCGCGGTCGGCTACGCTCGTTACGACGAAATTGCCGTTTGCTTCGGCTGTGATCGTAATTGGGTCGCCGGCCGGCGAGTACTGATTGGCGTTTTCAAGCAGGTGAATGAGGACTTCCTTGGCGCGCGCGATGTCCACTCGTACGCGCGGCAAACCGTCCGGAACCTGAACATGAATGGCACGAGCACCCAGCACGCTCTTCACGCTCTGGAGAGCGGCAGCAATCACGTCTTCAATGGGATGAGCTGCAAATTTCAATTCGACTTCACCGGCGTCGAGCTGTGCCATTTCCGCAGCTTCGCCGACGAGGCGATTCAAGCGGTCGCTCTCTTCGTTGATGATCGTAAGAAGCTCACTTTTCTGGCTCGCATTCAAACCGGGATTGGTCAGCAGATTCGTCACGGCAGCTTTGATGGAGGTAAGCGGAGTTCGAAGATCGTGTGTGACCGAATCGAGAAGCGCCGTCCGAAGCCGCTCCCCTTCGCGGGCCGCTTCGGTCTGGCCAAGCTGCTCGACCGCACGCGCGCGCTCTATCGAAACCGCAATCAGCGTTCCGATCGCCTCGAGCGTCTGCCGCGAAAGAATTGTTCCGGAAATCCCGAGACTGCCAATCGGGCGGACACCCATGCGCACGGGAACAAAGCAGAGGCTGGCGGCCACGTCGATGACTGGCTCCTCGCGAACTACAATCGTCTTCAGGCTTTCGACATCGAGTTGCGGTATCACGGGACCCGAGCGATACACTTTCTGTTTGTCAGCCAGAAAGAGAGCCGCCGCACCTACTTCGAACGTGTCCACAATCTTCGCAGGGATTCGATTCAGCAATTGAATTACGTTGCCGGATTCGAGCAAAGCCTGGCTGAACGCGTACAATTTTTCGATTTCGCGGCGGCGTGAGGACGCATCGAGCGCCTCGCGGCGCGCGCGTGTGGAAAGATGGCTCGCGAGCACGGAGACAACTAGAAATGCGAACAGCGCGACCCAATTTTGCGGGTCGGCAATCGTAAAGGTTCCCACCGGAGGGAGAAAGTAGTAGTTGAACGCGAGCATGGCGGCAACGGACATGAACACCGAAACCGCAATGCCCCAAACGGTGGAAACGGCTAAAATGGCCAGCAGAAATGTGAGCGCGACCGTCGTGGTATTGACGTCATGTATGAACATCTTGCGGTAGAAAAACGTGATTCCAGACACGATGCCGAGCGCGGCCAGAAATCGGAGGACCCGGTTGAGAAAAGAATCGCGCATCGCGTCATTCTACCGTAGCTTTCCGGGAGCCCGTAAAAGAGAATAACCCGATGCCGAAGACACCAGAACAGTGGCTTGCTGAATCACGGCCTCCGGAAAAAACCAAAGGCATCCTGAAGCTTTTCCTGGGGTACGCACCGGGTGTCGGCAAGACCTACAGCATGCTAAGCGAAGCGATTCGCCGGGGGGGTCGCGGCGAGGATGTCGTGATCGGAGTTGTAGAGACACATGGAAGAAAAAGAATCGCCGAACTCGCCGCGCAACTCGAAACAGTCCCCCGGCGCAAGATCGATTACAAAGGCACCGTATTCGAGGAAATGGACACTGATGCCATTCTGGCCCGGCGCCCGCATGTCGTGCTGGTCGACGAACTCGCGCACACAAACATTCCCGGCAGCCGCCACCGCAAGCGATACGAAGACGTTCTCGAACTCCTCGATGCAAAGATCGACGTGCTCTCCACCGTGAACATCCAGCACATCGAAAGCATCGCCCCTACCGTTCGCGCCATAACCGGAATTTCCGTCCGCGAGACAGTTCCGGATTGGGTTCTGCAAATCGCGGAAGAAACTGTGATGGTGGACTTGACTCCTGAAGCCCTTCAGAACCGCATGAAGCGTGGCGACGTTTACAACAAGGAAAAAGTCGAGCAGTCGCTGAAGAATTTTTTCCGCCGCGGAAATTTGATTGCTCTTCGCGAAATGGCGTTGCGTCAGGTAGCTGAACAGGTGGACCGCAGCCTCGAATCCTACATGGTCGAAAAGGATATCCGCGAAAGCTGGCCGGTGCGCGAGCGGATCGCCGTTTGCATCAGCGCAAATCCGAAGGCGCAATATCTGGTGGCACGCGCGGCCCGCATGGCTCGCCGGATGGATGCAGAACTCTACGCCGTGCACGTGGACGCGGACCATGCTCTCGGCGAGCAGGCGGAAAAAGCACTCACGGCCAACCTACAATTTGCCGAAAGCCTAGGCGCCAAACCCGTGCGTTTGAAGGGTGACAGCGTGGCGGACGCGACGGCGCAATTCGTTCGCGAGAAGCACATCACGCAGGTCATTTTCGGCAGGTCAGCCATCGAAGGATGGCGCGCGATCCTCTACTTGAACGCCATCAACCGCTTTCTGCGCGATGCCCCCGCAGTGGACGTCCA
Source organism: Candidatus Acidiferrales bacterium (assembly GCA_049592615.1). Classification (GTDB taxonomy): domain Bacteria; phylum Acidobacteriota; class Terriglobia; order Acidiferrales; family UBA7541; genus Palsa-295. The sequence continues at coordinate 6,787 of JBAWGF010000246.1, forward strand.
TATCGTCACGCAGGAACCGGATTAGAGCGGCCCGGTGCGCGGAAACACTTCAGTCTTGTTCGCTCGGGACGTCGAATTGAACCAGGTCTGCCTGGAAGCCGCGCGTTTTCCATGCGCCGTAAGCGATTCCAACAATCATCCATGCCGCGCCGGCGATCTTTGCCGGCCAGCTCAGGTTGAGCCAGATAAAAAAGCAGATTCCAAATCCGAGAATCGGTGAAACAAGATTGATCGCGTGCTTTTCTCTTGCTTGCACGAAATAGCGGACGAAGGCTGCCGCGTTGACACCCATGAAAGCGATAAAAGCGCCGAAGTTCAGCAGCTCCGCGCCACGTTCGTAACTGATGACGAATGCGCCGAGCAACGCAATTGCGCCGATGAGCGTGACGTTGTTCGCCGGAATCCGACGCTTCGGATCGATCGCGCCGAAAAACTTCTTTGGCACGGCATTGCTGCGCCCCATTCCGTAGAGCAGGCGCGCCGCGGCCAATTGTGAAGCCATTCCTGATCCGACGTTGGCAATCAAAACAGTGAAATTGATCAGGTGGAACAGAAAGAAGCCGCCGACCTGCCGCGCCACGAGCGGAAACGCCGATTCCACTGTGTCCTTTGGAAATGGCTTTGGACCCCACACGAGCTGCGCTGCGTACACCTCGAGCGACGACAATACGCCGGTGATGACGCAAACCAGAACGGTCGCCAGCATGATGTTTTTGCGAGGATTCTCGACCTCTTCCGAAAGCGTCGAGATGCCATCGAAGCCGATGTAGGTAAGTACCGCGATCGACGTTCCGCCAAAGACGCCGCCAAAGCTGAACGTGGATGGGTTGTAAAACGGTTGCGTGAAATATCCCGCGCCGTACTCATGCAGTCCCCAGACAAAACGAATGATGAATGCAAAAAAGACAACAACCACGACCATCATTCCCGCCGCCAGAACATCGTTGATGCGCGCGGATGTTTTGACGCCACGAAGATTCAGCGCGGTGAAAGCAACGGCAAATCCCAGGGCCAACGACCAATAGGGAGCCCCTGGGAGAATATTTTTTGTCAGTTTGCTGCAGATCACGACGCAGATCAGCGGATTCAGGATGTAGTCCATCACCATTGCCCAGCCCGTCACGTATCCAGCCGCCGGATGGATTTCCTGACCCACATAGGTGTAAGCCGATCCTGCGCTCGGATAGGCTCGAGCCATCTTCCCGTAACTGATGGCCGTAAAGAGCATCGCCACCATGGCGATCAAAATGGTTGTGACGACGTGCCCTCCTGCGCGGTTGCTAATAACCCCGTAAATGCCCATCGGTGCGATTGGTTGAATGATGACGATTCCGATGATGATGAGATCCCAGAGGCCGAGAACTCGCTTGAGTTTTAACGGGGAGGGTGTGGCCTGACTCGGGTCATTTACCATGATTCGCTTCAACCAGGGGAATGACCGCTGGTTCGATATTCCAACCGGCGATGACGAGTTCCGATTCGCCGTCGAGTGCACTCC
>JBAWGF010000247.1:0-6548 GCA_049592615.1 Candidatus Acidiferrales bacterium
AGTGTATTGCTCCAAGCAGTGGCGCTCCACATTGCCGCCGGAAAAATTGTCGGGTGGTTCCAGGGCCGGGTTGAATGGGGACCGCGCGCGCTTGGCAACCGCAGCATTCTCGCCGATCCGCGACGTCCTGAGATGAAGGACATCCTGAACCTGCGCATAAAACACCGCGAAACATTCCGCCCATTCGCACCTTCAATTCTCGAGGAGGCGGCCGGAGAGTTCTTCGAGCAGACGCACGCCTCGCCGTTCATGACATTCGCCTACGCGGTGCGTCCGGAAAAGCGCGCCGCAATTCCCGCGCCGACGCATGTGGACGGGACCGCACGGCTTCAAACGGTGAATCGCCAGGCAAATCCGCTCTACTGGAAACTTCTGCGTGCATTTGGCGACCTGACCGGCGTGCCGGCCGTCGTAAACACTTCGTTTAATGATAACGAGCCGATTGTCTGCCGCCCGGAAGAGGCGCTCGATTGCTTTAGACGGACGCAAATGGACGTCCTGGTGATGGGAAATTTCGTCTTGGAGAAGAAATCTGCGTCTCGAACCGAGAAAGAGCCTGCGGGGCGATTTGCAAAGGGCGCGAGATAGGCCAACAATAGACGGACATACTTCTCGCCGCCAATACCTTCCAGCCTTCGGCGGGACCTGGACTTGGGACGGATCATGCACATTTTGCTGATAAACGAATACTATCCGCCCGACACCTCCGCCACCGCAAAAATGGCGGCGCAAGTGGCTGAAACGCTGGCGCAGCATCACGAAGTGACGGTAGTCGCCGGACGCCCTTCGTATGATCCCGACGAGTTCTATCCGTTCTCATTTCTTCGGCGCGACACGCACAACAATGTAATGGTTGAACGCGTCGGTTCTACGGCGTATCCCCGCCATCAGATGCGCCGCCGCATCTCGAATTATCTGTCGTATCTCGCGCTCGCCGTGCCGAGGGCGCTCGCGATCCGGGCGGACGTCGTCCTCGCGATGACGGACCCTCCTGTTGCCGGAATCGCCGGAGCGTTCGTCGCTCGCTTTGGTGGCCGCCCGTTTGTTTACAATATTCGCGACCTCTATCCTGATATGGCCGTCGGCGGCGATATCGTTCGTCCAAGCCGATGGATCGAGCGCTGGGAAGAAATGCATCGGCGCGCGCTTCGCCAGGCAACTCGCGTAATCGTTCTTGGCGAAGACATGCGCAACCGCATTCTCTCGAAGGGCGTCGCTCCGGAACGAGTCGTCGTGGTGCGGGACGGCACCTCTCTCTCGGCTTCCATGCCCGAGTTGTCTGATCCAGTCGTGCAGGAGATTCGCAGCGGATTTCCGTTTGTCGTCCTGCATGCCGGAAATCTGGGCTTCTACGGCGCGTGGGGATCATTGCTCAAGGCCGCGGAAATTCTCCGCAACGAAGGTACAGGATTTGTGTTTATAGGTGACGGGGCAAACCGGACAGCACTCGAAGCTGCTTCTGCAAACTCACCTAACGTTCGTTTCCTTCCGTTCCGACCGGTGGAGCAGGTGCCGCATGTGATGATGGCGGGTGACATTCATATCGTCACCGTGCGGCGCGGACTGGAAGGCGTGGTCGTCCCGAGCAAGCTCTACTCGATCTTGGCAGCTGGAAGGCCTGTGCTCGCAGTCGCGGCGGCGGAAAGCGACGCGGCATGCATCGTGCGCGAAACGGGCTGCGGGCTTGCGGCTGATCCGGATGATCCCGCGGGCATTGCGGCGGCCATTCGCGAATTCCGCAACGACCCCGCGCGGCTTTTGGCGATGGGCCGGCGGGCGCGGGAAACCGCGGAAAAATATGCTAGAGTGAACGAGCTTCAGCGATTTGTCGGAATCATCGAAGAAGCCGCTCGAGAAAAAAACGGAGGGCGCCATCTGGAATCGTAAGAAAGTTCTTGTCACCGGAGGTACGTCTTTTATCGGGTCACACTTGGTGGATTCACTTGTGGCGCGCGGCGCACAAGTGCGTGTGGTGGATGATCTCACGAGCGGCCGATTGAGCAACATCGAGTCACTTCTTGATAAGGGACAGGTCACTTTTGTCGAAGCGGATCTGCGCGAGCCGGGCGTGACTCGCGCGGCAATGAACGGAATCGAGGTGGTATTTCATCTCGCCGCCGACCACGGCGGACGCGGCTATGTGGATTTGCATCAGGCAGGTCCTGCATCAAATCTTTTTTTGGACGGCCTCGTATTCTGGGAGGCCGTAAAGGCGGGCGTCGAAAAAGTTGTTTACGCTTCGTCGGGCTGCGTCTATCCGAACTATATGCAGACCGACACGAAAAAGGAAATCTACCTTCGCGAAGAGGACGTCAAGCCGCCGCACGACGCGGACAACATGTATGGTTGGGCGAAGCTCATGGCGGAGCTGACGCTGCAGGCCTATCACCGCGAGCACAAGCTCGGCGCGGCGTCCTGCCGGTATTTCACGGTTTACGGCCCGCGCGGCGTGGAGAATCATGCCGTGATCGCCATGATTGCGCGCGCCTTCGTGGGGCAGAATCCATTCGAGGTCTGGGGCGATGGGACGCAGATCCGCAACTGGACTTTTGTGGACGATATCGTCAGCGGCACGATTCTCGCAGCCGAAAAAATCAACGACGGCACAGCCGTCAATCTCGGCACGATGGAGCGCGTGCGCGTGATTGACGCCGCGAAAATGGTTCTCGAATTCTCAGGGCAAAAGGCAGAAATTCGATTCCGCCCCGATATGCCGACGGGTCCCGCGAACCGCGTCGCCGACAACAAGCTTGCGAAAAAGCTTTTGGGCTGGGAGCCGAAAACGCCGTTCCGTGAAGGCGTGCGAAAAACGATGGACTGGTATTTTGCGAGCAAGCAAAAGGAGCAGGTGCGCGACGTGCTCGATCGAATGTTGACCGCGCGTTGAAGAGAATGAATTTGGAGTTGCGCCCTGTATGACCATTCCCGCCGACCTAATCGCATTTGGCATAGCGCTGCTGGCATCGCTCGGACTCACGGTGCCCGTGCGCCATCTGGCGTTGCGTTTCGAGATGGTGGACCACCCCGGCCCGCGCAAGGTGCACGTCAAGCCGATTCCTCTTCTTGGCGGCATCGCGATTTACCTCGGCTTCATTCTCGCGATCCTGCTCACGCTCCGCCGCGCGCCGCAACAGCAAATTATCGGCCTCATCGCCGGCGCGACGCTTCTCGCGATCGTAGGATTCCTCGACGACGGCGGACTGCTTCATCATCAGGTCAAACTTTTTGTCGGCATGCCGGTGGCGGCGTTGTTTCTGATTGCGTCCGGCATCCGCGCTCAGTTTTTTTCGCTGTTTGTGCCCGGGATCGTGGGCGTGATTCTCGACGGATGTTTCACCGTTTTCTGGGTTATGGGCATCACGGCTTCCTTCAGCATCCTCGACCACATGGATGGCCTGTGCGCGGGGATTGCAGCGGTTGCCGCCGGCTTTTTCCTGATCTCAGCAGCACACAACGGGCAAATGCTCGTTCAGATCCTTGGCGCAGCGACGCTCGGAGCCGCACTCGGCTTCCTTCGCTGGAATTTCACTCCCGCAAAGATATTCATGGGGGATGGCGGGGCGATGTTCCTCGGATTCCTGATGGCGGCTCTCAGCCTAAAAATCCGCCCGGACACGGCGCAATTCCCGGTCACATGGTTCGTGCCTGTTCTTATTCTGGGCGTGCCGATCTTTGACACGGCGCTTGTCTCGATCTCGCGCGCTCGCCGTGGCTTACTGCCTTTCACTTCGCCGGGTAAGGACCACACGGCGCATCGACTGTCGAATCTTGGACTCGGTCATCGCGGCGCAGTTTTGGTTCTTTATTGCTTCGCAGGGATCTTCGGCTCGCTGGGTCTTCTTGTTCCTCGGATGTCTCCCGCGAGCGCTTATGCGCTTGCCGGAATTCTTTTCCTCTTCGGCATTGTCGCCGTCGTCTTCCTCGAAAGCGCGCCATACGAACGTCAGGTGAAACTTCAAAAATCCTCTTCCGCTCCCTGACCAACGATCAAAGCCCGGCGGCGGGCTTGCGCTTTCGCGGAACCAAGCGCGTAGGATATACTTCACCCCCGACCGTTCCTGAGCGTATCGCGGCTCTCCGGACCGGCGGGCAGGGGGATAATCCCCACCCAGCAGCTTTTCAGAATTTCCGTTCTCAATAATCTGAATGAGTGAACGAGGTCGATTGCAGCAAGCTCACACTGTGTTCGAAAGGCGTGACTCCGAGAGTTCTCCCAAATCCATGCATCGCGCAGACCGCCAAAACATTGCGGTTGTCGGTGGATCGGCTGCCGGCCTTTTCGCCGCATCCCTGCTAGCACGGCGAGGCGCTTCCGTGCGTGTATTCGAGCGGATCCAAACGCTTGAGCCGGAAGCGCGGACTCTCATCGTCACACATCGCATGCGAGGCTTGCTGGGCCGTGCCGCCGAATCGAGCATCGTCAATGAAATTCGCCGGATGGAAATCTTTACGGACGGGCGCGCCGCTACAATCGAGCTGAAGCATCCCGACCTGATCATCGAGCGCCGCGCTCTGATCCAGGGACTTGCGGAGGAAGCGCAGCGCACCGGCGTCCGCGTGGAAATGGGCCGGCGCTTTCATTCCTTGCATCCGAATGGCAGAGGACTCGTGCTCGAAGTCGAACGTTGCGGCGACGGTGCGCGCGAGGAAATTCATGCGGATAACATCGTGGGGGGCGACGGCGCGTTGAGCAGCGTTGCGCGGGCCGCCGGTTGGGCGCCCTTGGAAACTGTTCCTCTTGTTCAGGCCATTGTTCCGTTGCCGAAGGATATGGCGACCGACACAGCACGCGTTTGGTTTGTGCCGCAGGATACTCCTTACTTCTACTGGCTCATCCCTGAATCACCGGCGCGCGGCGCTTTGGGTCTGATCGGCGAGACTGGGCCCGAAACGCGGGGCCACCTGGAAAGATTCCTCGAAAAACGAAAACTCGATGCGATTGAATACCAGGCGGCGCGCATTCCCGTTTACAAGCGCTGGGTGCCCGTGAGGCGCCAAATCGGCGGTGGATCCGTGTATCTCGTGGGCGACGCGGCAGGTCAGGTGAAAGTGACGACGATCGGAGGGATTGTCACGGGGTTTCGCGGCGCGCTGGGCGTCGCCGAAGCAATCCTCAACGGCGGTTCGAGCCGCGAACTTCGCAACTTGCGCCGCGAGCTAGACCTTCATTTGCTCTTGCGCAGGTCGCTCCATGATTTTCGGCAATCGGATTACAGCCAGCTTGTGGACTTGCTCAACGATCCCGCGAAGCAATCTCTTGCCGAATACTCTCGCGACGAGGCCTGGAAGATTCTCTGGCGCGTCTGCCTCCAGCAACCACGTTTGCTCCTCCTCGGATTGCGGGGTCTGTTGGCGCGCGGCTCCTTCCGCAGGCAACACGACTAGAACCACCCTTGCACTTCCAGTCCCGTGCATTAAGATTGCACATATGGAATTTCGTGTGATAGTCGCTTCGCGGTTCGGCGGCCCCGCCTCATGCAATATATAATTCCTGCGCCATTGATCAGTCTCTGGGAGCGGAACTAGCATGTACATTCTCGGCCTCTCCGCGTTTGGACACGATCCGGCCGCAGCACTCGTTGGCGAACAAGGGGTCGTTGCGGCAATCGAAGAAGGAAAGCTCGCGCGCTCGCGCTCGTTCGGAGGAATTCCGCGCGAAGCGATCCGGTTCTGCCTGGATCGGGCCGGAATTGATTGGCGCGATCTCGATTCCGTCGCCATCGCAGGCCGGATCGGGCGCGCTTGGATGCGCAAAGCACTTTTTCGCGCGCGACTTGCCCCGCTCTCACCCGTCTCAAGCGGTTATTACTTCAACAAGGCCTTTGGTGAGTTGGGGCGCGAGCTGAATAATTCGCGGATCCTCCGGGAAATGGCGGGAGGCCGGAAAGACCGTATCGAAGTCTTCGATCATCATCTCTCCCACGCTGCGAGCGCCTACTACGCTTCCTCCTTCGACCGTGCTTTAATTGTTGCGCTCGACGAACAGGGTGATGGCCAATCCGGATTCGTCGGGATCGGCGAAGGCTCGCGCATCCGCAAGATCGCATCCATCTCCTTTCCTCATTCGCTCGCTTGGGTGTTCACTCAGATCACAAAGCTTTTCGGATTTCACACGCACGCCGATGAACATAAAACACAGTGGATGAGTCTTTCGGGCGAACCCGTCCACGCGAACTTGTTCCTCGAAATGCTGCGGCGCAGCCCAAAAGGCCCGCCCCGCCTGAACGCACAATACTTTCAACGGAGCTTTGCCGGGGAGCTATCTTTTACGGATGAATTCTATCGGCGGCTTGGGATTCCGCGGTCTTCGTGGCCGCAGCCATCGGGCCCGCAATTGGATGATCCACAGCGCGCAAGTATTGCAGCGAGCCTTCAAAGAGCGTGTGCGGTTGTCCTGAATGAATGGTTTGAATCACTGCGGAACCAAACGGGATTGCACTCGCTCTGTCTCGCCGGTGGTTTATTCCTGAATCCCCTTTTGGTTGCAGCGGTGGAAAAAGGGGCGGGCTTCGATCAAATTTTCGTCCAGCCCGCAGCCGGCAACGAGG
>JBAWGF010000248.1:0-27834 GCA_049592615.1 Candidatus Acidiferrales bacterium
ATATCCCACATGTCGAATCAAAGTGCACCCAAATTACCCGAAAATGTATTTGATTTGATGCTTATCTCTATGGAGGCCTTTTACGGACTTCTTCTTGCACTTGGAGTCTGGTGGCTCTATTTCTTCAATAGGAAAGCTGTAATCGCTCAGTTCCGTGGCGAAGCAGTGTCCGATGCGCAGGCGCCATTTCGGCGACCTATTAGTCTCAGCATCCTTGCTTGGTTTCTATTATTTGGGTCTTGCTCATGCTTGGTTTGCCTGGTGTTGTCCTTCCCAACGATTCTGTTTGGGATCTTGTTAACCGGGCGAGCCGCAAAGATCGTTTTTCTCGCGTATGGCGTCATGCTGTTGTTCATCGGGGTTGGCATTCTGAAGTTGAAGCCCTGGGCCCGAAAGCTCTCGATTTGGTACTTCTCAATAAGCATTGCCAGCATGACGCTTTCGCTGGCACTACCCGGTAGCGAGGCTCGATTTGAAAGAGCGTACAGTGCGCTGGAGTCCACTTTCGGAACGACGGGGCCACAGGTACATCCCCCTGTCTGGTCTTCGATTCTCATAGGACTTATTTCCTTTGGCGTCCCGCTCTGGCTCGTGATTTCGCGGAAACAGGCGTTCACGCAGAATAGGGTATCTGCCCCGCCGCTTGCCTGAAACGGATTCAAACATCGGCCTCCGCTAAGCGTTGACGAGTGCGAAGCGCGATGCCATAATCGCTCGCTTTACTCGAACAAGAAGTGTGTTCCGGCACGCGGGACAGCTCGCTGGGAATCAATTTCACGCACGGGAGCGCGGCGGCACCACTCAATTCCTGACGATGGATATTCTTAACCAGATCGAGAACCTGTTTCTCCAAGCTGTGCCTACCGTCATTCTTGTTTTTCTCTTCTATTTCTTCATGCGCTGGGCCTTTTTCCAGCCCATTCAGAAGGCGATGGCCGAGCGCAGCGCCCGCATCGAAGGAGCGCGAAAAGAAGCCGCGGAAGTCGAAGCGGTGGCAAAGAAAGAACTGGATGCCTACAACGACGCGCTGAGAAAAGCGCGCGGCGAGATTTACGCTGAGCAGGAAGCGGCACGGCAAACCGTCCTTGATGAGCGCGCGAGACTCCTGAAGGCGATGCGATCCCGCGCGCAGGAAGAAGTGGACGCAGCCAAGAAAAAGATGGCGGCGGAATTGGCGGCTGCCCGCACGGATGTGGAGCGGCAGGCTCCCGGCATCGCAAGCGAAATTGCGCGCGCAATCCTCGAAAAGCCTTCCTCGCTGCGTGGAGGGGCACAGAGATGACGCGCACGCTGTACTCACTCGAGCGACGCATTTGTTACGCGGCCATGTTCATTTTTTTGGCGGCTGTTCCCGTGTTCGCGCAGGAGGGCGGATCGTCGCCCGCTGAATCCCCCACCGGAGATTTATTCCACTGGCTGAATTTTCTGATTGTCTTCGGAGTGATTGTTTACCTCGCTGTGAAAGTGGGCGGCCCCGCATTCCGGAAACGCGCCGAAGGCATTTCCGTGGCAATTGCAGAGGGGACGCGGGCGCGCGAAGCAGCGGAAGAGCAGCGCCGGGAAGTGCAAGCGAAACTGGCGAACCTCGAAAAAGAAGTCGTGGAATTGCGCGTGCAAGCGAAGCGTGATGCCGAAGCCGAAGCGCAACGTCTTCGCGCGCTGGCCCGCACCGAAGCCGAAAAAATCGAACGCGCCGCGCAGGCGGAGATTGTCGCGGCGGAGCGCGCCGCGCGCCTGGAATTGAAAGTGGCGGCCGCGCGAATCGCGATCGAGCGCGCCGAAGCGCTGCTGCGAGAGGAACTAACGCCGAAGGCCGAGGCCGGGTTGTTCGAAATGTTCGTCGCCGAGCTCGAGAGGAGCGTCAATTGAGCGCAATCGCACAACGGTACGCGGCGGCGCTGGCCGACGTCGCGCTCGAGCAGAAGAGCGCGGAGGCGGCCAAGCGGGATCTGAACGCGTTCATCGAGTCGTTTTTTTCCTCGGCCGATCTGCGGAATTGCCTCGAGAGTCCCGCGGTAAACCGCGAGCTGAAGCAGAGCGTGATCGAAAAAATTGCGGCGAAGATGGGGATGAACGAAGCAGTGCGGAATTTTGTGCTCCTCATCGTGGACAATCGCCGCACGGAAATGTTTCGCGAGATCGCGAAGGTGTTCAGCGAAGAAATGAACGCGAGGCTCGGGATCGCTCAGGCCGACGTGACATCGGCGCGCGAACTCAGCGCCGCGGAGAAAAAGGAATTGACGGCCGTGCTCGAACGCCGCACGGGCAAAAAGATCGAAGCACGCTTTCAGGAAAACAAGGCGCTGGTCGGTGGCGCCGTCGTGCGAGTGGGTTCAACGATTTACGACGGCTCGGTGCGCGAGCAGTTGAACCGTATGCGCGAGCAGCTGGAAGCGGAATAGGAGCAAGGGATGGCGAATATCAAAGCGGATGAAATTACAAAAATTCTGCGCGAGCAGATCGAGAACTACCAGCAGACCGTCGCCGTTGACGAAGTCGGCTCGGTCATCTCGGTGGGCGACGGCATCGCGCGCATTCACGGCCTGGACAAGTGCATGGCAGGCGAAATGCTCGATTTCTCGCACGACGTCTTCGGCATCGCGCTGAACCTCGAAGAAGACCAGGTGGGCGCCGTGTTGCTCGGCGACTACACCTTGATCAAAGAGGGCGACACGGTGAAGCGCACGAACAAAATTATGTCCGTGCCCGTGGGCGACGCGCTGATTGGCCGCGTGGTGGACCCCATCGGAAATCCGCTCGACGGCAAAGGACCCGTGCTGACAAAGGAGCGCAATCCGCTCGAGCGGCTGGCCCCGGGCGTCATAGACCGGCAGCCGGTGCGCGAGCCGGTGCAGACCGGCATCAAGGCGATTGACTCGATGATTCCGATCGGACGCGGCCAGCGCGAGCTGATCATCGGGGACCGCCAGACCGGGAAGACCGCGATCATCCTCGACACGATCATCAACCAGCGCAGCGGCGACCTGATTTGCATCTACTGCGCGATCGGGCAAAAGCGCTCCACCATCGCGCAAGTGATCAAAACGCTGACAGACTCCGGCGCGATGGAGTACACGATCGTCGTCGTCGCTTCGGCCACTGAACCGGCGACGATGCAATACATCGCTCCCTTCGCGGCCTGCGCGATGGGCGAATATTTTCGCGACACGAAGCGGCACGCCATCTGTTTCTACGACGATCTTTCGAAACACGCGCAGTCCTATCGTGAAATCTCACTGCTGCTGCGGCGCCCGCCGGGTCGCGAGGCTTTTCCCGGCGATGTTTTCTTCCTCCACTCGCGATTGCTCGAACGCGCCGCGAAATTGAATGATGAACTCGGAGCCGGTTCGCTGACGGCGCTGCCCGTGATCGAGACGCAGGCGGGCGACATCTCGGCGTACATTCCCACCAACGTCATTTCGATTACGGACGGGCAGATATTCCTTGAAGCGGACCTGTTCAACAGCGGAATCCGCCCCGCCATCAACGCCGGAATTTCCGTGAGCCGCGTGGGCGGCAACGCGCAGATCAAAGCGATGCGCCAGGTAGCCGGCACGCTCCGGCTCGACCTCGCGCAATACCGCGACCTGGCCGCGTTCGCGCAGTTCGGGACCGAGCAGCTCGACAAGGCGACGCAGGCGCAGCTCGGCCGCGGCCAGCGCCTGGTGGAAATTCTGAAGCAGGATCAGTATTCGCCGCTTCCCGTCGAAAAGCAGGTGCTGATCATTTACGCCGGATCGAACAAGTATCTCGACGATCTGGAAGTTTCGCAGGCGCGGAAGTTCGAGCTGGAAATGTATCCGTTTATGGAAACGAATTTCAGCGGGCTGCTGAAGACGCTGCGCGAGAAAAAGGCGTTCGATGATTCGCTTCGCGCGGAGGCGACAAAGGCGCTCGACTTGTTCAAGGAACAATTCAAGGCGAACGTTGCCGCGGCAGCAGCGAAATAGGATTCGATGCCCACACTGCTTGATTTTCGGCGCCGCATCCGCTCGGTGAAGAGCACGCAGCAGATTACCCGGGCGATGAAGTTCGTGGCGGCTGCAAAACTGCGTCGCGCGCAGGAAGGTGTGTTCTCGGCGCGGCCGTATGCCCGCGAAATCCTTCGCGTGTTGCGGTCCGCGGCGGCGCGCATGGAAAAGCCGGCGCATGCGTTGCTCGAAAGGCGGCCGGAAGAAAAGGTCCTTGTCGTCGTGCTGACGGGCGACCGCAGCCTTTGCGGGGCGTTCAACACAAACGTGATTCGACACACTACGGAATTTATCCGGGAGCATTCTTCGAACAAGCTTCAAATGATGATCATCGGTAAGAAGGGGCGCGACACGTTTCGGAAACGCGGCTGGACCTTTGCAGGCGAATATCTGAATGTGTCGAGCAGCGTGGATTTTCTGCGCGCTAAAGAAATCGCAACGCGCATCGCCGAGCTGTACGCGAGCGGAGAAGTGGACGCCGTGTACGCCGTTTACAACGAATTCAAGAACGTGATGGTGCAGAAACTGCAAGCTGAGAAACTTTTGCCGATCGACCCGGGCGTAATCGCGTCCGAAGGTGAGAAATCGGTGGTGAGCCATGGCGGGCCGGGAGGTGCGCTGCCGATGGAGGCGGCGACGGCCGGGGGTCCGCTTCTGGTGGATTACATTTACGAACAGCCCGTAGCGGAAATCTTCAGCGGCCTCCTGCCGAGATATCTGGAGGCAGAAATTTTCCGGGTTCTGCTGGAATCCGCCGCGGCCGAACACGCGGCCCGCATGACGGCGATGGATTCGGCTACTCGGAATGCGTCCGAACTGATTGATAAATTGACCCTGGAGATGAATAAGATTCGCCAGGCTGGAATTACCAAGGAATTGATCGAGATTGTGAGCGGCGCGGCTTCGGCGAAGGTGTAGCGCGCCCGGAAGCGATGGGGGAGAAATAGAATGACAGCGAAGGAAATGAAAACAGGACACGTTGTCGCAGTGATCGGTCCAGTGGTGGACGTGCAATTTGCGGAGCACCACCTCCCGCCGATTCACAGCGCCGTGCGGATCACAAGCGAGGGCTTCAATATCCCCGAGCCGCTGGACATCGTGGCGGAAGTCGAGCAGCACCTCGGCGAAGGACGCGTCCGCTGCGTGGCCATGAAACCGAGCGAAGGCCTCGTCCGCGGGATGAAAGTGGAGGATCTGGGAGGGCCGATCACGGTTCCCGTGGGCCGTTCCACGCTGGGCCGCGTGCTCAATGTGCTTGGCGAGCCGGTGGACAACCTCGGCCCGCTTGATTACAAGATGCGCTATCCCATCCATCGCCCGGCGCCTTCACTCGAGGATCAATCCACGACGCTCGAAATGTTCGAAACGGGCATCAAGGTGGTGGATTTGATCGAGCCGTACCTGAAGGGCGGCAAGATCGGATTGTTCGGCGGCGCGGGCGTGGGCAAGACCGTTTTGATTCAGGAATTGATCCACAACGTCGCGATGAAGCATGGCGGCGTCTCCGTTTTTGCCGGCGTGGGTGAGCGGACCCGCGAAGGGAACGACCTGCTTCTCGAAATGAAAGAATCGGGCGTCATCGTGCCGGGAAACTCCGAAAAATCTCGCTGCGCGCTGATTTACGGCCAGATGACGGAGCCACCCGGAGCGCGTCTCCGCGTCGGGCTGACCGGGCTGACCGTCGCCGAATATTTTCGCGACGAAGAGCATCTCGATGTGCTGCTCTTCATCGACAACATTTTCCGATTCGTGCAGGCGGGCTCGGAAGTTTCGGCGCTGCTCGGCCGCATGCCTTCGGCCGTGGGATATCAACCGAACCTCAACACGGAGATCGGCGAGCTTCAGGAGCGCATCACTTCGACGAAGCACGGCTCGATTACGTCGGTGCAGGCGATTTACGTTCCGGCCGACGATTACACCGATCCCGCTCCGGCTGCGACGTTCTCGCACCTGGATGCGACGACGAACCTCAGCCGCCAGATCGTCGAGCGCGGAATTTATCCTGCCGTTGATCCGCTCGCGAGCTTTTCACGCATTCTCGACCCGCGCATCGTCGGCCAGGATCACTACACGGTGGCGCGCTCGGTGAAGTCGATCCTGCAGCGCTACAAGGAACTCCAGGACATCATCGCGATTCTGGGCATCGAAGAACTTTCGGACGACGACAAGCAGATCGTGGCGCGCGCGCGCAAGATCGAAAGATTCCTCTCGCAGCCGATGTTCGTCGCGGCACAATTCACCGGCCTCGACGGGAAGTACGTCAAGATTGACGACACCGTGCGCGGTTTCAAGGAGATCGTCGAGGGCAAACATGACGATCTTCCCGAGCAGGCGTTCTACATGGTGGGAACGATCGAGGAAGCGCGCGAAAAGGCGGAGAAGGTGGCAGCGGCCGCATAATCATCGAATAAAGAAGCGCTGAGGCGCGACGCAGGCAAACGGAAACGATGCTACCGGAAAATATCGAACTCGAAGTGGTGACGCCCGAGCGGTTCGTGATGCACGAGACCGTGCAGTCGCTCGAAATGCCGGGGAAAGACGGCTATCTCGGAATTCTTCCCGGACATGCGCCGCTGCTTACGGAGCTTGGAATCGGAATTCTGACGTATCGCAAGGGCGCGGAGGCGCGCCAGCTCACCGTAATTCAGGGATTTGCCGAAGTTCTTCCCGATCGCGTGATCGTTCTCGCGGAATTGTCCGAACGAGCCGAGGAAATTGATGTGGAACGGGTTCGAGCGGCGCTCGGCCGCGCACAGGCCGAGCTTGCGAAGCCCTCCGGCTCTCCGGACTTCGACTGGGAACGCGCTTCGTTCAATCTCCAACGCGCCTTGATCCGCTTGCAAGTTGCCGGGAAGGGTGGAGCTTCCGCGGGTGCGCAGGACACGCATCACACCTCGTCGTAAGCCCTGCCGATTGTGCGAATCAGCACGCATCCGCATCCGCGCGAATATTGGCGCATCTAATCTCGTGTAGGATCAAAGAGATGGCTGAGATTACCGTTTACAGTACGTGTTGGTGCGGCGATTGCCGGCGCGTGAAACAGTTTTTGCGCGAGCGCAAGATTGCTTTCCGCGAGGTCAATGTGGACGAATCGCCGGAAGCGGAGGAACTCATCCTGCGCGTCAATGATGGACGCCGCAAAGTCCCCACCGTTGAAGTGGACGGCCGCTATTTCGCTTGCAGCCCGTTTGATCCGAATCAGCTTGCAGAAGAATTGAAGATCCGGCTGAATCCCTGATCCAAAAAGCCTTCCTCAAATTAACCCGGCGCCGCGGGTCATGACGCCTGCGACGTGTAGGTCCGGCGTCAGCGCCACCAGATCGGCATCCGAGCCGACCGCGATAATGCCCTTTTTCCCTGCGAGGCCCAGGCGGCGCGCGGGAAGTATGGTGGCCATACGCACGGCATCCACCAGCGGCACTCCCAGCGACACAACATTGCGCAGGGCGCGGTCGATCGTGAGCGTGCTGCCGGCAAGTTTTCCTTCTGAATTGCGGCAGACTCCATCCTTTACACTCACTTCAAAATTGCCGAGGCGATAATTTCCATCGGACATTCCCGTAGCCGAAGTGCCGTCGCTCACGAGAAGCACCGTGTCGAAACTCTTCGTGCCGAGCAGGACTTGAATCGCCGGACCGGCGACGTGAACTCCGTCGGCGATGACTTCGGCGGTGACATCGGGATCGGTGAGCACGGCGCCAATGATGCCGGGATCGCGATGTGAGAATGGCCGCATGGCGTTGTAGAAGTGCACGGCGTGCCGCGCCCCGGCGCGAATTGCCTCGCGAGTTTCTGTGTAATTTGCGTCGGTATGACCGAGCGCCACGACAATCCCTTCAGCGACTGCGAACGCAATCAAGTCAAGCGCACCAGGGATTTCCGGCGCAATCGTCACGATTCGCACGCGGCCGTCCGCTGCGTGCAGAAGCCGTTTCAACAGCTCGACGGAAGGTTTTGCAATGCCGTCTGCCGGATGGACGCCTCGCCGGGCTTTGCTGATGAAGGGCCCTTCGAGGTGGATCCCGACAATCTCCGCGGCCAGCTTTGTGTTTTCTTCCGGGTGTTCATGGCTGCGAATGTAGCGCGCGATTGCTTCGAGACCCTTCGTGGTCTCTTCCTCCGGCGCTGTTACGGTGGTGGCGACGATCGAAGTGGTCCCGTAGCGCGCGACCGTGGAAGTAATGCGATCGAGTGCGCGCGCATTTCCTTCCATCACATCGTGGCCTCCCGCGCCGTGGATGTGCACGTCCACGAAGCCCGGCACGACCGTCATTCCCGTCGCGACGTAATCGTTGGCGTCTTCGGGCAGTCGCAACTCATCGCGGTGTCCGATGGCCGTGATGCGAGTGCCTTCAACGACGATGATGCCGTCGAGGATTTCTTCCTGCGGCGTCAGGATACTGCTGGCGTAGATGACGGTTGCGGGCATCGTGTGAGTATTACGGTTGCAGGATGCGGTCAAATTCCGCCGCGGACCCGGCAAAGATCATCCTACTCGAACTCGCAATCAAAATCAGCGCCGAGCCTTGCATCCTTTTCCTTCTCCGCTACAATCGTGAGGCGCTTATTTCCGGAGGGAATTGAATGGCCAATGAAAAGCGGTACGTGGCCCAGAAGCGGCAACGCCGCCGCCGCAAGACCGCGAAAGCAAAGATGAAGCTCTACGAGCAGGGAAAACTTCCGCACGACAAACTCCCGTCACTCGCCAAGAGGTTTCTCAGCCGCAAGATGCGGGCACTCAAAAAAGCTGAATAGAAATAAAAAAGGGGGCGTCCCGCTGTTTCGGGATGCCCCCTTACTGCCTCTTTCCGACCGTACCCGCTAGGAGACGGTTCGTGTCGATTGTTTAGTAGCCGCCGGAAGCTTGCGCGTGGGCCGCGTTGGCCTTCGGTACGCTCAGATAGCCCGAGATCTTATCCTTTGTGACCTGGTTCACTGTGAACTCCATCGGGGCGCGGCTGCCGTGTGTGAAGAAATAGATCGGCTCGTTGACCGAGCGATTCTTCTTCTCGTAGCGTGCGTCGTCGACGAAGATGGCCACCGTGTAGATGTTCTTCTTGGTGTTCACGCCGCTGAGTTCGATCATCAGATCGCCCACCTTCTGGCGTCCGCCCTTCTTGTCGATCGCGAACTCATAGTAATCGCGGTCGCCGCGACGACGGAGCTCTTCGATCTCGTCGTGGTTCTTCGCGATCAGCGTGCCGAATTCCCCGCGTGCCATTTGGAGGCTGCCCTTCGTGGCTTCGAGGTCGGTCTTCACGCCGTTGACGTCGGTGCCCAGCTTATTCACGTCATCGATGCTGGCTTTCGTCGCCAATTGGGCGTTCGTGTTGTTCTGAAGGTCCGCCAATTCCTTGGCGTCCTCTTCCTTGATCTTCTTGGCCTGAGAACGCGCCTTGGCCAGCTCGCCTTGCGTCAGCTTCATCTTGTCGGTGACGACGCTCAGCTCGCCTTGCAACTGCGCATTCGTATCTTCCGCCTTCGCCAGACGCTGGTTGAGGATGTCATTGTTCTGCTTGAACTGCAGCGACTGGGTCGCCAGAGCCTCTTCGACTGACTTCGTGCGCGACGATGCCGTCCAGCCCGCACCTAGGGCCACCAGGGAAACCAAAGCCAGTGCGACCACGACGATCCCGATCCAACGGGGCGCGGCCGCTTCCTGGGTAACAAATTCTTGTCTTTCCTCGCTCATTCTTTTCTCCTCTATGAAATCCCCTGCGAAGCCGTGTAAGTGCACGCGCGGAGCCAAACGTGCCAAACCGCCGGTATGCCTGCAATTGATTGAAAAAAGGATGGTTAGCAAGACCAGCCTGAGGCTTGCCGTCGTGAGAGGCAGCCTCTGACCCTGCAATTTTTACGTAGCCTTAATGATTTCTTCGTATGTGGTTTTTGGGCACAAAGTGCCCGACGGAAGCTTCAGCAAGCGAGCTCAGCGCGTGACGGTCATGTTCCGCAACTCGGCGATCCGCTGTTCGAGTGGCGGGTGCGTGCTGAACAGAGAAGAGAGAAATTGCCCCGCCGTAAGCGGCGCCACGATGCAAAGCGCTGACGTGGACGGCGGGATATCCATCGGGATTTTTTTGTTGTACGCGCCCAATTTTTGAAGCGCACTGATCAGTCCATAAGGATGGCCGACCATCCTCGCGCCGGAAGCATCCGCCTGATACTCGCGCTGGCGGGAAATGCCGAGCTGCAGCAACATCGCTGCAATCGGCGCGAGGATAAGCATCAAGAGGGCTGTCAAACCGCCTCCGCGGTCGCGATCGCTGCCGCCTCCGCCGAACCAAAATCCCATCCGAGCGATCCATGTAACCGCGCCGGCGATTGTCGCGGCAATCGAAGACGTCAATATGTCGTAATTGCGAACGTGCGAAAGCTCGTGTGCGATGACTCCTTCGAGTTCTTCATCGTTCATCAATTCGAGCAATCCCTGCGTAACCGCGACGGATGCGTGGCTCGGATTGCGCCCGGTGGCGAATGCGTTCGGCGCGGGCTGCGGAATCAGATACATCTTCGGCATCGGCAGATTCGCCTTGCCAGCAAGCCGCTCCATCACGGCATAAAGTCGCGGCGCCTGCTCGCGGCTGATCGGCACGGCCCCGCTCGACATCAGCGCAATTTTGTCCGAGAAGAAATACGCCACGCCATTCATGATCACGGCAATGCCGAGCGCCATCGTCATCCCGCGCGGCCCGGCGAAGGCTTGTCCCGCGAAAAGAAGCAGGAGCGTCAAACCCGTCAGCAGAAATGTTGTCTTCAGAGTTTTCATGGTCTTTGTCCCTGGCGCTTCTTCAGGCAGCGTCGGCCTTTGCTTTGTGCCGTGTGAATTTCATCTCGTCGCTCTTCGAATCCGCGTCCACCAAC
The DNA here is from genome assembly GCA_049592615.1 of Candidatus Acidiferrales bacterium. Taxonomy (GTDB): domain Bacteria; phylum Acidobacteriota; class Terriglobia; order Acidiferrales; family UBA7541; genus Palsa-295. Next base: position 10,836 of record JBAWGF010000248.1, read on the forward strand.
ACTTCATCGCCCGGCAGGACCTCGCCGTCAAGGATTTTCAACGCAAGCGGATCTTGAATCAACCGTTGGATGGCCCGCTTCATCGGGCGCGCGCCGTAGGCCGGATCGTAGCCTTCGCGGAAGAGCAGCGCGCGGGCGGCTGGCGTGAGTTTGAGTCTCAATTGCTTTTGCGCAAGCATCTTCGTGAAGTTGCTCATCTGCATCTCGATAATACGCTCGATTTGGTCCTTGCCGAGCGGCCGGAACAACACGATATCATCTACGCGGTTCAAAAACTCCGGCCGGAACAGTTCCCGGAGCGCGGCGAGGGCTTGTTCTCGCGCTTTCTTCGGATCTTTCTCCGCCAACTCGAAAATTGCGGACGAGCCTGCGTTCGACGTCATGATGATGACCGCATTGCGAAAGTCAACCGTGCGGCCCTTCCCATCGGTTAGACGTCCGTCCTCGAGAATCTGGAGCAGGACGTTGAAGATGTCCGGATGCGCTTTCTCGATTTCATCCAGCAGGACCACGGAATACGGCCGCCGGCGGACTTGCTCGGTCAATTGGCCGCCCTCTTCGTAGCCGACATATCCCGGAGGCGCCCCGATCATGCGAGCCACGGAATGCTTTTCCATGTACTCGGACATGTCGAGACGAACCATCGCGCGTTCGTCATCGAACAAAAACTCGGCGAGTGCACGCGCGAGTTCCGTTTTTCCTACGCCGGTCGGCCCAAGGAACAGGAAAGAGCCAATCGGGCGATTCGGATCGCTCAATCCCGAACGGCTTCGGCGAACGGCGTTCGCAACGCCCGCAAGGGCGGCGTCCTGGCCGACTACCCGCTGGCGAAGTCGCTCCTCCATGTGCACAAGCTTTTGGATTTCCCCTTCGAGCAATCGTCCCACGGGAATTCCCGTCCATTTGCTCACAATCTTCGCGATCTCTTCCTCACCCACCTCTTCCTTCAGCATTGGGTGGTCTTTTTGCAGTTCGGCGAGTTTGTCCTGGGCGCTCTTCAGTTCTTTTTCCGCGGCGGAAAGCTTGCCGTAACGGATTTCGGCGACGCGCGAAAGATCGCCCGCGCGCTCGTAGCGTTGCTCTTCGCCCTTCAGCCGCTCGATTTCTTCTTTATTCTTGCGGATGCGGCCGATGGCGCCCTTCTCCGTTTGCCAGTGAGCTTTCAAGCCGCTCGATTGTTCACGCAGCCCGCCCAGCTCCTTTTCAATTTGTGAGAGCCGCTCGCGCGAATGCGCGTCCGACTCCTTGCGCAACGCTTGGCGCTCGATCTCGAGCTGCATGATGCGCCGCTCGATTTCGTCAATCTCGGTCGGCAGGGAATCAATCTCCATGCGGAGTCCCGCCGCGGCCTCGTCAACCAGGTCAATGGCCTTGTCCGGCAGGAAGCGATCGGTGATGTAGCGCTGCGAAAGCATGCCGGCCGCGACGATCGCGGCATCCTTGATGCGCACGCCGTGGTGCACCTCATATCGCTCTTTCAGGCCGCGAAGGATTGCGATGGTGTCCTCGACCGACGGCTCGCCGACAAATACCTGCTGAAAACGCCGCTCGAGCGCCGGATCTTTTTCAATGTACTTGCGGAATTCGTTGAGTGTCGTCGCGCCGATCGCACGCAACTCACCGCGTGCGAGCGCGGGCTTCAACATATTGGAAGCATCCATCGAACCTTCGGCCGCGCCTGCACCCACAAGCGTGTGCAGCTCGTCAATGAAAAGAATGATTTGACCTTCGGACTCGCCGATTTCTTTCAGGACGGCTTTCAAACGGTCTTCGAATTCGCCGCGGTATTTTGCGCCGGCGACGAGCGCCGCGAGGTCGAGCGCAACAATCTTCTTCGGCTTGAGCACTTCGGGAACGTCGCCCGCGATGATGCGCTGCGCGAGGCCTTCGACGATGGCCGTCTTGCCCACGCCGGGCTCCCCGATCAATACGGGATTGTTTTTCGTGCGCCGCGCCAGGATTTGCATGACGCGCCGAATTTCTTCATCGCGCCCAATCACTGGATCGAGTTTGCCGCGGCGCGCAAGGTCCGTCAGGTCGCGCGCGTACTGTTCCAGGGCACGATAGGTGGATTCAGGATTTTGTGAAGTGACGCGATGGCTGCCGCGAATCGAAGTCATCGCCTGCAGAATGGCATCCCGGCTGGCGCCCTGGCGCGCGAGCAACTGGCCCGCTGGATCGCGGTCCGCGCCGGCAATCGCAAGGAGGACGTGCTCGGTCGAGACGTACTCGTCTTTCAAGCGCTGTGCTTCCTCGAAAGCGCGCTCGAGGACGACATTGGACGCCGGGCTCAGATACTGCTGCGAAGCACCCGATACCTTCGGCATGCGCTCGATCTGTTTTTCGATTTCGCTGGCCAGACCGGTAGGCGAGACGCCGAGCTTTTCGAGCAGCGGCGGAACGACGCCGTCACCCTGGGCCACCAGAGCCCACAGGAAGTGCAGCGGCTCAATCTGCTGCTGCCCGGAACGTGCGCCCAACTCCTGCGCAGCTTGCAGAGCTTCCTGAGCCTTGACCGTTAATTTGTCCATTCGGACCATGTTGAAATTCTCTCACTTTCGCGTGAAGACAAAAAGGGGGCCGGCAGCGTGCCGCCGGCCCCCCACCTCGACTCAATTGCTTAGTTCTTGCTGTTCGTGATGTTGATCTTTACCTGCTTTGGCTTCGACTCTGCCCGCTTCGGCAATCCGATGGTCAGCACGCCGTTCTTGTACTCGGCCTTGATTGCTTCCGTGTTCACCGTGTTCGGAAGGCTGAAGCTGCGGCTGAACGAGCCATAGGCACGCTCGACGCGGAGGTACTTGTCTTCCTTCACTTCTTGTTCGAACTTCCGCTCCCCGTGGATCGTCAACATGTTGTTTTCAACCCTGACGTCCAACTCCTTCTCATTGATGTCAGGCAAATCGGCTTTCAGGACCAGTTCGTTCTCGGTCTCATAGATGTCCACTGCCGGCGCCCATGTGGTCAGCGCCGAATTATCGGTGCGGCCCTGGAATGACGGGTCGAGCAACCGGTTAAACTGCTCCTGTAGGCTTGAAAGGTTCGGGAATCGCTCCCACCGTGTAATGGAATTCATTTTGGTTCTCCTTTAACCCCTGTCGCTTTATAAGCGCATCGGAATAATAAAATATGCGCGTAGTGTTGTCAAGTTATTTGTTACGCGTTTATTTTATTGGCATTACGACCATATTTTCTTATAAGACTCTTACTATCAGGCACTTGAGATAGTGAGTTTCCGGCATGGTCAGCAGGATGGGATGATCTTGGGCTTGCGTCCGTCGTTCAGCGACAACCACCGTTCTCTTTGCGTCGTTCGCAGCCTCGGCTACAATCTGAAGGAACAGTGCTTCGGAAATATGGTAGGAGCAGGAGCATGTGAGCAGGAATCCGCCCGGCTCGAGAATCTTCAGCGCGCGCAGGTTGATCTCTTTGTAGCCACGATGCGCCGCGGGAATGCTGTCGCGGTTCTTGGCGAAAGCCGGGGGATCGAGGATGACCATCTGAAACCGGCGATCCGCGTCGTCGTACTCTTTCAGCAGATCGAACGAATTGCCCTCGCGGAAATTCACGTTCGAGAGAGAATTCAATTGCTGGTTCCGGCGCGCCGTTTCGATGGCGGCCGGAGCCATTTCAATCGCTTCCACGTGCTTGCACGTGCTCGCCACAGTGAGCGCGAAGCCGCCCTGGTAGGAGAAGCAATCGAGCACGTTACCCGAGGCGTATCGGCGTGCGGCTAAGTGGTTCTCGCGCTGGTCAAGAAAGGATCCCGTCTTTTGCCCTTTGGCCAGGTCGTACACGAATGTCACACCGTTTTCAGTTGCATGGATTTCCGGAGGGATTTCTCCGTGCAGGACACTGACTCGCTGGTCGAGGCCTTCGAGCAGCCGAACCTTGGGATCGTTCCGCTCCAGGATGCCCTTCGGTGAGAAAAGCGCGATCAGGATTTCGGTGAAGAGATTCTTGGAGCGCTCGGTGGCCTGGCTCAAAGTTTGCATCACAAGGTATTCGCCGTAGCGATCCACAACGAGTGAGGGAAGCTGATCGGCTTCGCCGTAAACCAGGCGGTAGGCTTCCGTGTTATTGACGACGATCTTGCGGTAGGCGGCGGCGCGGCCGAGCCGCTCCGTGAAAAACGCGCGGTCCACCGGCATATCCTCGCGCGTGAGGATCCGAACGGCGATTTGTGATTTATCGCTGTAGAAGGCGCGGCCGTGGAAGCGGTCGCGTTCATCGGAGACCCGAACCACAGCTCCGGGTTCGGCCTGCGCCTCGCGGACGTCGCTCCGATAGACCCATAGATGCCCGGAGCGAATTCGCTCGACGCCGCGCGAGCTGATTACAACTGAGTCTTCTGCCACGGCTTCTGCCTCTGTCGGCGGATTGCCCGATGGTTCGCTACAATGGCTGTTCGACCCGCGGGCAGTCGGGCCGGTCCATGGGAATCAAATGTGAAGCGGCAGCGCAAGACAGGGAATCCCTGATAGCACAGTTGTCGGGGTTGCACCAGACGCGCTGCAAGAAATCGCGCGGAATCGAAGGCATGATCGTATCCGTGCGGATATTAGAAGTTCTGTAAAGGAAAATGACGGATGAATTTGGACGAGCTTGACTACGATTTGCCGCCGGAGCGAATTGCGCAGCATCCGCTTGAGGAGCGCGACGCTTCGCGAATGCTTCTCCTCGATCGCGCATCGGGTGCTTGGCAGGACCGTGAATTTCGCGATTTGCCCGAGCTTCTCACGGGCCATGAGCTGCTCGTCCTCAACAACGCGCGCGTTGTCCCGGCCCGCCTTTTTGGCCATCGCGCGGGCCTTCGAGCGGAGCCGACTGGGCGCAACAACCCCGCGAGAAGTGAGTTCCTGAAAGCTTCCATCGAAGTTCTCCTGGTCCGGCAACTTGCGCCCGGCACATGGGAGACGCTCGTGCGGCCCGGACGAAAAGTGCAGGTCGGTGAACATCTTTTCTTTGGCGATGGAGAACTCGAAGCGATCGTGGAAAGCCGCGGAGAATTTGGCCTGCGCGTCTTGCGCTTCACTTCGGCCGATGGTTTTCACGAAAAGCTCGGCCGGCTCGGCCACATCCCATTGCCGCCGTACATCAAGCGTTCTGACGAGCCGCTCGATCGCGAACGTTATCAAACCGTGTATGCGCGGCAGGGCAGCGCGGTGGCGGCGCCGACCGCCGGGCTGCACTTCACGCCTGAAATTCTGAAGCAACTGCGAGATCTCGGAATTGAAATCGCGGAGATTACGCTCGAGGTCGGTCTCGGCACGTTCGAGCCGATCCGCACGGAGCGTCTGGAAGATCACAAGATTCACGCGGAAGCCTACGAAATCACCGAAACGGCAGCCGCCGCGATCAGCCGTGCACGCAGCGAAGGCCGCGCCGTGGTCGCTGTCGGCACGACGGTGGTACGCGCGCTCGAGGATGCCGCCGAGAAATGCACCGCGCAAGGCGGGAAAATTGCGCCCGGCAAAGCCGAAGCGGACATCTTTCTTTATCCGGGGAAATCATTTCGAATCGTCGATCAACTGCTCACGAATTTCCATTTGCCTCGTTCGAGTTTGCTCGCTTTAGTCGCCGCTTTTGCCGGCCGAGAGTCGGTTTTGCGGGCGTATCGCCACGCGGTGGATGCCAAGTACCGCTTCTATAGTTACGGGGATTGCATGTTAATTCGCTGAATCGCCCGGCGCCGCCTGTCTTATTTTTGAATTTTGAGTTTCGTGCAACCCGTCACAGGTTCGTCTATAATCCGCATCCTGCCCGCGGGGGCATTTTGAATGCGCTATCTGATCCTGAGCGATATCCACGCGAACATCACGGCGCTGGACGCCGCACTTGAGACCGCCAAAGGCAAATGGGAGAAAGCTCTTTGTCTCGGCGATGTTGTCGGCTACGGTCCTGATCCAAACGAAGTGATCGACCGCATCCGCTCGCTCGATGCCGTCACGATCCGCGGCAACCACGACAAGGCGGGTAGCGGGATTGCAGATGCCGAAGATTTCAATCCAGTGGCGCGGAGCGCCGCCCTGTGGACGCGCGAACAGCTTCGTTCCGAAAACCGCGAGTACCTTGAAAAACTTCCGACCGGCCCTTTAACCGTTGACAGCTTTTCCCTCGTGCACGGCGCGTTTCGAGACGAGGATGAGTACGTCTTTGCGCCGGCGCAGGCGCTCGACAGCCTTCTCGACGCTCCTTCACCGGTGACGTTTTTCGGTCACACTCATCTTCAGGGCGGGTTCACGATGCGCGACAACAAAGTAGGCGTCCTGCACATCAAGCCGACCGCCGGAAGCTTGTTCGCGACCGTCACGATCGAGGAAGGCACGATTTACCTCCTGAATCCGGGTTCGATCGGACAGCCGCGCGACGGCGATACGCGCGCCGCGTTCGCCATCTCGGACCTCGATCATAAGACGGTTGAATTCTGGCGCATTCCCTACGACATTGAAGGGGTGCAAAAACGCATGGCGAAGGCGGGACTTCCCGAGCCGCTGATCCTGCGCTTGTCGTTTGGCCGCTGAACGAGGAAGGCACACTCATGGAACCCGGAGAGAGCTCCTACACCGAACAAAGGAGCCGGCTCCCGATGGCGTTCGCTGCCGGAGCGCTGGTAGTGCTCCTCCTGTTCGGCGGGCTGTTGCTCCTCACCCGCACTATGCGATCGAATGCGCCCCCCGCTGCTGAGAAATTTCCTTTTGGCGCGCCGGAGCAGGCTTACGCCGAACACATCCATTTCACAAACATTGAAATGTCGCGCGCTGCGAACTTCCTGAATCAGGAGTTCACGTATGTGACGGGAAGAACTTCGAACGACGGCGCGCGCACTCTGCGCGGGCTTGCCGTTACCCTGGAATTTCACGATCCATTCAACCAGGTAATTCTGCGCGAGACGCAATCGCTGGTTGACTCGAAGACGAGACCGCTCGACGGCGGCCAGCGGCGCGATTTCCAGATTACGTTCGAGCACGTACCGGCGGAATGGAATCAGCAGTATCCTACGATGCGGGTTACCGGCCTGATTCTGGAATAGACGCTGGAAGCTTTTAATACTGTCTCTAACGGTGCGGCGGTGCTTGTGGACGACTGGGCCGAACTCGACCGGGCCATCGGCGAAATGGCCGCTTCCGCCGGCGTGGAAATTCACGAGGACGGCGAATGGCTCGCCGAACTTGCAGGCCTGCAATATGAATTCCGGCGCGAGGGCAAGCATCCGCTCGTCCACCTCTGGTCCGATCAACGCAACCTGACCCGGCGTGTTTTGCGCGTACGGGAACGCTCGGGCGATCGCATTATCCTCGAGGTTCAGCGCTTTGGGCGCGCGAAGCCGGGCCGCCTCGAATTTCTCCGCGCCGATTCACCGCGCTCCGCCGGCCGCATCACCCGCGAACAATTCCGCGCGCGGCTTCGCCGGATCCTTTCCGAACGCTTTCCCGACGCCGAAGTGGATGCGTTGACCGCAGCCCCCGATCTGAAACACTCCTTCTCCGGCCTCTATGTGCGCGGTCAAATGCACGAAGGCGCGCGGGCCTGGGCGCTGCTCGCCGTTTCTCCCGCGGAAGATGCCGCAGCCGTCGAGGGAATCCTCACATTTGGAATCTTGTGGCTCGATTGGGCGCGCACCCATGCCGAGCGCCGCGCCATCGAAGGCCTGCGGCTGTTTGTGCCGGAAGGGATGAGCCGGGCCGTACGCGAGCGATTGCTGGCGCTTGGGTCCGCTGCTCGCACCGAAATCTACGAAATCAGCGACCCGGACGCACGGATTTTGAAAATGGATCCTGCCGACGCGGGGAACCTCGAAAGCCGGCTCGTGCCGCGGCGCGAGATCGAGTCCACGCTCACGGCGGCGCGCGATGGTGTCGCGCGCGTGCGCAAGCTAGTCCCGGCGGCTGCGGATGCCATCGGAGCGCACGTCGTGTCCGGAACAAATGAAGTTGGACTCGGATTTCGTGGCCTCGAATTCGCTCGCTGGTCAGCGGGTGAAATCCGGTTTGGTCTGGACGATTCGCGGCAAAAACTTTCAGAAGAAACCTGGCCTGCATTCGAACGCCTGCTCCGCGACCTCGACCTCCATCGCAGCTCGCTTGCCGAGGAACCGAACCATCCGTCTTATCGCGCGGCGCCCGAGCGATGGCTCGAAACACTCGTGCTCGAAGATTCCGCGCATCTCGACGCGCAACTCGACCCGCGTCATCTCTATTCACAGGTCCCGGCGCTGGCAGCGGGCGACCGCGGCGTCCTCGATCTGCTCGGCGTTACGCGCCGGGGCAGGCTTGTGGTGATTGAATTGAAAGCCTCGGAAGATATCCAAATGCCGGTGCAAGCGGTGGACTACTGGTTGCGGGTCCGGCGCCATCAACGAGAGGGAGATTTTCAGCGATACGGATATTTTATGGGCGTGGAACTCGATCCCGCACCGCCGCTCGTCTGGCTGGTTGCTCCGGGGCTGCGGTTTCATTCGGCCACGGACATTCTTTTGAAATACCTATCGCCTGAGATTCACGTCACGCGCATCGGGCTGAACGAAAATTGGCGCCGCGGACTGCGCGTGATCTTCCGGCAGTAATTTTTCCGCAGGATTGCGATTTTCGTGTGGGCAAAAAAGAAGGGAAGCGGCCTTGGTAGAACCAGTACCGCCTCCCGGGGTGTGTCCTAGATGTGTTTGGTAATTTAGATGCGCCCGATTTGAAAAGGTTGCTCGAAAAGCGGGCTTAGTAGAAGAGGTACTTCCGCCACTTTTCGTCGCGGTGGCCGATCAAACGCATCAACTGACGCGATGTGTGCAGCGTGAAAGGCCGCGGGCGCCGCTGGAGCTTCAGTCCTGCCTCTTCTGGCGTGCGATCGCCCTTGCGGTTGTTGCACTGATAGCAGCAGGCGACCAAATTTTCCCACGAAGACCGGCCGCCACGCGAACGCGGCATCACATGGTCGAGCGTCAGCTCCGAGGCGGGAAACGCGTCGCCGCAGAACTGGCAGGTATTGCGGTCGCGCAGCAAAATATTCTTCCGCGAAAGAGCGCGGCTCTGCTGTGGTATGTGCCGGTAACTTAGCAAACGGATCACCGACGGCACCTGAATCGCTTTCGTGGTCGAGTGAACCTCGGCGTGATTGGTTTCTTCCGCCTGCGCCACTCCCTTCAGCATCAGGACCAGAGCGCGCCGCACTGCGGTAACGTTGATCGGTTCGAATGTCGCGTTAAGTACCAACACGGGAGCCTGCATTACGGACGGACGGCTCGCCGGCTTGGGCGCAAACCGTTGTGCGCCGATGTCGGACGGACCCGCACCGAGCCCGATATTGGGCCGAGGTCGTAAGCCGGTCTTGAGCCGATTGTCCAATTCCGTGTCTTTGCGCCGTTCGACGGCTCTCCCGAAGTACATAGGATGCGCGTCGCACCCTGCTGGTTAGCCTTATTTCAGTCGTTTTCCCGATGCTGCGTGGGATTCGATGGCGACCAGCCCGAAACGACTCGCGCCACCGTCAAACCCACCACCTCCGACGCGCCTGCTTTTCGCAGGGCGGCGGCGCAGGCATCAAGCGTCGCGCCAGTCGTCAATACATCATCTATCAGCAGGACGCGTAATTTGTCAACTCGCACGCCCTCGCGGGTCGCGTAGGCGCCACGTACGGAACTCCATCGCTCGCTTCGGGAGAGTATCAATTGAGGCGGGCGCGGCCGGATCCGCGCCAGCAAGTAGGAGCCAAGCTTCAACCCGAGCCGGCGTGCGAGCGGCCGCGCAATCAACTCCGCCTGGTTGTAACCTCGCTCGCGCAGGCGGTCCGCATGGAGAGGGACGGGCACGACGACGTCCGCATGGAAATCTTCTCTCAATTGAGCCAGCGTTTCCGCAAGCCGCGCGGCGAACCAATCCCCAAGCCGCGTGACCTCTTCGTATTTCAGCAGGACGATCGCTGTGCCGAGCGCGTCGTTGAAGATTGCGAAGCTCCGCGCGCGCTGGAATCTGTACGTATGCGCGCGGCACAGGTGGCACTCGGAGAAAATTGTTTGCGCCTCGATCGCATGAGCAAACGGCCGCCCGCAGCATCGGCACATCGGCTCGACGATTCGCTCGAAGGAAGCGAGGCATTCCGCGCAGATGGGAATCCGGCTCGCATTCGCGAGCGTCCGCCCGCAAATCCGGCACGGCGCCGGGAAGAGAACCGCCGCGAGCCCGTCGATCGCGTCTCGAAAAATCACGAATGCGTTGTTAACCGATGAGATAAGGAGAGAAGCTACTCCAAATGGGGTGGTGAAGAAAGAGGGATGTGCGATCTCGTTCGTCGCGAGAAAGTGGAGGCTGCCCGAAGACACCAATACTCACGATCGAAACAGCATCAACGATTCATTCGAGGAATTACAGCAGGCCCTGCTCCATTTTTTCCTGGCAGGCTAGGCAGTAGCGTGTCCACGGCACGGCCTCGAGCCGCTTTTGCTGCAACTCCAAATGGCAGGAAATGCATTCGCCGAACGAACTTTCCTTGATGCGCGCCAGTGCGTCGTCCACCAATTGCAGCAGCGAGCGGTCGCTGTGGGTCTGACCGAAAAGGAATTCCTTCGTATAGGAATTGGCGGCTTTGTCGGCGAGGTCCACTGTAGGATCTTCGTCCGCTTCGCGGCCTTCCTGCTCGGTGCGAGCGATTCCACGCAGCAGTTCTTCGCGCCGCGTCACGAGTTTCTTTTTGTAATACTCCAAGCGCTTCTTGTCCATGATTGGGTCCCAAGGTGAGCCCAAACGGCTCACTCAAATCCGACGATTTTAGCGGTACGCCGTCTCCATGTCAAATCCGCATCCAAATCGTGTGCACACCTTGGATGCGGACACTTGCAGAAAGGTTCTGGCATTCATGCACGACGGGCGGGATTCCCCCCCTATGCAATCGGCTTCAACGGCTAAATTGCCGCTTTGCGCTCCGCGGGATAAACAAAATGGACGACGATAACGATCAGAATCAGAACTGCGAAGACCAGGTAGCTGCCCTCCGGGCCAACCGTTCCGCCCGTCAGCCAATCCGGGCCATGGAAGGAAGAATTCATCAATCGGCCCTTCGCAAGCAGCCCGCTATCGGGCACTCCGTAGAAATAGGTCTCGCCCCAATCCCAAGCGGCGTGCATTCCAATCGGGAACCACAGGTTTCCGGTCCGCTGCAACGAAAATGCCGCAACCAATCCGAAACATCCTGCCATGAATGCGCCGATTTTCGCTTCGCCCGGATTTCCGAGATGGATTCCGCCGAACAGGATCGATAGAAGGATTGCGGCGGGCCAAAATCCGATCCCGGACCCGAGCGTCGCCTGCATATATCCGCGGAACGAGAATTCCTCAAAAATCCCCACAAGGATGAAGCCGATTCCAAACAAGACGCCGTACTTTACCGCCTCCATTCCCCGTATTTCCTGTCCCGGCACTGAAAACCCGTGGAGCGCGGCGATCGATCCCAGCAGCAAAGAAAGCGCAAGAAATCCGAACGGAATGCCCTGCCAGAATCGCTTTCCAAAGGCCTCGTTCAGGGGTAATCCGTAATCAGCGAAAGACCGCTTCTCGATCTTCGTCATGATGGCTGCGCAGAGAACCAACGTGAAGACAGTCAGTCCTTCTGTTGCAATTTGAAAGGACGCTACGATCGTTCCAGCGGGCTGCGATTTCGCCCACGAAACAAAAGCCGGCACATGCTTCAAGCTGAGATTTGCACCCGCAGAGACCGCAAATATCAGCGCGAAGAATATCAGCAGACGCCAACCCGCACGAATGCCATTTGGCCCCATGAAAATCGTTCGCACAACGGAGTCTGGTTGTGCCGCTGGTGCGGGTCCCCCTGTTTCAGAATGTGAATCGCTCATCGTCGGGAGGCTCCTCTCGCATATCTATACGGAAATTCGTGCCGAAAAGTTTGCTGACCATACCCCGAAATGTCGCGGCCAGAAAGACTTTTCTTCGTATGACGCGTTCCCGGGCGATTCGATAGCCCGCATCGCCGCCAGGAGGCAGGGTTGCGGCGGCGGATTGCGGCTGCTAAAATCCTGTGTTTGCGCGCCTGGAAGAGCCGCCATCGTAGCTACCCTTCCACGCATCAAAAGCTCGGCGGGAATCCACCCACCACCGCCCGGGAGGACTGGTTTGGCCAAATATGACGTCGTCATCATCGGGAGCGGCCCGGGAGGATACGTCGCCGCCATCCGCGCCGCGCAGTGGGGTCTGAGAACCGCGGTTGTCGAGAAAGATCCGTTTCTCGGCGGCACTTGCCTGCATATCGGTTGCATTCCCACAAAAGTTTTTTTGCACCACGCGGAAATCTACGACCATTTCAAGCGCGCCGAAGAATTCGGCTTCGAAGTGAAAGACGTGAAAATCAACTGGCCCGCCATTCTGGCGCGCAAGGACAAGATCGTCAAAAAGCACTCGATGGGAATTGCGTCGCTCTTCAAAAAACAAAAGGTCGAATCCATCACAGGCTGGGGAAAAATCGCGGGTCCCGGACGCGTCTCGGTTGAAAAAGACGGCAAGACGACGGAACTCGAAACATCCAATATCCTGCTCGCGACCGGGTCCGACGCGCGCACGCTGCCGGGCGTCGAGATCGACGGCAAGACAATCCTCACGAACCGCGAGATACTGTTGCTGCCGGAAATTCCGAAATCCCTCGTGGTCGTCGGTGCGGGCGCGGTCGGCGTGGAATTCGCTTCCATTTTTCAGACGTTTGGCACGGAAGTAACGATCCTCGAAGCGCTTCCGCGCGTCGTGCCGCTCGAGGACGAGGAAATTTCTCCGGAGCTCGAGAAAGCGTTCAGGAAGAAAGGCATTCGCATCGAGCTCGAAGCCAAAGTCGAATCGGTGAAGAAGGACGCCAGGGGCGCCACGGTCGCGTTCAAAGATAAAGCCGGGAAATTGCAGTCGATTGCCGCGGAAAAAGTTCTGATCGCCGTGGGCCGCCGCCCGCTCACGGAGAACATCGGTCTCGAAAAAACGAAGGCCAAGGTCGAGCGCGGCTTCGTCCAGACGAATGCGTTCCTCGAGACAGCCGAGCCGCGCGTCTTCGCCATCGGCGATATCGTCGCGGGCTTGCCGCAGCTCGCGCACGCCGCTTCGATGGAAGGAATTATCGCGGTGGGCCGCATGGCCGGAAAAGAAGTGCAGCCGTTTGACCGCAAGCGGTGTCCGAACGCGACCTACTGCGAGCCGCAGATCGGCTCGATCGGGCTCACCGAGAAGCAGGCGCGCGATGCGGGTTTCCAGGTGAAGACAGGGAAATTCCCGTTCGTCGGCAACAGCAAAGCGACGATCCTCGGCCAGCACGAGGGTTTCATCAAAGTTGTTGCGGAAGCGAAGTACGGAGAAATCCTGGGCGTGCACGCGATCGGGCCGCTCGCAACGGAAATCATCGCGGAGCCGGTGGCGGCGCTCGGCCTCGAAGCCACGCTCGACGACATGGCCTCGACGATTCACGCGCACCCGACCGTCTGGGAGGCGATGGGTGACGCATTCAACGCCGTGCGCGGTATTGCAATTAATATATGAGCTCGCGGCAATCGGGAAAGGGCCGCCGAAAATTTCGTGAATCAACTGGTAAAAAACTGCTGGGTGATTGACCTGGGGCTTGCGCCTTACGGGCCTGCTTGCGAATTGCAACGCCGCCTGGTGGAAGCTCGCAAGGCCGCTGCAATTCCCGATGTGCTGCTTCTCTGCGAGCATCCGCACGTCATCACGCTCGGACGCAACGGCAGGCGCGAGCACCTGCGCGCGAATGAAGACCTGCTCGTGCAGCGAGGCGTCGAATTCCACGCAACCAACCGCGGCGGCGATATCACCTACCACGGGCCAGGGCAAATCGTCGGTTATCCGATCCTCGATCTCGCCGAACACCGCCGCGACGTTCGCTGGTTCGTCGAGCAACTTGAAGAAGTGATGATTCGCGCTTCAGCGGATTTCGGCGTCACGGCGCGCCGCGTCGCGGAAAAACATGGGATCTGGGTCGGTTCCGCGGCGGGCGAAGAAAAGCTCGCGGCACTGGGCGTTCATCTGAGCCGTTGGGTCACTTCGCACGGCTTCGCGTACAATGTCTCTACCGATCTGCGCTGTTTTGAGTGGATCGTTCCGTGTGGCCTCGCCGGCAGCCGCGCGACGTCGCTTGAGCGCGTTCTCGGCCGCGCGGTTCAGCCCGGGGAAGTCCGGCCGCGTTTGGTTGCCCAATTCGGCGAAGTATTCGGCCGCGAGATGCAGACTGTGCCGCGCGACATGCTGACGAACATTCTGGAACCCGAAGCGGTAACAACTTAGACCTTGCGATGCGTCAATGGTATTGTGCCCGACTGAAATTGAAATGAAGGAACCCGCATGAGCGCGAAGCTCACACGCGAGCAGCAGCTCGAGCTTTATTACTTCATGCAGCTTAACCGCCAGTTGGAAGACCGCATGGTGCGGCTCTTCCGGCAGAACAAAATCGTCGGCGGATTGTATTCGAGCCTCGGTCAGGAAGGCGTTTCGGTGGGCACCGCCTACGCGCTTGAAAAGCGCGATTGGCTTGCGCCCATGATTCGCAATATCGGCGCACTGCTGACGAAAGGCGTTCCGCCCCGCGACATATTCACGCAACACATGGCGAAGTACACCTCGCCCACGCTCGGCAAGGATGGCACGAGCCACTTCGGCGACCTGAAAGTTCGCCACATCGTTTCGCCCATCTCCATGCTCGGCGATCTGATTCCCGTGATGACGGGCGTGGCGATGGCGGGCCGCTACCTGGGGCAAAAAATCGTGGCCATGACGTGGATTGGCGACGGCGGCAGCTCCACCGGCGCGTTTCACGAAGGGCTGGGGCTCGCGGCTGCACAGCGCGCGCCGTTCGTTTTGATTGTCGAGAATAATCAATGGGCTTATTCGACTCCGGTCGCGCGGCAGGTGCCGGTGAAAAATCTCGCCGACCGCGCAGTCGCCTACGGAATCGAAAGCGCGATCGTGGACGGCAACGACGTGACCGCCGTTTACCACGCAGCGAAAGAAGCCGTGGATGCGTGCCGCGACGGAAATGGCCCGCGCTTGATCGAAGTGAAGACCATGCGCATGAGGGGCCACGCGCAGCACGATCCCGCCGAGTACGTTCCCAGAGAAATGTTCGAGTACTGGAAGGCGCGCGATCCCATCGCGCGGTACGAAAAATATCTCACCGAAAATAAGATCTGGGACGCGAAGACGAAATCGGAAATCGACGCGCGCATCGAGCGCGAGCTCGACGCCGAACAAAAATTCGCCGAAGAATCTCCGCTTCCTCCACCGGAGCTTGCCGAAGAAGGCGTTTTCTGCGAGGGCTGCCACACGATCGAAGCCGATTGGAAACGCTCGAAGAAGGAAGTCACGCCGCCGAATTCAAGCGTTGACGCTTCGTGGATCGTTAAGAGTTTCGGAGCGTTCGAAGCGGCGCCCGTTTCCGCGGGCAACGGTCCAAGAGCTCCTCAGCCCGCGAAGGGACCCGCACCGAAAACAGCCCCCAAGGCGGTTGCGAAAACCAAAGAACCCGATGCAATCGCCGCAAACCGCGTTCCCTTCGGCCGCGGGCCGAAGGACAAATCCTTGCGCCAAATCCCGGAACGCAAACGAGGGAGGCGCTGACGATGGCCGCGATCACCATGCTCGAAGCCATCCGCCAGGCCATGTTTGAGGAAATGGAGCGCGATCCCGCGGTCGTCGCGATCGGCGAGGACATCGGCGTTTACGGCGGCGCGTTTAAAGTCACCGAAGGGCTTCTTGCAAAATTCGGGCACGAGCGCGTGATCGATACGCCGATCGCCGAGACGGCGATTGTGGGCGCCGCCTGCGGCATGAGTTTTCTCGGCCTGCGTCCCGTGGCGGAATTGCAATTCATCGATTTTATCGCCTGCTGTTTCAATCAAGTGACGAACTTCGTCGCGAAGTCGCATTACCTGTGGGGCGCGCCCGTCCCGATGGTGATCCGCGGCCCTTCCGGCGGCGGCGTGCACGGCGGGCCGTTCCACTCCGCGAATCCGGAAATGTATTTCGCGCACACGCCGGGGCTGAAGATTATTTATCCTTCGACACCGTACGACGCCAAGGGGCTTTTGAAATCCGCGATCCGCGACAATAATCCCGTGCTTTTTTTCGAGCACAAATTCCTTTACCGGCGAATCAAAGAGGAAATTCCCGCGGACGATTACACAGTGCCGATCGGCAAAGCCGTCGTGCGGCGCGCCGGAACCGGCCTGACGATTCTGAGTTACGCGGCGATGGCGCACACCTCGCTCGAAGCCGCCGAGGAGCTTGCCAAGGAAGGCATCGACGCGGAAGTGATCGACCTGCGCACGCTTGCGCCGCTCGACCGGGACACGATCTTCGCGTCCGTGAAGAAAACAAACAAACTCCTGATCGTGCACGAGGACACGCGCACCGGCGGAATCGCCGGTGAAATTGCGGCGCTGGTTTGCGAGAACGCGTTCGAGGATCTCGATGGTCCGATCGCGCGCGTCACCGCGCTCGATACTCCGGTGCCGTACGCCCCGCCGCTTGAAGAATATTTTCTGCCGAACGCATCAAAAGTTGCCGCCGCCGCCCGGGAATTGGCAAAATACTGACGCGGAAGAAAGCAGGCTTGGGACAGTGGGAAAAACGAAAGGTCGTAACAAAGCGGAGTTCGAAAATGGGTCCGAGGTCCGTATCGCCGACCGCGCCTTCCTCGAGAAATTCCTGGAAGAGGGCCAGTATCACCACGATCTCGAGCCCGAGCAGCTGGACTTCGCCGGCAAGGTGGCCAAAGTCAAGTCCGTCGAATTCTTTCACGGCGGCGATGAAGTCTACACGCTCGAAGGCGTGCCCGGAGTCTGGCACGAGGAATGTTTGACCGTCGCTTAGGTTTTTGAAGAGGAGAACACCATGGCTGTCGACGTGATCATGCCCCAGATGGGCGAAAGCATTTTCGAAGGTACCATCACCAAGTGGCTCAAAAAGCCCGGCGATAAAGTCGAGCGCGACGAGCCGCTCTTCGAAATCTCGAC
>JBAWGF010000249.1:0-4422 GCA_049592615.1 Candidatus Acidiferrales bacterium
GGTTGCTGCGAAACCTCGACCGCTACTACAATCAATTTCTCGCCGAAGGGGCCGCGCCGATTCTGGCGCGCTTCGCCGAGGTTTCGAGCTATTTCGAGGGGAAGCGCGTGCGAATCACGACGGCGACCGAAACTTTTACGGGCACGACGGCGGGGCTTGAGCCGAGCGGCGTGCTGCGAGTGGCGCGCGACGACGGGCGCGGGACCGAGCCGGTGCTCTCGGGCGACGTCGCGGAGGCATCCTGATGCTGCTGACGATGGATGTGGGCAACACGAACACGGTGCTGGGCGTCTTCCGGGGCAAGGCGCTGGTGGCAAACTGGCGGCTTTCGACTGCGCGGGACCAGACGATCGACGAATACGGCATCCTCACGCGCAATCTTTTCACGCTTGCAGGGCTCGAGCCGAGCGAGATCGGCGGCGTAATCATCAGCTCGGTGGTGCCGCCGCTGAATTCCACGCTTGCAGGAATGGCGGAGCGTTATTTCAATCAGAAAGCGCTTTTCGTCGAACCGGGAATCAAAACCGGGATGCCGGTGCAATATGACAATCCGCAAGAAGTGGGCGCGGATCGCATCGTGAACAGCGTCGCGGCATTCGACAAGTACGGGGGGCCGTGCATCGTCGTGGATTTTGGAACTGCGATCAATTTTGACGCGGTCTCCGCACAGGGCGAGTATCTCGGCGGCGTGCTCGCGCCGGGAATCGGGATTTCGTCCGAAGCGCTGTTTGCGCGGGCGGCGCGATTGTTTCGAGTCGAAATCAAAGACCCGGGGAAAATTATCGGGACGAACACGGCGGCTTCGATGCAAGCTGGATTGTTTTACGGCTATACGGATCTGGTGGACGGCATCCTCGAGCGGATGAAAAAGGTGATGGGGGCGAAAACAAAAGTGATCGCCACGGGCGGGCAGGCGCCGCTGATTGGAAAAGGGTCGAAGCACATCGAGACGATTGACGAGTTTTTGACGCTCGAAGGTTTGCGGATCATCTGGGAGCGGAATCAGGCGGGCGCGCAGGAACGAGGCGGCGCGCAGAAAAAAACGTCCGCGCCGGCGCGCGCGAAGGGCTAGAAGATTTGCAGTGCTCCACGGGCTAGAGCGCACGGACAGAATTGTCTGTGCCACGGAAATGAATTCCTTCAACTATTTCAATTACTACACAGAAATCGAAGAATATTTCTGGCGCAAGCGCGGGGCGCATCTGCTGGTATCGCCGCTCGATTGGGCGATCGTCGAGACATGGCAGAAGGCGGGCATTCCTCTCGACGCGGTGCTGAAAGGAATCGATCGCGCATTCGAGAGCTGGGGGCGTTCGCGGCGCGCCGCAGGCGGGCGGCAATTGAAAAGCCTCGCGTACTGCGTGGACGCCGTTCTCGATGCCGCCGACGAAGCGCAGGAAGCTGCGGCGGGCGCGGGGCCGGAGGTGAAACACTCGCATGCGGCGGCGGAACCGTTCTCGCGCGACGAGCTCCGAAAATATTTCGAGCGCAACGCGGCGCGGCTGCGCGCGGCCGCGGAAAAACAGCGCGCGGCTCACGCGGGTCTGGCGATGCGATTCGAAGACGCTGCGAAAAAGCTTGATAAGGCATTGACGCTGCTCGAATCGCCAGGCCCACTCGACCTTGAAGATCTGGAGCGGCGCGTGACGGTGCTCGAAGAAAAATTGCACGCGGCGCTTGCGGCGGACGTGGAAGAAGAGGCGATGCTCGGCATTCGCCGCGAAATGGATCGCTCGCTTGCGCCGTACCGGCGTAAAATGTCGGCGGAGCAATTGACGCAGCTCGAGCGGCAGTACACGCAGAAAAGATTGTTCGAACACTTTGGCGTGCCGCGACTGAGCCTGTTCTACCTGACCTGACGCGAAGCTGAGCCTGCCGGCGGGCGGGCGCGAGGCGGCAACTACAAAACCCATGGCCGCGAATGAAGCCAGGACCGAAAAAGTCGTCATCGAGAAGTTGATCTATGGCGGCGAAGGGCTCGCGCATCACAACGGGTCAACTGTCTTCGTGCCGTTCGTCCTGCCGCAGGAAACTGTTTCCGTCGAACCAACTGAACAGAAAAAGAAATTCATTCGCGCGCGTGTGGAACGAATCGTGCAGCCTTCGCCGCAGCGCGTAGCGCCGCGCTGCCCGCATTTCGCCGTGTGCGGCGGATGCGATTACCAGCACATCCCCTACGCGGAGCAGCTCCGAT
Source organism: Candidatus Acidiferrales bacterium (assembly GCA_049592615.1). Classification (GTDB taxonomy): domain Bacteria; phylum Acidobacteriota; class Terriglobia; order Acidiferrales; family UBA7541; genus Palsa-295. Next base: position 2,195 of record JBAWGF010000249.1, read on the forward strand.
ACAAAACTGAAATCTTGCGCGAAACGCTGCGGCGAATCGGCGGAATCGAATGGCCCGGCGAAATTGCGCTGCATTCGGCCGAGCCGTGGGGCTATCGAAACCGAGCGCAGTGGAAAGTGCGTCCGCCGGGCGACGCATCCGCGGGAACCGATGACGCGGCGAAAAGCGGGATCGGATATTTTCGCGCGGGCTCGTCGCAATTCTGCGCGGTGGAAGAGTGCGCAATTCTTTCGCCGCTGCTGCTGAAAACGCTCCTCTCGCTGCGAAGCGCGGTGTATGGCGGCGCTCTACCGCAGAAGTTGCGCGAGATCGAGGCGTTTGCGGACGTGAGCGATTCAAAGCTGCTTTTGACGGCCACTTTCGCCGGGTTCCCTTCCCGCGCGGCGGAGGCCGCGGAAAAAATGCGCGGCATCGCGCCGGAAATCGAAAGCCTGCTTTTCCACGATCCGAGCCGCGAGCGGATGGAGCTGTTCGGCCCGGGATTCATCGAAACGGAAGCGCGAGGCGCGAAGTATCGCGTCGGGCATTTTTCATTTTTTCAGGTGAACCGATTTCTCGTGGACGAGATGGTGCGCGAAGTGGTGGAGCGCGAAGCGGGCGGGCGATTGGCGCTCGATTTGTTTGCAGGCGTGGGATTGTTTTCGGTGCCGCTCTCGAAGCGATTCGCGCGCGTTGTAGCGGTCGAATCGAATCCAGCGGCGGCGCGCGACCTCGAAGAAAACGCGAGCGGGCAGGGATCGATCGAGGTGCGGACGGCGGACGCGGAGCGATTTCTCGATCGGTACAAAGAGAAGCAGGAGCTGGTGGTGCTCGATCCGCCGCGAGCGGGGATGTCGCCGGGAGGCGTCGCGCGATTGGCGCGACTTGCGCCCGCACAAATTACGTATGTCTCGTGCGAGCCGCCGACACTGGCGCGGGATTTGAAAGCGCTGGTTGCAGCAGGTTACGAAATCTCGGAAGTGCGCCTCTTCGATCTTTTTCCGCAAACATTTCACATGGAAGCCGTCGTGCGGCTTCGCTCAAGCAAATGAAACTGCCGACGCTGTGGATCGCAGCGGCGTTCGCGGCCGGAATCGGGGTCGCGACACGCTGGCCCGCGACATCACTAGAGGTCTGGTTTGCCACGGCGGCGGTTGCCATCGCGATCGGTGCGATCCTGCTGTGGCGCAAACATGCTGCGTCGGCGTGGGTCATCGCGCTCGCGGCATGGATGGCGCTCGGCGCAGCGGGATCGGGTGTGGAACGGGCCGCGATTCCATCGAATCACATCACGCGGCTCATTTCGCAAAACGGAATGCAGGCACAAATCGATACGAGCGTCGCGCTGCGCTGGCGTGGCAGATTGCGCGAGGACCCGATCATGCTGCCGTGGGGGCGGCGATTCGATATCGAACTCGAAGAGGTGGAATCGGCGGGCGCGACGGTGCACGTGAGCGGAGGGCTGCGCGCGAATTTGTACGGCGAGCCGCAGGCAGGGGGACCCACGGAAGGATTTCGCGCGGGAAATCGCGTCGAAGCGCTCGTGCGGGCGCGGCCGCCGCGAAATTTTCTCGACCCGGGCGCATTTGATCTGCACGGCTTTCTCGCGCGGCAGAAAGTCGATCTGACTGGCTCGCTGCGAAATGCTGAATTGCTGCGGCTAATCGATCGGCCCGAGCCGACGCTCATCGAGCGGCTTGCTCGGGCGCGGGGCAATCTGCTGGCGCGCCTCGATGCGCTGTTCGCAGGCCAGCCCGAGCGCGCGGCCGTGCTGCGCGCGATGCTGCTCGGCGACCGGAGCTTCGTTGATTCGAGCGTCGTGACGGCGTTTCAGAAGACGGCGGCGTATCACGTCCTCGTTGTGGCGGGCCTGCACGTGGGCGCGCTCGCGGCGTTTCTTTTCTGGATTTGCCGGCGGCGGCTTTCGATCTTCGTGACGAGTTGCGTCACGCTCGCAGCGCTGGCTGCTTACGTGGGAATCGTGCAGGATCGCCCGCCAATTCTGCGCGCGGCTTTGATGGCGACGCTATATCTGTGCGCGAAGCCGCTGTTCCGCCGAGTGGACCTGGTCAACACAGTGGCGCTGGCCGCGCTCGCGATTCTTTTCTGGAGGCCGGCGGCGCTCTTGGATTCGAGTTTCCAGCTTTCGTTTGTCGCGGCGGGCGTGATCGCGGCGCTGGCGTTGCCATGGATGGATCGCACAAGCGCGCCGTATCGGGCGGGCCTTGCGCATCTCGGCGATGTCACGC
>JBAWGF010000250.1:0-22216 GCA_049592615.1 Candidatus Acidiferrales bacterium
GATGAATTGGCCAAGGACCCAGCGGCGCTCGAGCGATTTCGGCGGGAGGCGCGAGCCGCCTCGGCGCTGAATCATCCGAACATCTGCACGATTCACGAGATCGGCGAAGAAAACGGGCAGACCTACCTTGCCATGGAATGCCTCGATGGGAAGACTTTGAAGCATCGCATCGCGGGCCGCCCCATGGATTTGGAACTGCTCCTCGATCTCAGCATCGAAATTGCGGATGCACTCGATGCCGCCCACAGCAAGGGAATCGTTCACCGCGACATCAAGCCAGCCAACATCTTCGTCACCGACCGCGGTCACGCCAAGATTCTGGACTTCGGGCTTGCCAAGCAGATTCTCCGTCCCGCGGTCCAGACGGTGGGGCAGGATGCAGCCTCCTCAGCGCAGATGACGGCGGGAGTGCGCCCGGAAGACCTCACGAGCCCCGGCGTTGCGGTGGGCACAGTCGCGTATATGTCGCCCGAGCAGGTTCGCGGGAGGGAACTCGATGCTCGCACCGATTTGTTCTCGTTTGGCGTGGTCCTCTACGAAATGGCGACCGGCGCTGTTCCATTTCGCGGGGAAACGTCCGGTGTGATTACCGAAGCGATTTTGAATCGAGCGCCCGTCGCTCCGGTGCGGTTGAACCCGGAGCTTCCCGCGAAGCTCGAGGACATTATCAACAAGGGGCTCGAAAAGGATCGTGACCTCCGCTATCAGTCCGCGTCGGAAATGCGCGCCGACTTGAAGCGCCTGCGGCGGGATACGGACTCCGGCCGAATTTCTTCAACGGGAAGCAGGGCGGTTCAAGATCTTGCTCCGGAGCCTGGAAGAAGCTCGGGCGCTGCAGTCGTCGCTCAGCCCTCATCGTGGCTTGCGCGCAATAAATATATCCTTGTGGCTGCCTGCGGCGTCCTTGTGGTGGCGGCATTTGCGGCGTATCACTTCGGGGTTGGATCGAGAGCGCCAAGCGGGCCCGCGAAGATTTCGCAAGTCAGCCATTGGGACAAGCCAATGGAATTTGCGCGGCTTTCTCCCGACGGACACACGGTGGCATTCAGCTCACAGGTAGGAGGCGTCGCACAAGTGTTTGTCATGCTCACCTCGGGCGGCGAACCTCTTCAACTTACGAATGACGAAGGCGACAAGTATGTGAATAGCTTCTCCCCCGACGCGACCGAGATCTACTACGAGAGGTATCGCGGGGTCGACGAGGTATGGGCCGTGCCGACGCTCGGCGGAAATCCGAGCCGAGTCGTCTCCGGCTCATCCTTGACGCCATCACCGGATGGCGGTTCAGTCTTTTACACAAAGAGAGCGAGCCAAGCGATCTTTCGCGCCAACAGATCCAGGTTGGGTGAGGAACAGGTGTACAGTTTTGATGCTTCCGCTCTTCCTCCCCGGCGGATCTTGCCATTCCCGGATGGCAACCACTTGCTCGTGCTCTGTGCCGACCCAGTTTCCTTGCTTCCGGTGTCCCACGCCTACGAAGTGGACTTGTCCACACGAACGGCGGTTGATCTGGGAGAGATACCCGCGGATCCGTTTGAGGTCGTGTGGGCCGAAGCCGGAAAGACCGTGCTGTTCAGCCGCACGGTAAGCGGGCTGACGAACATCTGGAAATACAGCTTGCAGGAGAAGGTATTGACGCAGATTACGTTAGGAACCGGACCAGATTCTTCCCCCATGCCTGCACCGGGAGGAAAAGGGATTTACTTCGTGAGCGGCAAAGCCTCGGGGTTTTTGACCGCTTACAACGTTAAATCCAAGGAATCCACGGACCTCGCGTCGGAAAACGCAACCCAGCCCTCGATCTCGCCAGATGGAAAACGAGTGATTTACATCACTTCCCCTGCAAGGGACCGGAACGAACTCTGGACATCCAACATTGACGGAAGCAATAAAGTGAAGCTCACTACTTCAGTATCCCTGGCAACGACAACTTGGGAGCCCGACAATTTTCACCTTGCCTTTGTGCAATCGGAACCCGGCGCGCCAGACAAAGGATTCCTGGTAGCAGCCGATGGCAGCGGCCTCCGCCCGATTCCATGGTCCGGAGGAACCTTCTTTTCGATGGTTTGGAGCTCTGACCAGAAATCCGCTTACCTGAGCGGCTACGAAAAGGGGGCCACGACGGCGACGGTTTGGAAAGAGAACGGCGAAGGATCGAGCCCGGAGAAAGTCTCGAGCGGTTGCGGATTTGCATTCGATGTTGCGCTCGGAGGGCAATACCTGCTGACGGTAGTGGCGACGGGAGAAAAGATCGGAATTTACGAGTTTTCTCTCTCCGATCGAAAGTGCATTTCGCTGCTGCCGGGAGTCTCAACCTTCGGCGCTTTGTTTGCTCGCGATGGCAAGTCCTTCATGTACGCTATCCCATCGCGGCACGATGTTACGGTTTACCGCCAGAATTGGCAGGATGGAAAACTCATTGGCCAGCCCCAAGTTGCACTGAAGCTTCCATTTGCTTTTCCGCTTGTCTCCGGCGGCAACGCCTACGACTTTTCGCGCGATCTTTCCGTCGTCGTCTATGCGCGCCCCGGCGGCCACGCCGACCTGTATCTTTTGAGCCAAAAGTAAACTCTGAGAAGTCGTTGCGTCAGGCGAGAGTCTCGCCGGGCTTGAGAGCGTGGATCTCGAGGCCGGCGACATCCTGCGTGGCGGCGCGCAGAGCTTCGGGGCGGCCGGTGAGGACAGGGAACGTGTCGAAGTGCATCGGGACGACGTGGCGGACGTTGAGGAGCCGAATGGCGAGCGCAGCCTCGCGCGGGCCCATCGTGTAAAGGTCGCCGATGGGGAGCATGGCCAGATCGGGCGCGTAGAGCTCGCCGATAATTTTCATGTCGCCGAAAACGGCGGTATCGCCCGCGTGATAAACCGTGAAGCCGCCGGGAAGACGAATGATGTAGCCGCAGGGTTCCCCGCCGTAAATCACTTTGCCGCCGTCTTCAATGCCACCGGAATGGAATGCATGCACCATCGTGATTTCGAGCTCGCCGACCTTCTGCGTGCCGCCTTTGTTCATGCTGTTCGTGTTCGCGACACCCTTCGATTGCAGCCAGGCGCACATCTCGTAAATTGCAACGATTTGCGGCTTGAATTGTTTGGAGAGGGATACGGCGTCGGCGCAGTGGTCCGAGTGGCCGTGGGAGATCAGCATCGCGTCAATGCGATCGAATTTCTTGACCGCTTCGGGGCACGCAGGATTCGTTTGCACCCAGGGGTCGAGGACGATGACTTTGCCGCTCGGTGTAGTGATGCGGAAGGTCGAATGGCCGAGCCACGTAAGTTTATTTCCGCGTGTCTGCAGCATGAGGATTTGCCTCCGGCGAAACGATTCGAGAGAGCCGCGTCAATTGCCCGCGGGCGTTGCCAGAATGCCGCGAATCGCCTGGTCGAAAATTTGTTGCGAGCGCGTGCCGATGAAAAAGCCGGCGATGCGGCCATCGCGCCCGTAGAAGATCGTTTGCGGCATGGTGCCTCCCCAGGATGGATTGACGGCCTGGTAGAACGCGTCCAAATCGATGCCGGGCTTCTGGCGGTAGTTGGTGAATCCGGGTTGGGTGCGCGCGAGAAAGCGCCGAACGAGATTCATGTCGGCTTCATCGTCCATGTCAATGCCAAGGACGACCACTCCCTGCGGTGCGTAATGCTTCGCGAGGTCAACCACCATCGGGTATTCGGCGCGACAAGGCTCGCACCACGTGGCCCAGAAATTCACGACGACTGGCTTTCCCTTGTATTTCGTGAGGAGCTGTTTGTACCCCGCCAGGTCAATTAGGGCAGGATCGGCGGTGGCGGCAGTTTTCGCGGCGCCGGACGTGGCTTTTTTCGTGGCGGTTTGAGTCTCAGTAGAGCTGGCGGCTGCGACAGAAAGCAGCAGGATGGCGGCGGAAGCCAAGAAAGGGCCGCAAAAGGACTTGTTCAAGGTTCGATTCCCCCCGGGGTGCTATTTTAGCGGTTCTGCGGCATCGGCGGCAACTTGCGCGGACGGGGCACGGGGACCCTGTGCCGGGTCAGGCTTGTGCGTGCGTGGATTTGGTGATATAAAAAATAGTTGAAGGTAGATTGTGATTTTTGCGGGTTTCATAAGAGTTAGGCGATCCCCGAGGAGAAAGAATAATGGCTTATGTAATCGCTGAGCCGTGCATCGGAACGAAAGACACCGCCTGCGTGGACGTGTGCCCGGTGGACTGCATCCACCCTCGAAAAGACGAGGCGGGATTCGAGGCCGAGACGCAGCTCTATATCCATCCCGATGAGTGCATCGACTGCGGAGCCTGCGTTCCAGTCTGCCCCGTGACGGCGATCTTCGCTCTCGAGGATCTTCCCGAAAAGTGGGCCAACTTCACGCCCATCAACGCCGATTGGTACAAGACGAAGAAGGCGTAAAGCGAAATCTACGCGCGTGAGCGACTGCGCGCGGACCATCTTGGTTCCGAAATCGAAGCGCGGCGGGTGGGACGATCCGCCGCGTATTTTTTTTGGAGCGGGTCAGACTTCGAGGCCAAGCTGCTGGCGTGCGGCGGCGCTGATCATGCTTGGGTTCCAGGGCGGCTCCCAGACAATTTCCACGTTTACGTCGCGGACTTCCGCGATGGCGGCGATGCGCTGCTTAACCTGCTCGGGGATGGCGAGCGCGGAAGGGCATCCCTGGGTTGTGAGCGTCATCTTGACGGCGACATTGCCGGCGTCGTCAAACTGAACGTCGTAGATCAAGCCGAGATCCACGATGTTGACGGGGATTTCGGGGTCGTAGCATTGCCGGAGCGCTTCGAAGAGGCGCTCGCGAGTAAGCTGCATGAGGGAGCTCCTTGAAACCAGGTTACGTAACGTTAGATGCGAGATGGCATCGAGCGTCGCTGTTGCTGCGCTGCGATCTAAGAGCGTTCCACGCGGGACGCCGTTTGTCAACGGGCGCACCAGCGGAGGAACTAATTTGAAGAATTATTTCGGCATCGTGGCTCGGCTCGCGCTAGTATTCGCCGTTTTTCCGGCCGCACCTTCGCGACCCAGCATGCAACAACCCGACGAACCGCCGAAACAAGTGGTCCAGGTGACTGCCGTGAATTTCGAGTTTCTGCCTTCGACAATTCACGTGAAGGCCGGCACGAGAGTGGAGTTAAAGGTAACGTCGAATGAAGGGACGCACGGGCTTCGAATCAGCCATTTCGCCGAGGGAGTGAGCGCGAAGTCCACGCCCGGACTGATTTTTGAAAATGGCGTGGATTGCTGGAAACTCAAGAAAGGCGTGACGGTGACGGTTGGATTTTTCGCGCGGGGGCCGGGATCCTACGCGATTGTGTGCTGTAAGCGATGCGGGTCGGGCCATAAGGGTATGAAGGGCTGGCTGATCGTTGACCCGTAGATATTGTTCAATTTTTCGCGGCGATTCTTAGCGGTTTCGCTCACCAAGTAAACGGCCCGCGCCGGCAAGCGTCATTGTTTCTCGACCAAGCAAATGCCTGACCAGGGCCGAGAACCCTGCTTGCCTGTCGAATCCGGTAACATGGATATGAGCTTCAGCCAGAAGGTAAGCCTCTTCAACTTGGCCGCCGCCTTCAGAGGCGAACGCACCGCCACGGCCTTCCAACCGTAAGGAATGAAAAATCCGGGACCTTCTTTTGGCCCGAACTTGAGCGGAGCGCCGGCCTGGTTCAAAGCCTTGCCCAATTGTTTTTGGAGCATACGCAGAAGTCCGGGTGAAACGACCTCGAGAATCCAGCGCTGAAAACTCGCAGGGCCGGCGAGATCTCTAGCGAGTGATCCGACCTCGTCCGCCGTGAGATAAATGAGTAGCCCTTCGGCAAGAATAAGCGCTTTTTTCGACTCGCCGCCCAATCGAGCGAACAGTTCGCGACGCGCTGCGACATCCGACAAATCCAGACGGACGCGCTCGAGCGCGCAAGCCGGTTTTTCGCTACCGAGAATCTGTTCCTTGTAGGCAAGAATTTCGGGGAGGTCCACTTCAATCCACTGGAGCGAGGATGGCAAGGACATGCGGTAGGGACGCGCGTCGAGACCCGCGGCGAGATTGACGACCATTTCCACGCCTTGCTGGAGTTGTTCGAAGATGAACTGGTCGAACAGGTACGTGCGCGCTACCCACGCCCAGCTGGCGTTTGCGCTTCCGGGCAGCGAGTCGGCTATGTGTTCGCCGCGCGGGCCGGCCAGGCACCGCGCAAACGGATCGCGGAAGACAGCGTCTGGGCGCTCCGTTTCACGCGCGCGATATATCGCGGCCCAGCGAGCTGTGTCCGAAATATTTCGAATCAATTGTTCCGATGGAGTCATGCGTTCGAACACCTTTTGCTGGTTTTTTCGTTTCGGCTGACGCGCGGCGTCAGCGTCAAAAGTGTACATCCTTGAGATGCGTCGCGATGAACCACGTGAAGCCGAACGCGTCCTTCACTCCGGCGCTGCGATCGCCATACGGTTGATCGGCGGGCGGCTGAATCGAGGTTGCGCCGGCTTCGAGAGCGCGACTATACACTGCATCGGTGTCCGGGACATACAGGTGGAGCGCGAAGGGCATCGCCGGAAATGGGCCGTGTGCTTCGCTCATCTCGACGATTGAATCGCCGATTTTCAATTTCGCGTGAACGATCGTACCTTCCGGCGATTCATGGCGCTCGACCTGCTCGGCTGCAAACGCGCGCTTCAAAAAATCAACCATCCCGGCCGCGCCTTGAACTTGCAGATAAGGTGTCACGGTGCGAAGCCCTTCGGGAATGTGTTGGGCGGTCTTGTGCGTCGCGATGTACCACACGTTGCCGAACGCGTCCTTCACCCCGGCTTCGCGGTCTCCGTACTCCTGATCGATCGGCTCGTAGATCGAGGTGGCGCCCGCTTCGAGTGCGCGAGCGTAAGCGCCATCGGTATCCGGCACGTACAGGTGAATCGATGCAGGCCGGGGAGCGAATTGCGGCGTTGCGTCGGCAAGCTCGACTATCGAATCGTTGATTTTGATTTCCGCGTGCATGACTGCATCGCTTTCCGGCCGCTTGACGCGGAATAATTCCGTCGCGCCAAACGAAGCCTTCGCGAAATCAATGAACTCGGCAGCACCCGGAACGATCAGATACGGCGTTATCGAGTGGAACCCTTCCCGGGCGAATTTAACTGCGGACGTTGCCATCGTTGCTCTCCTTTGTAGATCTCTCTTGAGAGTTGATTTGAAATCTTCGCGCGGAAGTCCGCGGAGATCTCCTGCGAGCCGAGCCAGGGGCGCAAGCTCTTTCGCCAGGCGGGGAAGCGGCGAGCCAGGGCGACCGAGGATCGCCTGCACTGCCCGGTCGAGTTGTTCGGCTTGGCTGTTGTTAGCCATTTGCTTTACCCATTTTCTCGTTCAGCTTGGCTCTGAGATTTTGCAATCCGCGGAATTGAAGCTGCTTCACGGCTCCCTCGGTTCGCCGTAGTACCCGCGCGATTTCGCGGATGCTTTTTTCTTCGGCGAAACGCATCTCGATGACGCGGCGCTGGTCGGCCGGCAGTCTTTGAACAGACCGAAAAATATCTGCGATGCGCTCGGCTTCTTCGAGGCCCGGTTTTTCAATTTCAGGAGATTCCTCAGCCGGATTCCCGCGCTCGCGGGCAGCGCGTTTCCAGCGGTCGGCGAGCGCATTTGCGGCGATTCGAAGAAGCCATGCGGCGAATGGAGCCCCGCGCCATTCAAAGCTTCCGAGATTTGCGAGCGCCTGTTGAAACACCTCGGAAGTCACGTCCTGCGCCTCGTCGCGATTGCCGACACGCCGCGCGACATGCGCGTAAACGCAATTGAAATTGTGCTCGTAAAGCTCGGCGAAGCGGCTGGGGTCCCTCTGCGCTGCTTCGATGAGCAGCCGCTCGTCGGCTTCCTTCTTCGGCACAATCAATTGGATCTCCGGAGTTCGCGCTCTCCATAACATAAACCGCTGAGGGAGGGAAAGGTTACGGCGGAATTTGGATGACGCGCTATACCGAGGCGCCGAGGTAAGCGCGCCGGACGTAGTCGCTCGAGCTGAGTTCGTCGCTCGGCCCCTCGAGCGCGATGCGGCCGGTTTCCATCACATAGGTGTAGTGCGAGATCTGGAGGGCGTAGTTCGCGTTTTGGGCCGCGAGCAAAATCGTGACGCCATCGACCGCAATCCGGCGAATCAATTGAAAAACCTGATCCACGAGAATGGGAGCAAGGCCCATGGACGGCTCATCGAGGAGGAGAAGCACGGGCTCCGCCATAAGCCCGCGGCCGATGGCGCACATCTGTTGCTCGCCGCCCGAAAGAGTTCCGCAAAGCTGATGGCGGCGTTCTTTGAGTGTGGGAAACAATTCATGGACGCGCTCCAAATTTTGGCGAGCCTTAGATCGAAGGTGCTTCGGAAATGCACCCATCATCAGGTTTTCCTCGACCGACATGTGAGGCCACAGCTGGCGGCCCTCGGGGATGAGCGAGAGATGGCGGCGCACGCGTTCGTAGGTTGGCGCGGTAGCGATGTCGTGCCCGTCAAAAATAATTTTGCCGGCGCGAATGGGGACGAGACCCGCCAGCGCCCTGAGTGTGGTCGTCTTGCCGGCGCCGTTCGGTCCAATGATGCTAACGATTCCGCCGCGGCGAATGCGGAGGTTTAAACCCCACACAACCCGGATCGCGCCGTATGCGACGTCGAGGTTTTGAACCTCGAGCAAGAGATTTTGATTTTCGAGCGCTGCCATCTATTCGCTCGCCGCCTTGCCGATGTAGGCCTCAATCACAGATGGATCCTTTTGCATAGCCCGGGGCGGTCCTTCCGCCAACTTTTGCCCATAATTCATCACGATCACGTGATCGCAAACGGACATGATCGCCCGGAGATTGTGCTCGACGTAGAGGATCGTGGTGCCGGCCCGGCGGATTTCACGAAGCAGGCTGAGTATGGATTCGGTCTCGTTGTCGGTGAGCCCGCTGCAAACCTCGTCGCAGAGCAGAAGAGTGGGGCGCGCCGCGAGGGTGCGCGCGAGCTCGAGCCGCTTCAAGTCACCGACCGAGAGCAATGACGCAAACGTCGGCGCAAGGTGCGCAATCCCGACGCACTCGAGGAACTGCATTGCTTCTTTCGCGCCGCTCTCCGACCGCTTGCTACAGCCAAAGCGGAGCCCCACCTCGACATTTTCGAGAACGCTAAGAGAGCGAAATGGCTTGGGGATCTGGTGCGTTCGGGCGATGCCAGCGCGAACTGCCTCACAAGAATTCAATCCTGTTACATCGCTCCCATGGAAAGAGATCGACCCGGAAGTGGGCTTGAGGGAGCCGGCAACGACGCTCAATAGAGTTGTTTTGCCGGCGCCATTCGGGCCGATCAAGCCGAAGATTCCGCCCTCTTCCACCTCGAAGCTGACCTCTTTCAAGGCGGCGAGCCCCGCAAAGTTCTTTGAAAGACGGTCGAGTTTAAGAATGGGCGCCACGATCGCTCCTTGCGCGCACCATGCGAAACAATCTGCCGAGCAGTCCAATCACTCCGCCGGGCTCAAACAGAATAATCAGAATCAGCAGAGAGCCGTAGAGGAGAAGATGAAATTCCGGGAACGAGGCAATCAACTCCTCGTGGACGAAACCATACACGAGGCCGCCGATCACAGGCCCCCAGACCGTTCCAACCCCGCCGATGATGGGCATCAGAAGAATGGCAACGCTGATGTCGAACGAGAAGACGCCGCCGGGGTGAACGAAAGCAGAATAGCCGGCGTAAACGCCTCCCGCGGCGCCCGTCAGCGCAGCGGCCAGGGCATGGGCCAGCAGCTTGCTGCGGAATGGATTCACGCCTAGATCGGACGCGGCATCCTCATCCTCCCGAATCGAGATGAGAGCCAGGCCGAAACGCGAACGCCTGACCAAAATGGACACGCCGACAGCCACCGCAGCGAGCGCCAGTGCCACGTAGAAATGCAGGAGCTGATTGAATGCGCCTTTTTCCGTGATGCGATAGCCGCTGGCGCCGCCGGTGGCGGAAAGATTGGTCATCACGACGCGGACGGCCTCGCTCACGCCGATCGTTGCAATCGCGAAATAGGGGCCCCTTAAGCGAAATGTCGGTAAGCCCACGAGGAGTGAAGCTACGACAGCCACGCTCGCGCCTAGCAGGAGTGAGACGAGGCGATCCAATCCCGCATTGAGCGACATTGCCGTGGTGTATGCGCCGAGCCCGTAGAAAACGGCGAAGCCGAAAGACACTTGGCCGGCAAAGCCTCCCAGAATGTTCCAGGCCACGCTGGTGGTGACCCAAACCAAGGTCACGAAAAGGAGGCGGATGCTGTTCGGACCCGAGCCGAAAAATGGGAGCGCGCCCAGAACCACGAGAAGCAGGAGAGGTGCCGCTACGCGAGCGAACTTCGGAACGGGTGATCCACCCATGGTCTCCGCGCTTTTCATGTCAAGCGCTGCCGTTTGTTCCACAGGCCGGCAACTCCTCCCGGAAGGACGATCAATGCGAGGACGAGGAGAGAAAATGCAATGGCAGGCTGATATGCGGAGGGAATCACCAAAATACTGAACGTTTCGACGAGAGCTAGGATGAGCGAACCGATGGCCACTCCGGCGAAGGACTCAAGACCACCGAGCACGATGATTACGAACGCGCGGAGGAGGAACGATCCGCCGAAATCCGGAGTGAAGGAATACATCATCGCGAGCAAGCCTCCGGCCGTGCCGGCAAATGCGATGCCCACGCCGAATGCGACGCGCGCGGTTTTTTCCACGTCCACTCCGACGAGGCGTCCCGCGTCGCTATTCTGCATGAGCGCGCGAATGGATTTACCAAACCATGTCTTGTGCAAAGCAAATTCGAGACCACCCAGAGAAGCAACGGCCGCGCCGAAAACGACCAGGCGGATCGTCGGAAAGATGAGTGGACCAACTTGCAGCGTGGAAAAGGTTTGCGGCGTCAGGATCGCACGGTCGGAATTGCCCCAGATCAAGTAGCCGAGGTTCTGGAGCACGAGCCAGAGTCCAAAGAGGAGCAACAGGGAACTGAGCGTTGGCTGATCGGATTTCGGGATTCGGCGGATCATGAGCCAGTGGAGTCCGATGCCAACGCAATAGAAAACCGGAAATGCGAGGAGAACGCCGACGAGGGGATCGACGTGGAGTCGCGTGAAAAGCTCGAAGACAAAATACGCGCCGAGCATCAGAAAGCCCGCGTGCGCGAGATTGACGATTTTCATGACGCCGTAGATGATCGTCATCCCAACGGACATCGCAGCGTACACGCCCGCCAGCAGGAGAGCTGCGACCACGAGATTCAGGGCATCAATGGTGCTCATTGCGAGGCGAGTTATTTGCGCGGCTTCGGCGCGACGGCTTCTCCCGTGGCCGCATCCCTCGGAAAAACGATTTCCGACTTGTCGCCCGGGTAGTTCTGCACGATCACGAATGGCAAATTCACTTGCCCGTTTTTCCCGAAGCGGAGTGTTTGGCCGGGCAGAAGAGAATCAGTCAATTGAACGTTTCGCAGCGCGTCGCGAATGGCGGTCTTGTTGAGAGTGCCCGCCTGCTCGATCGCTGCGGCCAGCGCCCTCACGGCGTCATAGGCCGGGGCGGGATAAAAGGAGTCCGGCTCATGGTTGGCGAACGCCTGGTAATCCGAAATGAATTTTTTTACTTGCGGATACGGAAGTTGCTTCGACCACCAGAGGCCCGCGAAAATGTAGTTGGTGGCGTCGCCCAGAGCTTTTCGCGCATCCTTGTCGGGCCCTCGCGCTCCGTAGCTGAGCATCTGATGGTACATCCCTGATTGAATGTACTGACGCTCCATCGTGATGTAATCCTGCAAGTGCGCATCGACGAGGAAAATATCCGCCTTGGCGTTCTTCGCTTTCTGCAAGAGGCCTGAAAAATCCGTCCCGCCGAGATCAAATTTTTCGCTGAAAACTACGTGAAAATAGCCCGCGTGCTCCTGAATCCATCGCTCAATGCCCTCGCCATATTCGACGCCGTGGTCCGTGTTTTCGAGCGCGAGTGCGACGGCCAGCCCCTTCTTCAGTTTTCCCTGGTCCACGAGGTTGCCGAGAAATTCGCCCGTCGTGTATCCGAGTAGCTCCGTAGAACTGAGCGTCCCGAAAATGTATTGATAGTTGCGGCTGAAAATGTGGGTAGCAGCCGCGCCGGGTGTGATCCAGGGAGTCTGATACCGGTCGGGCATCACCGACTCCGCTTCGCCGAGGGCGGTCGAATACCCGCCGATCACCGCCGTGACTTCGTCAGTGGTCATCGCGCGCTCGACGAGTCCGGCGGACTTCGCCTGATCCGATCCGTCATCGTAAAAGATTTCCTTGATCGGAAGTTTCTTTCCCTTCTCTTTGACCAGGATGCCGCCTTCGGCGTTGATCTGGCTGATCGCCAATTCAATTCCTTCACGCTGATATTGTCCGGGTTTTGCTTCGCGGCCGGTGATGGGCAACACGACGCCGATCCGGATTTCGTCGCCGGACTTTCCGCCTTTTCCGCAACCCGGGACGAGTAACGCGAGAACGGCAACCAGGAGAAGGCCGAAAGAACGCGAGCATCGCTTCCACGAATTGCTCAAAGAAAATGATGTCATTGGAATTCTCCTTACGGGTGAATCAGGTTCGAGCACATTTGAATTGGAGTCCATAGCCGGTACAAACCCCACGGCTGCGAATCCTCTAGCAAATGGCCGCATCTGTCAACACGTGTTGTGTTCCGTCAGGCTTTCGAAGAGGATTTCCCTGTGGGTCCGCTCCCGCGCCGCAAATGGATACGGGGTAGCTCGCTCGACGGGAGATGGTTTCCCTCTCCCAGGGCGCGCGCCCAACGTTTGGCGGCCTCGCGTAATTCGTCGATATCGAGTTCTCGATGATAACGACGCGAGCGGGAGAGCTTTACAATCCCGGACGCGAGGAGCGATTCGGCACCACTTGGATTTCCGCGGCAATAATGGTGACAGGCGGCTGCGATCTGGATCAGTCCCTGGAGAAATGTCTTTTCCGGTTCTGCTTCCACGAGCCAGATTTCCTCCCACACTTCGTGGGCCTCGAAAAATTCGCGCGCATTAAAATGATCCAGGCCGCGCTGGAATTTGTCGATTTTTTCCGTGGAATTCATCGCATGGCCATACGATTCCCGATAGAATTTCCTGGCGGCACTCGCATCGCCGATGCCGCGAAAACACGAATGATAGCAGCCTCCTTACGCGGGAGCGAAGATGGATGTCCGAATTGAATTGCCGGGCGTGAAACTTGGAGTGGTGGAAGCGGACGGCGCGCGGGTCGTTCTGGCGGATCCAAACCTCGCGAAGCAAATGGATGAAGTCTGCGAGCAAAAGCGCCGAGAGTTCACGGTCGAAAGTCTGGCGGAAGCAGAGGCAATCCGGGCCGTGCGTGCGATGTTCCGTGGGTGGGACATGGACCCGTCGAAGTATCGCCCTTCTTCGGAAGCGCTCCTGCGGCGCGTGGTGCAGGGAAAAGGGCTTTATCGAGTCTCGAACGTCGTGGATATCTGCAATCTTGGCTCGATTGAGATGGGCTGGCCATACGGATGCTACGACCGGGCGCAAGTTCGTCCGCCCGTTGCGATTCGCCACGGTCTCACGAGCGAACGATACGAAGGAATCGGGAAGAAGACCTGGCATCTCGCGGGCCGGCCGGTGCTCGCCGATTCGGAGGGTCCCTTCGGCAGTCCGATCAGCGATTCAACGCGAACCATGATTACGGAATCCGCGCAGCAAATTCTCACCGTGATTTACGCGCCCGTGGAAGCACCGGATGCATCCATTGAACGAGCGATGCAGCAGCTCACGGAGCGGTTCGCGAAATTCGCCGGCGCCGCCGCGACGCGCACGGGGATTTGCCGGTAGTCCGGCTTGCCGCTGGGCAGCCCTGCGGATTCAGGGTATCCTGTACAGCTTCTGTGAGGCGCGTTGATGCCGAAATTCCAGCTGGTTCTGCTGATTCACGCGCACCAGCCTGTCGGAAACTTTGAAGACGTATTCGAGCGCGCCTACGCGCAGGCGTATCTTCCTTTCATTGAAGTTCTCGAACGCCACCCCTCGATTCGTGTGGGCTTGCACTATACGGGCTCGCTGCTCGAATGGTGCGAACGGGCACACCCGGAATATTTCGGGCGTCTTCGCACGCTTGTGAAACGCGAGCAAGTGGAAATCGTCGGCGGCGGATTTTTCGAGCCGATTCTGATTGCGATTCCGCCGGAAGATCGCCTGGAGCAAATTTCACGGCTCGCGGATTACATCGAAAAACATTTTCGAACGCGGCCGCGCGGGGCGTGGCTTGCGGAGCGAGTCTGGGAACCGCAACTTCCTTCCACGCTCGGGCCGGCGGGCGTCGAATATACGCTCGTGGACGACAACCATTTTCTCGGCGCCGGGTTTGATTTGGATCAGTTACTCGGCCACTTCATCGCCGAAGACCAGGGCAAGATCGTGAAACTCCTGCCCGGACTCCAGTCGTTGCGCTACCTGATCCCATACCGCAGCGTCACGGAGGTGACTGAATTTCTGCGCCGCGCCGCGAGCGTAAAACCCGGCGGCTACGCGACGATGGGAGATGATCTCGAAAAGTTCGGCGTCTGGCCGGAAACTCACAACCATTGCTATCGCGACGGCTGGCTCGAGAATTTTTTCAAGGAGCTGGAACAGAACGCGGATTGGCTGGAACTCGCGACGCCCGGAGATGCCGCCGCCTCCCACGCGCCGCTCGGCCGCGCCGATTTGCCCGCGGCATCCTACGCGGAAATGATGGAGTGGGCGCTGCCGACACCTGCGCGGGGCCGATACCACACGTTTGCAAAGGAGATGGCATCGCGGCCGGGTGTGCTGCCGTTTCTGCGCGGCGGAATCTGGCGGAATTTTTTCACGAAGTATTGCGAAGCAAATCTCCTGCACAAAAAAATGCTGCACGTTTCTGAAAAGGTGCGGCAGCTCGCGGGACGGCGGCGAACCGACAAGGCATTTCCCGAGTCCCGCGAGAAGGCGACGATGTTGGTCCTGCGCAGCCAGTGCAACGATGCCTACTGGCACGGCGTCTTCGGGGGACTTTACTCTCCGCATCTCCGGACCACACCGTGGCGCTGCCTGGTGGAGGCCGAAACGATCGCAGACAGCCTGCAGCATCGGAGCAAGTCCTACACGGAATCAACGAGATTTGATTTCGACGCCGATGGCAACGAGGAGATTTATTTCACGTCCGATCGTTACGCCGCGCTCGTGAAACCGGATGATGGCGGAACGATCTGTCTTCTCGATTTCCGCCCGGCCAACGCGACGCTGATTAATTCTCTCGAGCGACGTCCGGAAGCTTACCACGTGGCGCTCAAGAATATTTCATCGCAGGACGCTCAAAACGTGCGATCGATTCACGATCAGTCGCGCGTGAAGGAACAGGGGCTCGAGCGCTGGCTGCATTACGACCGTTGGCCGCGCCACGCGTTCCGGTTGCTGGTTTTCGATCGCGGGAAATCGTATCCGGATTGCTCCACGGCGCGCCTCGAGGAAGATGCCGCACTGGCAGGCGGGCGTTATCACGTCGGAGATGTTTCACCGGTGGCGGCGACGCTCGCGTCGGAAGGGAATGCCGGATGGTCTGCGCAGAAAAAATTCTCGTTCGCTTCAACGCCGGTGGGGTTCGAGGTTGTCTGCGACGTAAAGCTGCGGCGAGCGGCGACTGGTACGGCTTCGGTTCTGGTTGCGATTGAAACGATCGTTAATTTTCTCGCGCCTGCGGCCGCGGACCGCTATTTCGTATTCGGTGGACAGCGTTACCCGCTTCGCTGGGGAGCGGCCGTGCCGGCTTCGGATCTTCGCGTCGTGGATGAGTGGCAGGGAGTTGGCGTGACGATCGCAGCTCCGCACGCGCGGGATTTTTGGGTCACGCCGATCGAAACTGTTTCGGAATCAGAAGAGGGATTCGAACGCATCTACCAGGGTTCGCAGATTCTCGCCATCTGGCCCGTCGAATTGCAGCCGGACGCCGAATGGAAAGGGCAGCTCGCGCTTCGAGTGGCTCAACTCCGCTGACGCGGGGCGCCGGTTGCAAGGGCAACCGGGCCTCTGCTAGAGTTCGAGCGAGGGGGGATTCGAATGGCTGTTTCGCAGGAATTGCTCGACATTCTGGTTTGCCCGCTATGCAAGACGCCGGTGAAGATGACCGGCGACCAAATGGGCTTGAAGTGCTCGACGTGCCGCCGCGTCTATCCCGTGCGCGACGACATTCCCGTCATGCTGGTGGACGAAGCGCGCATTGACTCCGATTGACGCATCCTCATTGCTCCCGAGTCTCCCGCAGGGCGCGGAAATTCTGATTGTACGTTTGCGGTCGCTGGGCGATATGGTGCTCGAAACGCCCGCCATTGCAGCACTGCACTCTTGGCGGCCGGACCTGCGCATTTGCATGCTGGTCGAACCGTGGTGCGCCGCAGTCCTCGAAGGAAATCCCGATGTTGCCCAACTGATATTGTCGCGCGGGTTCGTGGAAACCGCTCGCGAATTGCGCCGGCAACGGTTTCCTATCGTGTTCAACCAGCACGGCGGGCCGCGAAGCGCGATGTTGACGGCTGCGTCCGGAGCGCCGCTGCGAGTTTGTTGGGCGGGGTATCAGTTCTCGTCTCTCTACAATGTCCACGTGCCCGACAAAAAGGAGTTCTTCGGAAACTCCGACGTGCACACGGTCGAGCATCGCATATCGCAGTTCTATGCGACCGGGCTGCCCCGCGGACCGATTCCCCGAACACGCGTTTTTCCGCAGCCGGATGCAACGGCGTCCGTTGCCCGCACACTTCAGTCGAAGGGAATTGTGGCCGGCGAACCGTACGCGGTCTTGCAACCCGGCGCGCGCGAATTGACAATGCGCTGGCCCGTCGAGAAATTTGCCGAGATTGCGCGATGGCTGCGACACGCACATGGCATCGTAAGCGTCGTGAACCTGGGCCGCCGGGACGATGAAGTCGCGAAGGGCGTGCGCCGCAAACTGCAAGAGTGCGCGGCCGTCGTCGATTCGTTTGACGCGCGAGAGTTGATCGCGTTGGTTGCAGGCGCACGCCTTTTCGCGGGAAATGATTCCGGCCCGGCACACGTGGCGGCCGCGGCGGATTGCTCTTGCGTTGTGATTTTCGGTTCGACAAGTCCGGCTGAATGGCGGCCGTGGCAGGGGGAACATCGCATCCTGCAGCCCGGGAGCGGGCGAACGATTGGTTCGATTGGTGTAAATGAAGTGCGCGAGGCTTGTGTTGAATTGCTCGTCGCGCGGCCCGCGAAAAAAGAAACAAAGCAGAGTGCCGGAACCATGTAAGTTGTCTCAGAGACAGGAATGAATCCCAAACCCCAAGCTCCCGCGAAAGGCTGGCTCGAGGCGATTCGCCGCGACTGGGACACGCGCGCTCGCGAGAATGCCCGCGCGTATATCAATTGGCCGGATATCGCGGATGATGATGAGGCCTTTTTTGCGTCCGGGCGCGAGGATTACGCGCGATATGTAACACCCTTTTTGGAGAAGATGAAGTTTGACCCGCGTGGAAAAGTGGCGCTCGAAATTGGCTGTGGAATCGGGCGAATCGCGCGTTGGATGTCCCAAGATTTTGGGCGGTACATTGGCGTGGATGTATCTCCCGAAATGATTAGCAAGGCGTCCTCTTACGGGGTCCCGAGCGCAACGTTTCAGGCCGTATCGGGTGGAGACCTCGCAGGCATCTCGAGCTCTAGCGTGGATTTCGTGTTTTCATTTGCCGTCTTTCAGCACGTTCCGGACAAAGAAGCAATTTTCAATTACTTTGCGGAAACTGCGCGTGTGCTTCGGCCCGGCGGAATTTTCCGGCTGCACATGAAGGGATTGCGGACTCTCGCTCTGGGGCGCGTGCAAGTCGAAGCAGGGATTTCGAAATCAGGTTGGGTTCAGAAGGTGGGCCTGACATCGATGCCGTTTGTCCGGCTGCGCTGGTTAGATACTTGGCAGGGACGTTCGATTCGCCCAGCGGAGGCCGCCGCGAAGTGCGAATCGCTCGGGCTCAATGTGCTGGACACGGAAGGCGAGTGGACGGTGATGATGTGGGTGGGCGGCCGGAAAAATTAAACTGCTTCATGGCGCGAAGCTGATGGAATGATCCTTGAATTCGACCCAGAGGTGAACTTCCTTTACTTTGCTTTGCTTGGCGCCGTCGTCGCTCGCGGGAAACGGCTGAAACGGACTAACCTCGACTGTAACAACGACGCCCGAAGAGGGTTTTGAACCGCGCTTGATTTCCTGGGCATCTTCGATGCGGTAACTCTTCACCGGGCCATAATAACTTTTCGTTCCCCAGTCCTCGAGGAAGTCCTTGAACGAGTAGGTTTCCGAGGGCTTCCAAATCCGATAGGCCTCTTCCATATTTCCGGCGGCGACAGTGTTAAAAAAATAACGCACAGTATTTTTTTCGGCATGGAAGCGGAGCGAGTACCAGCAAAAGGCCGCCACTAAAACTACAAAGGCAAGACCGCTTATGATGTAGCGCCGCAGCTTGTGCGACGGATGTTCTTCGGTCGAATCAAGAAGTCCCACGTTGGCTCCTTCGTATCACAGTTGACGCTTGAACAAGGCGATGCTGGCGATCGTCAACATGCATGCAAAGCAGAATAAAACTAACACGTCCTTGTAAATTCCTTCAATGCCGGTGCCCTTCAGCGTCAGGTTGTGGAGGGCGTGCACCGTGTATGTGAACGGGTCGATGATTGAAATCCAGCGCAGCCACCACGGAAATGCCTCGACCGGATAAACCGCGCCGGACGGGAAAAAGAGAAGCGTGTTGAGCACGCCGAAGATCGCACGAGGCACGAGCGGGTCGTCCACACGCACCATCACGAGGAACATCAAGCTGATCATCGCGAGCGACGCGACCAAGACGACGAGGGCGAGATACAGCAGGCGAACCGGGTCCCAGATCCGCGGAATCCCCGCGATCAAACCGCCGATGATCACGAGAACCATTCCGGACATCAACCCCTTCAGTGCGCCGGACCCGATCAACCCCATCACGAGTTCGGACTTGTGGATCGGCGTAACCAAATACCCTTCGTGCAACCCCCGCGCCTTGTCGTCAATGAATGTGATGCCGCCTCCGATCATGGCCACGATGAAAATGGCCATGGCGGTGGATCCGGCGAGCAAATACTTGATGTATTCGATGTAGGGATATACCTCGATGATGTTGAGGTCCACCGCGCCCGCGAGGCGTGGCTGCACATCCGGCGCATTCAATTGATCCACCATCTGCTGAATGCGCTCGAGCAGCGAGCTTGAAATGAATTGATCGGTATTGTCTTCGCTGAAGGCAATGCGCGGCCGGTCGTGCTTGTAAAACCGCCGCGAGAAATCGTACGGGATTTGAACCACGCCGCGCACGACTCCGGCGCGAAGATCGCCGATGGCCTTGGGCATGGAATCGTATTCGATGACACGGAAAGTCCCCGCGCCGGCGGCGACTCCGTCGAACATCTCGAGAACGCGCCGCGACTCAACCGAGTGGTCCTGATCCACGAATGCCAGGTCTGCGCCTTTGATCTTTCCGCCGAACGCGTAGCCAAGAACGATGAGCTGAACGAGCGGAAAAACCATCGAACTCATCATCAGCGCCGGGCTGCGGAAGAACTTTCGCATGTCGCGCTCGATAAGCGCCCAGACCCGGTAGAACTTCATCGGTGGCCAGCCTTCGCGCTTCGCGCTCCGGCGCGCTGAGGTTTCTCGGAAGAGAGATTTCTCGGGCCGAAGCTTCCGGCACTCGAAATGACATCCGCTGAGAAACTGCGAGGCAGAGGATTAGCGGTAGAGGTGACTGATGTCATAGCCCGCGCCTCCATGTGCCGCGTCGCGCAATTCCCGGCCGGTGTAATGCAGGAAAACATCGTCGAGCGTCGTGCCTTGCACGGACACTTTTCGCACCGTGACGCCGCGGGTGCGCGCCAAGTCCATGAGCCCTGCGACTGTGGCCGGCCCGTCGTGGGATGCGATGTGAACTACGCCGTCGTGTTGCGTCACGGCGGCCGCTTTAGCCAGGCCCTGCAACTGTTCGATCCAATCTTTTGGCGCGCGGTCGAATTCCGCCTCGACAAAATCGGTGCCGGGAATGCTGTCCTTCAGCCGCGTGGGCGTGTCCAGTGCGGCGAGCTTTCCGTTGTCCACAATCGCGATGCGGTCGCAAAGCTTGTCGGCTTCGTCCATGTAGTGCGTTGTGAGCAGTATAGTCAGGTCCGCTTTTTCGCGCAGCGCACGAATCATTTCCCAAATGTTGGTGCGCGAGACGGGATCGAGTCCCGTGGTCGGCTCATCCAGAAAAAGAATCTTTGGCGAGTGGACGAGGCCGCGCGCGATCTCCAGACGCCGGCGCATGCCGCCTGAAAACGTGCGCACCAGCGCGCCGCGAAATTTCAAGAGATCGACGGCCCCGAGCAAGTCGTGGATGAGAGACGCACGCTTTTCTGCGGGCACGCCATAGAGCTTCGCGTGGATGAGCATGTTTTCATCCGCGGTCAGCTCCGGGTCCGAAGTAGCCGCCTGCGGGATCACGCCGATTGCGTTTCGTACTTCGTCCGCATTGGTGCGAACGTCGTAGCCCGCGACGCGCGCCGTGCCCGAAGTCGGCGGCGTGAGAGTCGTCATCATGCGAATTAAGGTTGTTTTTCCTGCGCCGTTCGGTCCGAGCAAACCGAAGATTTCCTGTCGGGCCACGACGAAACTGACATCGTTGACGGCGATGAGATCGCCGAACCTTTTTGTCAGATGGTCCACTTCCATTGCGTTCATGGCGGGTGATTCCATGCTCGTCAGCGGCGTGCGAACCAGCTCTTCTTTGCGGGCTGGGGGAGCAGGACCGTCGCAGTCATGCCGGTGAAAAGCCGCCGGCCGGTATTCGGGACAGCGACTTTGATGGCAAACGTCTTGATGTCGCGCTTCGTCCGGCTGACGTCGCGCTGCGTGGCGAAATCGTTTTCGACGGCTTTGAAGAAAACGGGGCCTTCGAGAAAATCTCCCGAAGGAAGCTTCACACGCAGCGTCTGGCCGAACTGGACCGAATTGATGTAGCTCTCTTCGACGTCGGCGCGGACCCAGAGATGATCCACGTCCACGACGACGACGATCGGCGACCCCTGCGCGATAACCTCTCCCTGTTTGGCCACTCGAACCGAAACAATTCCGTCGAGAGGCGCATAAATTTCGGTGTAGCCGAGCTGCGTTGCCACCTGAGCAGCCGTCGCGCGCGCCTGTTCGAGCTGCGCCAGGGTCGTCGCGATCTCGCTCCGCCGCACGTCCACCTGTTTCCGGTTTGCCTGCGCGACAGCCAGGGCTGCTTCCTGCGCCTTCACGGAATCCTCAAGGGATTTCACATTGGCGTTTGAAGCACGGAGTGTCGCATCTGCGTGATCGCGGTCCTGCGCCGAAGCGACGGCGCTCTCGAAGAGTTTCTGCATCCGGTCGTAATCCGTCTGATCGCGCCAGAGATTCGCGCGCGCCTGGTCGAGTTGCGCGCGGGTGGAAGTGAGCACGGCGTGCGCCTGGTTCAGCGAAGCGCCGGTCTGATCATCCGTCAAGGAATAGTTGTGCCGGGCCTCGTTCACCTGCGCTTCGAGACTTCCGACATTGGCTTTCGCCGCGGCGAGACTCGCTTCCAATTCCTTGCGATCGAGTTCAGCGATCAAATCTCCCTTCTTCACCTCGAATCCTTCATCCACCGTCAGCTTGACGATTCGCCCGGCAATCTGCGGGCTTACGATCACTTCGTTGCCGTCCACAACCCCGATCAAGGGGATGTCGCTGCCGTGAGGTGTGGTGAAGAGATAGACAACAAGCGCAATCAGGAAAACAACGCCGATAAAACCAAAGAATTTCCGGCCGTTCATCGAGGCCTCGCACTTGCGCGCATCAGACCGTGGTCCAGGAAATCCAGCAACGCGCGCTTTCGTGCCTCCAGCGCCTGGGGAGAGAGCAGGGGGTGGCCGGCGATCGCGCTCAAAATCGGAGCCGCGGCGAAATAGGAAGTCGTCATTCCCAGAATGCTGAAAGCCATGTGATTCGGATCCACGCGGCGAAATTCGCCCGCTGCGATCCCTTCCTCGATCGTGCGAACCAATTCGTGATGGAACGGACGGAGGTATTCCCGGACGATCCAGTCGAAGTGCCGGGTCGCTTCCATCGCTTCGCGATGCACGAGCCGCGGGTAGTTGGGATGGCTCGCGAGAAAATCGAAATAGCAGTTAAAAAATCTCAGGAGCTTTTCGCGCGG
>JBAWGF010000251.1:0-5179 GCA_049592615.1 Candidatus Acidiferrales bacterium
AAATTGACCTGATGACGCTCGCAAAGCGGCCCACGGAAGTCCGGCTGCGGCCCGAGATGGTGGAAGATTTCAAGCGCGGCGTGATGGTCGCGCAGACGCCCGCACCGCGATAGGAGCTGACATGGCGTTTTTGCGAACAGCGAAGAAAGAGGAGGTGCCGCCGGGTGTGATTCGCGAGTATGCGATTGACGGCAAGGTATTCGCGCTGGCGAACGTGGACGGTAAGCTGTTTGCAATCAATAACGTATGCCTGCATCGCGGCGGGCCGCTCGGGCAGGGCGAGCTGCATGGCCAGCTGGTGACGTGCCCGTGGCATGGCTGGCAGTACGACGTCACATCGGGGAAATTGGCCGCGAATCCCGCGGTGGGCGTGGAAACTTACGCGGTCGAAGTCCGCGGAGACGACATTTTCGTGGACGTCGGCTGAGCCGGCACGGGTGGCGTGCACTGCACGGCCGATAAAAAACTGGCCATAAATCTCTCCACTTTCTGCAACTTCCATGTATAGTGCGCGCGGCAGTTTTTACGGATGACGCAAGCTCCCCTCAAACCAAGACGCTGGTTGCTGGCCGTGGATCCGCGGGTCTACCACTGGGATACTTTGTTCGTGAAGGGCAAGGAAATGTGGCGCCACGCCGGAAATCGTCCGGACGCGCTGCGGCAACTGAAGCAGGTGCACAAGGGCGATCGCGCGCTGTGCTATCACGGCAAGGCGGAGCATTCGGTGTACGCGCTCGCGGAAGTGAGCCGCGATCCGTATCCCGATCCGCACGATCCGGACGCGAAGCGGCTGGTGATGGATTTGCGCGCGATCGAAAGATTGCCGCGGCAGGTGACGCTCGTCGAGATGCGCGAAAATAAATTGCTGCGAAGAATCAAGTTCCTCAAAAATACGCGGCTCAGCATTTGCCCGCTCACGGATGAAGAGTACGCGGAAATCCTGCGCATGGCCGGGATCGTCGCGTCGCCCGGAATTCCGCTGCCCTGAAATCGAAACCGGAAATTCAAAAAACCAAACTCGGATAGAATGGCCGCTGCACAAGGAGGGAATTCGCATGCGGAGAGGAATTTTATTTTTGGCGGCCTCGCTCGCGGGCTGCGCGGTGATTGTTTTCGCGATACCGCATTTTGTTGACGCGCAATCGAGCGCCGCGAAAAAGAAAAGCGCGAATGAGAGCTGGCTGCGCGGAGTCGCGACGGGCAAGACGCACGTGGTGGACATGACGTACGCGATCAACTCGAAATTGCCGGCGTGGCCGGGCGACGACCGCGCGTTTGAAGCGACGGTGAAATCCACGGCGGAGAAGAACGGATATTTCACACGGAGTTTCTGGATGCTCGAGCACTACGGCACGCACATGGACGCGCCGGCGCATTTTCCTCCCGGAAAGCAATTCCTCAATGAAATCCCGGAAGCGCACTTTTTCGGCCCGGCTGTGCTGATCGACGTCACGCCGGAAGCCGCAAAAGATGCCGATTACCGGCTGACGGCCGTGCGCGTGGAAAAATGGGAAGCTTTGCACGGGCGGATTCCGGAGGGAGCAATCGTGCTGCTGCGGACAGGATGGGCATCGCGCTGGCCGGATCAGTCGCGCTATCGCAACATGGATGCGAAAGGAGTGATGCATTTTCCGGGATTTTCGGTTGCAGCGGCGAAGCTGGTGATGGCGCGGGGAGCGGTGGGACTCGGAATCGACACGCTGAGCATCGACTACGGCGCGTCGAAAGACTTCGAAGTGCACCGCGTGGATCTGCCCGCGGGCCTCTACAATCTTGAAAACCTGGCGAACCTGGATTACGTGCCGGAGGCGGGAGCATTTGTAATCGCCGCGCCGATCAAGCTCGAAGGGGGTTCGGGCGGCGCCGTGCGTGCGTTTGCGGTTCTTCCGGCGAAGTGATGGGAACGGACACTCGAATCTCGCAGGAAGACGCAGGATGTTTGATTCCTCCCGGCGTCCAGAGTAAAGTGATTTCATAAAGAAGCCCTTCGGCGCATCATGTTCCCAAGGGCAGCATCGCAGCTTGCTCCCATTCTTCCAGGAGGCAGAGTTCCATGCCCAAGTTCGTGATCGAGCGCGAAATACCCGGCGCGGGAAATCTATCTGATGCTGAACTCCAGGAAATCTCCCGAAAATCCGTGAACGTCCTCAAGCGAATGGGACCAGAAATTCAGTGGCTGCACAGTTACGTCACGGGCGACAAGGTTTACTGCGTGTATCTAGCTCCCGATGAGGCGACCATTCGGGAACATGCGAAAAAGACGGGCCTGCCCGCGAATCGAATCAGCGCAGTGCGGCGTCTCATCGAACCAATCACCGCGGAATAATCGACGGGCTTCGCGAAATCTTTGCGACGCGGCCGACCCTCTGATTTTCAAGCCGAGCGACCCGATCGCGGGGCGCCCTCATTCCCTGACCGAGCATTCGGACATGGGATTAAATGGAGTCGGGCGTCAGCGCGTCCTTGATCGCTTTCTCGACCGGCGTTATCCAACCCTCCGTCCATGCGGCAGCACCGGCCGAATTCGCGAGAACCTGCCGCGCCGATTCGAGGTTTCTTTCAAGCCTGGCCTGCTCGGGACGCGTGAGCGGCGCGCCAAGGGTTTGGCGGAGCGCGGCCGCAGCTCCGGCCAGCCGCAGCGCGCGTTCCGGCTTCAACCGCGCAGCCGCGGAGGACGCAAAACATTCGAGCAGACGGGCGATTCCCCGCTTGTGTTCCAACTCCTGGAAGATCTTGATGCTCTCCGAATATAACGAATGGGCCTCGACGAAGTCTCTCTGGTCGCAAGCCAGGCTTCCCAAATCGGCGAGCGAGCCGGCAATGCCCCACCGATCGCCGAGATCTCGAAATGCCAACAGACTTTCCTCGTAGAGGGAGTGAGCGGCAGCAGCGTCGCCCTGCGCGCGCGCCACATCGCCCTGGTGGTTGAGCGACCAGGCCTCGCCGGTGCGGTCACCCAATTCCCGGAAGATCGCGAGAGACTCATCGTAGAAGGAGCGCGCGAGCGCATACTCGCCTTGCAATTTCCTGACGTTTGCCAGGTTGCTCAGGGCGCGAGCGATCGCCGCGCGGTCGCCCAATTCCCTCCAAAGCACCAGACTTTCTTCGAAAAGAGAGCGCGAAGTCGCGGCGTTTCCCTGGTCACGTGTAATTACAGCCAGGGCGTTGAGTGATACCGCGACACCCCACTTGTCCTCCAGCTCACGAGCGATGTCCAAGCTCTCCTCGACATTCCTGTGCGCGGAATCGTAGTCGCCCTGCTCCCCCGCCAGAACCCCCGCTGCAAAAAGCACCCTTGCGCGCGCCTTGGTTCGTGCCGCCGCGCCTTTGACCTTTAACAGTCTCATCAGCCAGTCCCGGCCCTCCGTGAGATGCTCCCGCATCTCCCAATAGCGGAACAAGACCGCGCCAAGGCGAAGACCCCACTCCGCATCACCAGTCTGCGTTAACCACTCGAGTGCTGCGCGAAAGTTATCTTGCTCCACATCGACACGATTCAACCATTCCGTCCGGTCTGTGCCAGAGTCGTCTGAGCCGCCCTCTTCCGCCAGAACCAGGCAGTAAGCAGCGTGCGCACGTCTTGTCAGGGCATCTTCCTTGCTTGCGGTGAGTTGCTCCGCGCCGAACTCGCAAATCGTCCTCAGCATTACGAAGCGCGACTCGCCTTCGGCTTGCTCGACCCGCTGCACCAGACTCTTGTCCACCATCGATGCCATCCCGTCGAGCGGGTCCAACCCAAGGTCCTCTTTCGCATTGCACACAGCTTCCACTGCTTCGAGCGTGCATCCGCCGACGAAAACCGAAAGCCTCCTGAAGAGCTTCTGCTCTTCCGCATTCAGGAGCTGGTAGCTCCAATCCATTGCTGCCCGAAGAGTCTGGTGCCTCGCCGGCAGGTCCCGAGAGCCGCTCGTCAACAACTGGAGACAGCTCTCCAGGCGCGTCAGCATGGAGGAGGGCGACAGCAACTTCACGCGCGCGGCGGCAAGCTCGATCGCCAGAGGCAGACCATCCAGGCGAGAGCAGATCTCAGCCACGGTACGCAGGCTGTCTTCGGTGACTTCAAAATCGGGTTTGAGCGCCGTGGCGCGCTGGATGAATAGAGATACTGCCGGGTACTGCAACACCATCTCGAGGGGAAGCGAGGATCTCGAATCCGGCAGGGCGAGCGGCGGAACGGGAAGCTCGTACTCACCGTAAACGTGCAGCGCGGCGCGACTGGTGACAAGGACTTTGAGGCTGGGAACCTTCGTGAGTAGCTCCGCCACCATCGTTGCCCCTGGCGCCAAGTGCTCGAAGTTGTCCAGCAAAACAAGCAGCGGTGTGGGCGACAAATTCTCGAGGTATTCCTTCAGGACCTGGTGCGGGGTTTGTCCTTTGGTTTCGCGCACCCCCAGAGTCTGATTGATCGCGGAAGGAATCAGGCTGGGATCATTAACCGCCGCCAGCGAGACGAAATAAACACCACCCGAGAAATGATCGACCATGTCTCCCGCCGCTTGCAGGCCCAGCCGGGTTTTGCCGATACCACCCGGCCCCGTCAGGGTGACGAGGCGCACATCCTGGCGAAGCAAAAGCTCCTTCACCGAAGCCAGCTCGCGATCCCGTCCAATAAACGCAGTGCGTTGAACTGGCAGATTGTTTGTGGGAGCTTTTGGGCCCTTCGGCGGCGCCCCCAATACGCGATCGCCCATCGCGGCTAGGTCGCGCGCCAGGTCCCGCGTCGAGGCGTACCGTTGCTCGGGGTCCTTTGCCAGACAGCGCTCAACAACCCAGCAAAGCGGGGCGGGAACCTCCGCGTTTAAGGACCTAATGGGTTCCGGTTCCTCCTTGAGGATTGCCGCGAACGTCGCCGCTACCGTGGTCCTTAGGAAGGCGCGCTTTCCGGTTACCATCTCATAGAGGACGGCCCCGAACGCGAACTGGTCCGATCGGAAGTCCAGTGTCTGACCGTTCACCTGCTCAGGAGACATGTATTGAATCGTGCCCGAAATCACGCCCAGTCCGGTTTGGGGGTCGGCCATCGTGGACGCATCGCTAATCGATTGTTTCAAGCCGGAGACGAGTTTGGCCAAGCCAAAGTCGAGGATCTTAAGCAACCCATCGGTAGAAACCATCAGGTTCTCTGGTTTTAGATCTCGGTGGATGACACCGGCTTCATGTGCTTTCGCCAGTCCATCGG
>JBAWGF010000252.1:0-42687 GCA_049592615.1 Candidatus Acidiferrales bacterium
GCCGGCAAGATCGTGTGATGAAATCCCACGGCCTCCGCCAGACCTTCGACCGGCATCGGCGTAAATGCGTCAACGCTCTTGTAGCCCGCGTCGTGCGCGTTGCGCGCCGCTGCGAGAAGTTGCTCGGGCGTCTCGAATTCCGCCAGCAACCCGTAAATGGGCTTGCGCTTCATTTTGCTATTCGTGAATCTCCAGATTCGGATTCCGCACGCGCGCGAGATACGTCGTGCGGGGCCGCGTGTTCAAATCGTCGAGCAAACTGTAATTACGGGACTGCGCCTTGAGCTTCGAGACGCGGCTTTTCGGATCGTTGATATTGCCGAAAACGATCGCTTCCGCCGGGCAAGCGCCCTGGCATGCCGTGACGATTTCGCCGTCGCGCACGTCCCGGTCTTCCTCTTCGGAGCGGATCTTCGCCGCGTTGATCCGCTGCACGCAGTAGGTGCACTTCTCCATCACGCCGCGGCTTCGCACCGTGACGTTTGGATTCCGCAGACCGTAGAGGCTCGGAGTCTTCCAGTCCGAATACAAGAGGAAATTGAATCGGCGAACTTTGTAAGGACAATTGTTCGAGCAATAGCGCGTCCCGACGCAACGGTTGTAAATCATTTCGTTGAGACCTTCCGGGCTGTGCGTTGTGGCCCCGACAGGGCAAACCACTTCGCAGGGCGCATTTTCGCAATGCATGCAAAGCACCGGCTCGTAATACATCTGCGGATTTTCGAGTTCGCCGCGGAAGTACGTGTCGATTCGAATCCAATGCATGGCGCGCCCGCGCATCACCTGGTCTTTGCCGACCACCGGAATGTTGTTTTCCGATTGGCATGCAGCCACGCAAGCGTTGCAGCCGACGCAGCGGTTTAAGTCGATGGCCATGCCCCAGGAGTAGCCGTCGTACTTGAAGCCGGGATAAATCGTCAGCCCCTTTGTCTCCTCTTCTTCGCGGCGCTGTGCGAAGTCGGGGTCCTTGCGGAATTCCTCGAGCGTGGCAACGCGTACGAGATCGCGCCGAAATGCTTCCACGCTTTCCTGCTCCGCCGGGTGTCCTTCGTGGTCGATTGCATATTGGTGCTGGGTTTCCGCGAAATAATACTTATCGCCGGTCTTTTCAATGTGAAGCCCATCCGCGATCCACGGCGCCGCCGATGTGCGAATGAAATTGGCGTTGAAGCCCGTGCCGGTGCCTACATTTCCAGCGCGGCGGCGGCCATAACCCAAATGCAGCGTCACGGAATTGTCGGCGTGGCCCGGAACGATCAAAATGCCTGCCTTTGTCTCGCGTCCTTCGAGCTTCAGACTCACGTAGTCGCCAGTTGTGATGCCGAGTTTCTGAGCGGTTACCGGACTGACCATTGCGGCGTTATCCCACGTAAGTTTCGTGATGGGTTTCGGCAATTCTTGCAGCCAAGCGTTGTTCGCGAAACGGCCGTCGCCGATTGAAGGATCGGGGCGGAAGACAATTTCAAGGTTTCGGTCCTCCCGAACCTGGATTTCGAGCTGGAGTTTTGCGAGCTCCGGCCGCGGAGAGACGTTAATGGGCGGCAGCGCCGAGTTCGCCAT
Organism: Candidatus Acidiferrales bacterium; assembly: GCA_049592615.1. Taxonomy (GTDB): domain Bacteria; phylum Acidobacteriota; class Terriglobia; order Acidiferrales; family UBA7541; genus Palsa-295. Next base: position 1,561 of record JBAWGF010000252.1, read on the forward strand.
CACGCCGTCATGCAGCGACCTCTCCCAGAAGGCCTCGAACGCTTTATCCTTTTCGGCGCGCTGACTCTTCCAGTAATCGCGGACGAAGACGTGGCCCGATTTTCCCGCTTCGCCGGACAGGACCGCGACGATTTCGTGTGCGGAATGTCCATCGTAAATTGGCGAAATGAGTGGCTGGACGATGCCGATTGTGCCGTCGTACGCACGCGAGTCGCTCCACGATTCGAGGAAGTGCGCTGCGGGCACATGCCAGTGGCACAGCTCTCCGGTTTCGTCGTAGTACAGCCCGGAATGAACGCGCAGCTTCGCTTTCAGCAACGCGGGGCCAAATTCGAAATCGGCAGGCGCGTCATACACGGGATTGCCGCCGAGAATCGCGAGAAGATTGACTTTGCCCGCATTCAAATCACTCACGATCTCGCGCAGCGATTCGATTTCGTTGACCGGGTTTGCTTCGAGCGGCTCGGTGTAATAAAGCGTCTTGCCCACATTGCCCAGCGCTGCGTTCATCGCGTGTGCCAAAGCGTGCACGAACGGAGGCTGCTCGCTGCCGGCAACGACTAAGCTAGTTCCACGATGGCCTTGCAGGTCGCGCGCGACCGCAGGCAGCCAAGCCGACCACAACGGATGTTGCATCGTTTGGGCGTTCAGCCTTGGAACACCCACGCCCGCCGCAAGCGCATAGACAACCATACGCACATTTTCAGCGGCAATCGCCCAGCGATGGTCTGCAATGGCGCCCGTACTTGTCGGCATCGATTCGACGACGTAGAGCCGGTTCAACTGCGACGCCGGTCCCTCGATCGCGCGTCGAGAAGAGAATTCGCGCGCGTAGCGCACGTGCCCGGAGCCGGAAGAGAGGAAGTCGGAATCGAGCGAGAAAATTACGTCCGCGTGATCGAACCGATACACGGTGTTGACCGGCTTGCCGAACGCCAGGCGCGCGCCCTCACGCTCGTTGTCCCGCCCGCACGGTTCATACTGGTGCCATTTCGCCTCGGGGAACTGCTTCAGTAGCCCGCGAATTTGCGCAGCGAGCGTTGGCGACGTCACCGTTTCGGTCAGGATCCGAATTCCAGCGCCCTTTGGTGCAAGCTGGGACCGCGAGTTACCCATCGCAGTGACGAATGCGCCCCAATTGCTGATGTTCCCTTCGCGGACGACCGTCTGCGAACGGTCGGGATCGTAGAGCGTCAGCGTGGAAGCCTGCGCGAAAACGTCAGTGCCGCCAAGGCTTCCCGGATGCTCGGGATTGCCCTCTATTTTCGTGGGGCGTCCCATGTGGCTTTCGACCAGCAAGCCGGTGGCAACACCTGCGAGCGGCATCGACGTGGCATAGAAGAGCGGCTTGCCTGGAACAATTTCTTCAGGTGGCTTCACGTAGGGAACGATTTTTTCGGTCGGCAGTTTCGTGCAAGCGCTGAGCCCCGCGAGCGCCGCCGAAGCAGCGGCCAGTTTCAAAACATCGCGGCGATTCACGCCTGCAGAATCCTTTTCCGGATCGAAAGGAAATTCGTTCTCGAGAAAATCGCGATATTCCTTCGTCTCCGACAATTCTTCGAGGCTCTGCCAGAAGCGCTTGCCGCCGCTCTGCGTGAGTTTCGCGCGTGCCGCTTCGAGATCGATCGAATTCTTTGGGTTGGCGTCAGGATTCATCGTTTCGCTTTCATCGGTGACACGTCGTGCAATTTGTCAGGCTCTTGATCTTGTATGCCTTCACAAGCTTGCGCCCCTTTTCGAGCTGGTCCGCCGGCGGCTCCCAATTCGGATTGAAAACTTCCGATTTCGGCCGGACGTACTTTTCGGGTTCGCGGTGGCAGTCGAGGCACCATGACATGTAGAGCGTGTTCGCGCGCCAGGTGATCGGCATTTCGGCGATTGGCCCGTGGCACGTGGTGCAGCCGACGCCCTTCGAAACGTGAATGCTGTGATCGAAATACACGAAGTCGGGCAGCGCATTCACGCGCGTCCAGGAAATCGACTTGTCGTCGCGGTAGCTCGCGCGCACCGGCTCGAGCATCGACGCATTCGTCCAGATCTGCGAATGGCAAGTCATGCAGGTCTGCGTCGGCGGGATTCCCGCGAACGAAGATTTCTCCACCGACGTGTGGCAATACCTGCAATCGATCCCAAGTTCACCGGCATGGTGCTTGTGGCTGAATGGCACGGGTTGTTCGCGCGCGACGTTTACGTCCGTATAGTAGGGCGACATCCCGATGGCATAGAGCGCGTACCCGAGCGCGCCGAGAATGAACACACCGCCGTAAATGCTCATCCGCGAGATCAGGTTCGTGCTGTGATGAAATATCTGCGCCATTGAAATCTACACGTGCTCCTTACGACTTTCCGCGCTCGCCTCCCTGCTTCTCCTCCTCCACCAGCATCCGCATCTCGGAAATCGAGATCATCGGCAGGAAGCGCACGAAAAGGAATAGCAGCGACAGGAACAGACCAATCGTTCCAACGTAGGTGGCCCAATCCCACCGCGTCGGGTAGTACATTCCCCATGAAGACGGAAGGAAATCGCGGTGCAGGCTGATCGCAACGATCACGAACCGCTCGAGCCACATGCCCACGTTCACGATGAGCGATATCACGAACAGCGCCGGAACATTTGCCCGCACTCGTGGAAACCACAGCGACTGCGGAATGACGATGTTGCACAGGATCAGCGACCAATAGACCAGTGCGTACGGTCCCGTCATCCGGTTGATGAATGTGAACCGGTCGAACTGGTTTCCGCTGTAGAACGCCATAAATGTTTCCATCATGTAGCCGTAGGCGACGATCAGGCCGGTCGCGAGCATCACTTTGGCCATGTTCCCGAGATGCCGCATCGTGACGAAATCCTCGAGGTGATAGAACTTGCGGATCGGAATCGCCAGCGTCATCACCATCGCAAAGCCGGAATAAATCGCGCCGGCTACGAAGTAAGGCGGGAAAATCGTCGCGTGCCAGCCCGGAACTTGCGCGATTGCGAAGTCGAAACTGACGACTGTGTGCACAGAAACAACCAGAGGCGTGGCCAGGCCTGCGAGGAGCAGCGAAGCCGTCTCATAACGGTGCCAGTGCACCGCAGAGCCGCGCCAACCCATCGCCAGCATGCCGTAAACAATCTGCGAAGCGCGATTCCTGGCGCGGTCCCGGAGCGTTGCGAGATCCGGAATCAGCCCTACGAACCAGAACAGCAGCGACACGGTCGCGTAGGTCGACACCGCAAAAACGTCCCACACCAGCGGGCTGCGGAACTGCGGCCAGAGCCACATAGCGTTTGGGTACGGCGTCATCCAGAAAAACAACCACGGCCTGCCCATGTGCAGCAGCGGAAACATCCCGGCGCAGGCTACCGCAAACAGGGTCATCGCTTCGGCAAAGCGGTTGATCGAAGTGCGCCACTTCTGTCGCAGCAGAAGGAGAATTGCGGAGATGAGCGTGCCGGCGTGTCCGATTCCAATCCACCAAACGAAATTGACAATCGCGAATCCCCAGCCGATGGGGATATTGATCCCCCAGATTCCCACGCCTTTGACGAGAAGGTAGGAGACGGCAACAAGGAACAGCATCAGCAGCGTAAAACCGATGCCGAATCCGATCAGCCAACCCTTCGTCGTGCCGCGGCCAAGGACGATCGAGCTGATCTTGTCCGTGACTGTGCCGAAGGTGTAGCCCGGTTCGAGCACCGGGTGAGCCCGGTCTGCTCTGGCTGAATGTTGTGAGCCCTCAGGATCCACGGTGTGACCCCGGCACTTCGCTTGGATGACCGCGAATTTCGAGATGGGGCATCGTTGATTCGGAATGGCCGCGCCCTGATCCCCATCGCGGCGATTCGCGGTCCGAAGCGTACCTGTGATTCAGACGGCGCTCAGAATTTCTGGCGCCCTCAAGTCCGAGCCTGGGTCGCCCTCACGGTTCACTTAGGACGGCATAGGATAAGACCGGATTGTTACAGACGCAAGCCCATCCCGAGAATTCTTTTGTCGAAAAATCTGAAGATAATGAAATTCTTGTTGCCTGTGGAGACGGATATGCCTATTCCGTCCGGCAAAGCAGCGTGAGATGTGGGTCGATCAGGAGGCGCGCGGGGCGCACTCGTGTAACAAAGTGGAACCGCGTTTCGCTTCCGGACGTCACGACCACTCCGAGGCGGCCGGGTTTTGCCCCGGCGCGCGCCGCATAAAGCGGTACAGCGGCTGTGAAGATCTCGCCCACGCCGCTTTGAATCAATTTGCCGATCACCAGAAATTCCTGCCCGCGAGGTTTTACCTGAAACTCTACCTTGTAATGTGGAATTCCCGTCCCGCGAACCCACTGATCGAAAAACCAATCCATCGAGTGCGTGCCTTCGAGATCCATCTCCGGCGTCATTTGTTGCTCGACTGCATGCTGAAAATCCAGCGTGGACAGGGTTTGGAAGCGATGCTCCGTCAAAAGCGAATGCAGCAGATCGCGGAAGCGCGCGTCCGGGTCTTTGGCGGCCGGCTCGCGCAGCATTTCGTGCACCATGTGAATCACCCAGGTTCCCTTGCCGTAGATCACCGTCTCGTATGCATCCGGAGTTCTTGACGAGGAGAGGCGAAAGCCCAGGCTCAGTGGGCCGGCTTCTTCGGCCGTTTCGTTGGAGCCTTGCGCTTTCATCGTCAGCAAGGTGCGGAAATGTTCCAGCCAGGTCGTCATGCGGTGTTCGCCGGGCTTCTTGCTGTCGGCGTAGAGCAGCGACAGATAATTTGCCATGCCCTCTTCGATCCACGCGTCGCGATACGTTTCCGTTCCAACTACGTTGCCCCACCACTGGTGTGCAACTTCGTGAAACGGCATCAACTCCCGCGCCTGTGCCTGCGCGCGCGCTCCCATGCCCGCGCGCGCTTGCACGTCCGTGGGTAAAAAGACGAACGTCGAAAGATAGACGAGCCCCGGCCAACCCTGCCCGAACGAGCCCGGGATTTGCGAGACATCCAGATGATCGAACGGAAACGGACCATTTAATTTTTCGAAGAACTGAATGGAGTCAAACACCTCGCCGCCGAGCCGCTTCAATACTGCCGCGGGACTTGGCGGAGGGGGTGGAAGCGCGCGCTCCACAGTCCCCAGATCCACGCTTGGTAGCTGAAAGATCGGAGGTAGCAGCACAGGTGGATTGCTCGTGGTCTGGTGCAGGCGCGAAAGAATCGCATCCTCGAGGAGGCGGTTGGCGTAAAGATGGATTTTGGGTTTATCGGTCCCCGCAGTTTCCATTTTGTACTCGCCGAGATTGAATCCGGCAACAGCGAAGGGTACATCCGATTGCCACCGCCCTGTCTTTGGATCGGCGTCATCATGCGATTCAATCCTGTTCCCGGTAGCGACAAGCGTGAATCGTTTCGGCCATCGAAACGACAGATCGAACGGCACGAAATGATCGCTGCTACCAACGTGCGCGTACCACGTCCCGTGCTCGCCGACGTACTCGACTCCGTTTCCTGCATCGTTGATAACGCTGCCGCGGTAGAAAACCTGCAACCGAATCTCCTCTCCCGCTCTTGCCGGTGCGGGAATGACGACAAGCAGCGTGTCGTTGCCCCGGCGCAGAATATCGCGCCGGCTGAGGTCCTCGTTCTGAAAGTAGATGAGCGGCTGCCCATCAGCGGATTGGATCTTATCCACGATGAGGTTGCGGGAAAGCTCCAGCGGAACAACCCGTTCGCCCGCTCGCACGGTTTTCAAGTGCAGGAACGTCGTGCCCTGGAGTGAGAGATCATCCGCGATCGTCGTGTCCACGCGATAGTCGAGCGGCACGAACGTCTCGCCCGGAATTTTCGCAGCGTCCGCCGCGCGAAAGGATGTCCACACATCGTAGAATTGCCCGCCGCCCGCACTCACCATTCTCGGCTGGCCGATCAATACCTGCTCGTCGCGCCGGCTATCCACCAATACGTCGAATGCGCCGATCGATTCGCTGCCGAGCCCCGCATAAAAGTAAGGCATGGGATCAATCGAGAGCCAATCGAACATGATCCGGAGCGAGTGCCAGGGATTCAACGCACCTATTTCGATGTTCCAGCTCTCGACAAATTTGGTGTCGCTGGCGGACGAAGCGTCGGCGGCACGAAGCTGCTGTTCGATTTCCATGGCCGTATCGTCCGTGAAGCGGAAATAGGCGCGCGTGAATGTCTGATCGAGGATCGGCACGCCGAGAAAACGCGCAAGGGATCCCCGTTCGCCCCGGTCGTGAGGTGTGGCCAAAACGCGTCCGTGACCCGTGAACACGGCGCCGGTAACGTGGCCGCCCAACGGCTGAAGGAACGCGAGCTTGCCATCGGTCAAATTCAGGCTGACAACATCGCGGCGGAGGTTCAGATCCTTGATGGTGTATACGTGAACTCCGTCGGGCCGGAGGTCGTTGAGCGCCTGGTAAAGGGCTCGCGGGTCCGCCGGAGCGATTTGTGACGCAGGCATTTCTGCGCTGGATTTCGCCTGAAGCGCCCAGCATAAGGACGGGGAAGCCATCCAGGCAGCACATACGGCAGTCAGTACAATGCCTCGCATGAGTTGTGCAACAAACCGCATGAATCCGACGATACACCTTAGGGCACCCATCTCCAACCGCCCGGCTGAACCACGTAGGCCGCTTGTTAAAATCGAAGTGTGCGTCGCGCAGCGCCAGTGGCGATTCTGTGGCTCCTCGTCGTGTCATCCGCGGCGGCCGACACTATCGTTCTGAAAAATGGCCGCCGGATCATAGTCTCCAACGTCATCGAAACAGGCGACCGCGTCACTTACGAAACTCCCGCCGGGCAGATGGCCATCCCGAAATCAATTGTTGCGCGCATTGACCGCGACAACTTCGGTTATTCCCCGTCATCCCGAGCTTCCGAACCGCCCGTGTCCGCTCCCCAGATAGAGCCGGTCCGCGGCTATGAGGAAGTCACACACCTAACGGTCCACGACGGCTCGGTGGACGTGGCATACCTCGCCCGCCTCGAGATGGATGCAAGGACCAACGCGGCTCCTGCCGTTGACAAAGTGACCGCGGCGCATTATGCGGCCGCGCAGTTCCTTCTGAGCAAGGGCGAGATGGACGCTGCAATCGACCACTATCGCCGCGCTCTCAGCTTTGCGCCGGACAATGTCGGCCTTTTGCTCAATCTCGCAGTCCTCTATCTCCACGAGAGCAAATTCTCAACGGCCCTGGACCCGCTCGAACGCGCTCGCCGCGTTTCACCGGATTCCGCCGACGTCGCGAAGCTGATGGGCTGGGCTTATTACGGCGCGAACAAAATTGATCGGGCAGTCGAGGAATGGAAACGCGCCGAGAAACTGCGCCCCGACCCGGAAGTCGAGCGGGCGCTCGAGAAAGCCCAGCGTGACAAGGACGAAGAAGAGAGTTACCGCGAGGGCGAGACCGCTCACTTCGCGCTGAAATACAACGGCAGCGCGACGCCCGACCTCGCCCGCGGCATCCTGCACGTGCTGGAAGCCGACTTCAACGAACTCGAATCGCAGCTTGATTACACGCCGCGCGAATCTATCGCCGTAATTCTCTATACGGGGCAGGCGTTTGCCGATATCACGCGCGCGCCGAGCTGGGCCGGCGCAATCAACGACGGCCGCATCCGCATTCCCGTACAGGGATTGAGCAGCGTCACGCCCGATCTGGCTCGCGTCCTGAAACACGAGCTGACGCACAGCTTCGTGGGGCAGAAATCGCATAGCCGAGCCCCGACTTGGCTTCAGGAAGGCGTTGCGCAATATATGGAAGGCCGCCGCAGCAGTTCGTCCGCCGGAAGGCTGCTCGACATCTTGAGCGCGGGTGGTGCGCCGTCGATTGAAATGCTCGAAGGCTCCTGGATGGGACTCTCGGGCGGCGCTGCTTCTTTCGCCTACGCTTACTCGCTCGCAATCGTGGAGTCGATTATTCAGACCGGCGGCATGAGCGACATCAGCCGCTTACTCGACCGCATCGCAACTTCTTCATCCACAGAGGAATCGCTCCGTGAAACGTTCCATTCGGATTACGCCGACCTCCAGCAGCAAACCATCGCGTATCTCCGCCGCGAATACGTTCGCTAGGCGAAAAGCGGTAGGAAACAATTTACAAATAAGTCTTGCCACACTGGATCGGTGCGTTACAGCGAAGCAAGCAATCCTGCGATGAGAGCTGCGCGTTTGGGAAGCGCGCGGATCAGGACGTGCTCGCGCGGGCTATGAGCCCCGTCGCCGACGGCGCCGAGTCCGTCGAGCGTTGGAATGCCGAGCGCCGCAGTGAAGTTTCCATCCGAGCCGCCGCCGGTGGCGGCTTCGCCGAGAGAAAGCCCAACTTCCCGCATCAGCGATTGCGCGCGGCGGAAGAGCGCACGCACCGCAGGCGTGCGTTCGAGCGGCGGGCGGCTTGTTCCACCGCGCACTTCGACGCGCGCGCCTCTTAAAATCGGCCGCACACTGCGCAGCTTCCGGTCGAGCGCCCGCGCGTCCGCCAGCCGCGTGTACCGAATGTCAATTTCCGCATGCGCGTACTCGGGGACTACGTTCGTCACGGTCCCGCCGCAGATGACGGTCGCCTGCACCGTTATGCCGCGTCGCGAATCGCTCATCCGTATCAGCCGTGCGATCTGCAACGCCAATTCATGCACGGCGTTCACACCCTTTTCCGGATCGATTCCCGCGTGCGCCGACCGCCCCGTGACGATGATCTCAGCCTTCCCGACGCCCTTGCGCGCCGTCTTCAGTCGTCCCTCGCGTCCGAGCGATGGCTCAAGCACGAGTACTGCATCGCTCCTCCGCGCTTCGCGCTCAACCAAGCGCCGCGAATTCTTGCCGCCAATTTCTTCGTCGGACGTCCAGAGAAAAACGAGCCGCTTCTTCGCGACAATCCGCAATGCACGCAACGCGTCCACGGCAGCAAGTCCGAGAACGAGTCCGCCCTTCATATCAAATGTTCCCGGTCCCCACGCGCGGCCGCTGGAAACGCGAAACGGCATTCGAGCGATCGTTCCGCGCGGATAAACCGTGTCCATGTGACCGAGAATCATGATCTGGCCCGAGGGGCGACGTTTTCCGAGCCACATCTCGGCGCGAACATGGTTTCCGCGGTCCGCCTGATGCAGGAATTCAACTTTTGCGCCGCGCCGGCGCCACTCTCGCGCCACGAGCCGTCCCAATCGGTCCACGGCAGCTTTGTCATGGCTTGTCGATTCGCACCGCACGAATTCGCCGAGCAGGCGGACCATTTCCTTCTCGCGGCGGCGCGATTCGCGGAGAAGATTGCGCATAGGCACGCCTGTATCGCTCATGGCGCGGGTATGCTATCAGTGGCTTCCCCATGCGGCAACGTCCAATCCGGCGGCGATTCCCACGTGGCGGGGTTTCGTATAGAATTGTTCGATTGCGCAGCAGCAAAACGCGGCTTCAACCGTCACACAGAGGCAAAAGATGATCCTCGACATCACCGGGATCCAGGGCATTCTCCCGCATCGGTATCCGTTTCTTCTTGTCGACGCGATCCTGGAAATGGAACCCAAGAAGCACATCGTCGGAATTAAGAACGTCTCCGTGAACGAGCCTTACTTCCAGGGACATTTCCCGGGGAAGCCGATCATGCCGGGAGTCTTGATCCTGGAATCCATGGCGCAGACGGGCGGCTTGCTGTTGCTGCAGGAGATCGCGGACCGCGAGAACAAGTTGCTCTACTTTGTCGCCATCGATAACGCGCGTTTCCGCCGGCCCGTCGTTCCCGGCGATCAGTTGCGCCTGGAAATGACCGTCGTCGCGTGGCGCGGGACATTCTGCAAACTCGAAGGCCGCGCGACCGTCAACGGCGCTCTCGCCGCGGAAGCGACCCTTATGTGCATGATGGTGGATCGCAATGCGGAAGCCCCGAATGGCGCTGCTGAATCCGTCGAGAACGCGCGATGAGTGAGCCCGATGGGTGAAATCGATTCCCGCGCCATCGTTTCGCGGAGTGCGCGGCTGGGCAGCGGCGTAAAAATTGGCGCGTACGCCGTCGTCGGCGACGAAGTCGAGCTGGGCGACGGTTGCGTGCTCGAGCCGCACGCGCTGGTGCAGGGGCCCGCGCGTCTCGGCCGCAAGAATCACCTGTATTCATTCTGCGCCATCGGCGGCGATCCGCAGGATTTGACTTACAAAGGCGAGCGCGTTTCGCTGGAGGTCGGCGACGCAAACGAGTTTCGCGAATTCGTTACGGTCAGCCGCGGCACGGCGAAGGGCGGCGGCGTCACGCGCATCGGCAGCCACAACCTCATCATGGTTTACACGCACATCGGCCACGACTGCATCGTCGGTGACCATACGATTTTCGTGAACAACGCTACGCTCGCTGGCCACGTCACCGTCGAGGATTACGCCAACATCGGCGCGTTTTGTCCCGTGCATCAATTTTGCCGCATCGGCCGGCACTCCTATATCGCCGCGCACACCGTCATCACGCAGGACGTTCCCCCGTTTTCGAAAATCGTCGCGCCGCGCGAGACGCGCTGCTACGGCATCAATTCCGTGGGTCTCGAGCGGCACGGCTTTTCTGCCGAACGCATCCAGCCGATCGAAAAGGCCTACCGCCTCCTCCTTCGCTCGAAATTGAACACCACGCAGGCGGTCGAAAAAATGCGCGAAACCCTCTCTGGCTCCGAGGACGTCTTAACATTGATCCGGTTTATCGAGTCAACGGCCGAGCGCGGCCTGACGAAGTAGGAATGGCCGTGGCCGCGATACCACAAGACACTTCCGGGAATTGGGGATTGATCGCCGGCAACGGCGACTTTCCCTTTCTTGTCCTCGAAGGCGCGCGCAGCCGCGGCATTGAGATGGCCGTGATCGCGATTCGGGAAGAGGCTTCGCCCGCGCTCGAACGCGTTGCAAAACGCCTGCACTGGGTGAGCCTCGGTGAACTCAGCCGCGCCATCGAATTGCTGCACGAAGAGGGTGTGAAGCGCGCCGTAATGGCCGGGCAGGTGAAGCACAATAAGATTTTCAGCTCGATTCGTCCCGACTGGAAACTCGCGAAACTATTGTTCTCACTGCCGGCGAAGAATACGAACTCGCTCATTGGTGCCGTTGCGAAAGTGCTCGAAGAGGAAGGCATCAAGATCATGAATTCCACGGAATTCCTCGGCCCGCTCCTTTCCGCCGCCGGCGTGTTGACGCGCCGCTCTCCTAACGAAGTGGAGGCTGCCGACATTGCTTACGGCCGAGACGTAGCGAGGCAGATCGCTGGGCTCGACCTCGGGCAAACGGTTGTGGTCAGCGATTGCGCCTGCGTCGCCGTGGAAGCGATGGAGGGCACCGACGAAACGATCGAGCGCGCTGCGCGGATTACGTGCAACAAGAGGCTCGTCGTGGTCAAGGTAAGCAAGCCGGAGCAGGACATGCGATTCGACGTTCCCGTCGTCGGGAAGAAAACGATCGAGGTCATGCGCCGGTCAAATGCCACTGCGCTCGCGATTGACGCCGGCCGGACATTGCTTTTCGATCGTGACGAATTGATCCAGGCAGCAGATGGAGCGGGCATTGCCATCGAGGCGTTTCCGCCCGAAACCGACGCAGAGAATTCACGGCCTTCTCCGCCGGCGCGCGCAAGCCGCCATTCCGGGACGAAGAAAAAATCGTGAGCGAAAAACCGATTCGCGTTGCGGTCGTCGGCGCCGGTGAATTCGGCCGGAACCACGTTCGCGTTTGGTGCGAGCTTCCCGGTGCGGATCTTGTCGGCATTGTGGACACGGATCCGAAGCGCGCCGAAAGCGTTGCCGCGGAATTCGGCACGCGAGTGATTCGCGATGTGGATGCGCTGGCGGCCGAACAAGTGGACGCCGTCAGCCTTGCCGTCCCGACGAAAGATCACGCATCGCTCGGCTGCCGATTGCTCGACGCAGACCGCGACGTTCTGGTTGAGAAGCCCATGGCGTCTTCGCTCGCGGAGGCTGATGGGCTGATCGCCTCCGCCAAACGAGCCGGACGGATTTTGCAGATTGGGCATCTCGAGCGCTTCAACCCGGCCATCACGGCCGTTCAACGAATCGTTTCGAGGCCGCTCTTCTTTGAAGTGCACCGCCTTGGCATTTTCACGCCGCGCAGTTTGGATATCGACGTCGTGTACGACGTCATGATTCACGACCTCGACATCCTGCTCTCGCTCGTCAATGCCCCGGTCACTGATTTGAAAGCTGTCGGAATTCCCGTCATCACCGACAAAGTGGACATCGCCCATGCCCGTATCGAGTTTGCAACTGGAGCCGTCGCGAATATCACGGCCAGCCGCGTTTCCACCGAGCGAGTTCGCAAGATGCGCTTTTTTCAGGAGCACGAATACATCTCGCTCGATTTCACGCGACAGGATGTGTTGCGAGTGCGCGTCGAGCCAGGCAGTCCGCAACCGCAGATTGGATTCGAGAAAGTTCCGACGAATCCCGAAGAACCTCTGCGTGCGGAGTTGCGCGCGTTTCTCGAATGCGTCCGTACGCGGAGAGCTCCTGCGGTGGACGGCGCTGCCGGGCGTCGCGCACTGGAGCTGGCGGACAAAGTCATGGCGGGCATCCTGGAGCATGCGCGCCGCGTCCAACTGGGTACTTTGGCCCCACAGGATGCTCGATGATCCCCCGCACCCTGGTTCCGACGGATGTGCGCCCGGTCTCCGCGGACGCGGCGAAGAAACCTGCGCGCCGTCTGACGACCTACATGGACGATCGGACGGTGGTGCCGTCCGACTTGTCGGATGCGCCGCCACTCGACGGTAAGACCACAATCCCGTCGCATTTTCCGCTCGACGTACTTGTGAACCGGACTCTCGTTCCCCGCGGCATGGCTGCCAAGCCGCTCGAGAACATTCGGCCCATGTCGGAGTACGCCCCCATAGCGATTCTCGATTCGCGCGTCGTTGTCCCAGCCTTTGTGGCGCCTCCCGAGGCCGCCGAGATCGAAAAATTCGATCAGCCGCCCGAGATGACGGCCGCGCTGCGCGAAATTGTCGAGCCGGACGTTTTCAATACAGGCGACGCGAACCTGTTGATGGAGCCGGAGGACAAGCGGAATCCCAAAGCAGACATGATTGTGCGGGCGGCGTCCGTCGTCGTGCACATCGGTCTGATTATTTTTCTCATTTCGATTCCGAAAATTTTTCCTTATCATGTTCCGACGCGCGAAGAAATCGAGATGGCGCGTCAGCAATTGAGTTTTGTCTATCTGCCTCCTGATGTGGACGCAGTCTCGAAAAGGCCGCCGGGCCCGGCCGGGCCCAAGGTTCGAATCGATTCGGGCACTCTGAACAAAGTTGCGCCGCCACGCCCGGAGGCGCATGCCATTGAAGCGCCGCCGGTGAACCCCGAGCGTGCGCCTTCGGATTTGCCGTCGGCCCCAACGCCGCGTGTTAATACGAATCCGCAGCCGAGCCAGCCCGCGACTCCTGCGCCTTCGCAGGTTGAGCCGATCCGGCCTCCGGCCCAACCGACTCCCGGACGCCTGAATCTCCAATTGCCGAGTTCATCCCCTGGAAAAGCCATCCAGGACCAGCTCCAGGATGCGGTGAACCGTTCCGGTGGCAGATCCTACGGCACGAGCGGCACCATGCCGCAGCAAGGCCCGGGCCGCGGAAGGGGTGGCGGTGGCGGCGGGGGACCATCCTTTGGAAACGGCGTGACGATTCTCACGCCCACCGAAGGCGTCAACTTCGACAGCTACATGAATCGGCTCATCGCCACCATCCGGAGGAATTGGTATGCCGTCATGCCCGAGTCCGCCATGATGGGTGACAGAGGCATCGTCAACATTACGTTCCAGATCAATCCCGACGGAAGCGTTCCGGCACCCGATCCAATGCTCGAAAGAACTTCGGGGAAGGAACCGCTCGACATGGCCGCGATGTCAGCGATTCACGCTTCGAGCCCATTTGAACCTCTGCCCTCGCAGTTCCACGGGCCCTATATCCGTCTGCGAATCATCTTCCTCTATAATCTTCCTCTCGATTACGCAAAGTGAAGGCGCCGTGAAAATGAATCGTACGCAAGTTCTGGGAGCCCTTCTGCTCGCAGGGCTCGCGCTGCTCGCTCTCCTGCTGCGCTATTGGAAATCCTCCTGATGAGCGCTCTCGAGCGGCTCGTTGTCATCCTCGGGCCGACCGCTTCCGGAAAATCCGCTCTGGGAATATCGCTGGCGGAATGCCTCGGCGGTGAAATCCTCGTTTGCGATTCAACGCAGGTGTATCGCCATTTCAACATTGGCACTGCCAAGGTTCCGGCGACGCAGCAGCACGGCATTCCGCATCACTTGGTGGATCTAGTCGAGCCGGCGGAGGTGTTCACAGCCGGTGAGTATCGCCGGCGCGCCCTGGAAGTTCTCGAAGATCTTCGCGCGCGCAAAAAGCTCGCGATTCTCACCGCGGGCACAGGGCTGTACGTTCGCGCGCTGCTTGAAGGTCTTGCAGACGCGCCTACGCGCTCCGAGGAACTGCGCGAGCGGCTGCGCGATAAAGCTAAAGTTCATGGCGCTGCCCATCTTCATCGTGCCCTCGCGCGCCTGGATTCGGAGGCAGCCGCGCGGATCAATCCGCGCGACACGCAGAAAATTATCCGCGCGATTGAAATGCGTCTCCTGACGAAAAAATCGGTTGGCGAAATCCATCGCGGCGGCCGCCAGGCGCTTGAAGGCTATGAAGTGAAGAAAATTGGCCTCCTCCCGCCGCGCGCGGCGCTCTACGCGCGAATCAACGCGCGCGTGGAAGACATGATGCAAGCCGGATGGATCGAAGAAGTGCGCCGGTTGATTGCAAGCGGCTTGCCGGCCGATTCGAAACCATTTCAGTTCATCGGCTACTCGGAACTGCGTGCGCATCTCGAAGGCCGTCTTTCGCGCGCCGATGCAGTACAACAAATTCAGCAAGCTACGCGCAGATTCGCGAAGCGCCAGATCACTTGGTTTCGCAAGGAACCGGGCGTCGAATGGCTCGCCGGATTCGGCGGCGACCCGGCGATCGCCTCCGCCGCCGAGGAATTCACTCAGTCGTAAACCCAGACTCTACTGTTCAGACCGCAGACGAAGTACAATACAAACCCATCAGGTCCATCGAAACCTATGGCCACCCAGCCCATCACCAAATCAAACCCCCTTCAGCCCGAAGACTGGATGGCGGCTGGTTTCGCACGCCTGGGTGCCGAGGGCGTCGAAGCCGTAAGGGTTGAGGTGCTGGCTCGCGATCTCGGCGTGAGCAAGGGAAGTTTTTACTGGCACTTCCGCGACCGTGAAGACCTGCTCGAAAAAATGCTCGCCCGTTGGGAAGGTGACGAACTCGAATGGCTCAGCAGTGTAATCGCAGACGATCGCAGCGCCGCGGTGCGGTGGGCTCGGCTGGTGGAGCGGAGTTCCGGCGCGGACCGCATGCGCGCGGAGGCGGCGCTCCGTGCCTGGGCGCGCAGGGATACCCGCGTAGCCACTCGCATACTTCGAGTCGAGAAGAGGCGGGCCGGCTACATCGCCACTGTTCTTCTGGACGTCGGCTTCACGGCACGAGCTGCCGAGTCATGGTCGGAACTCGCCATGCTCGTCTATCTCGGCTGGCTCGATCGAGCGACCCGCGACCCTGAATTCCAGCTTGCGGGCCCCGGTCTGGGCGAATTTCTTTCGGAACTGGTCCTGGCTGCGTCCGGCCGCACGTCCACGTCCAATCGCTGAATATTCATTCGTGATTCCCCCGCATTACTCTTCCGGTCCACGTGCACGTGATTTCGTTCGCGAGGGTTGACCGGCGTATAATGCTGTGAGGAATGAGCACAAATCCTCTCATGCATCGTCGGGCGTCCCACCCATCAATCGAATGAGAACTGCAAAACCACTGGACAATCGAGAACGAGTCTTGCTTGTGGGCGTGAGCTTGAAGAAGCCCGCGCGCGTGCGGCAGGGCGATCCGACCGTGATCGGACGGGATTCGCTCGAAGAGTTGGAAGAATTGGCTCAAAGCGCGGGCGCGGCGATTGCCGGGAGCCTCCTTCAAGTCCGCGATGCGCTTGATTCCGCAACATTGGTTGGCCGCGGCAAGCTCGAAGAGATCCGCGTCGAAGCGGAGCTGCGAAACGTGCCACTCGTGATCGTCGATCACGATCTCACTCCGGTGCAGCTCCGCAACATGGAGAAGGGAATCGGTTGCCGCGTGATCGACCGCACGCAGCTCATCCTCGACATCTTCGCCTGCCACGCACGCACCCGCGAAGGGCAGCTGCAAGTCGAGCTCGCGCAGCTGAATTATCTGCTCCCGCGGTTGACGGGCCGCGGCGAAGAGCTTTCGCGGCTTGGCGGCGGCATCGGGACGCGAGGGCCGGGTGAACAAAAACTGGAAACCGATCGGCGTCGAATCCGCGATCGTGTCGGCAAGATTCAGGAGGCGATCGAAACAGTTCGCCGCCAGCGCACCACGCGTCGCCGGGCGCGGCAGGCCGTGCCGCTCGGGATGATCGCGCTTGTGGGTTACACGAATGCCGGGAAATCCACGCTCTTCAACGCCCTCACGCACGCGGATGTCCTCACCTCGTCGAGAATGTTTGCAACACTTGACCCGACCGTCCGCGCCGTTCGTCTGCCGTCGCGCCGCCGCGTGCTGCTTTCCGACACCGTAGGATTCCTGCGCGACCTGCCGCACGACCTGATTGCCGCCTTCCGTGCCACGCTTGAGGAAGTACAAGAAGCAGCGCTCATCCTTCACGTTACCGATATTTCAAATCCGCATCACGCCGAACAGGATGCCGAGGTGCTGAAAATTCTCGCCGATCTCGGCGTACAAGATCGGCCGCGTCTGCACATTTTCAACAAGACCGATCGGCTCGCGAAAGATGATTTGGCGGCCCTCGTCCAGTCCAATGGCAACCGCGACCAAAAAGTTTTCGCTTCGGCCGTCACCGGCGAAGGCTTCGATGAATTGCTTGCGCGAATCGATGAGTTGATGCCGGTAGATCCGCTCGTCAGACTGCATCTTCGCGTTCCGATCTCAGACGGCCGGAATCTTTCGCTCGTCCACGCCTGCGGGCGCGTCCTGCATTCCGAAATGATCGACGGTAACTTCCATCTAGAAGCCGAGTTGCCGGAGTCTTTGGCGCGCAAGCTCGAAAGTTTCGTCGTCGAATCCCGCTCCGGTGGCCCTCAGTCGAAGCCTGCTCAAGCGTAGGCCGCGATCCCCCGGCGTTGATTCCATCGAAGCTCACTGTGCCGTGTCTCCAATCTCTTCGATTCCTCGGTACTTAAGAGCCCACGTGCCAATCCCTGTGGATTTTGCTGTGGAAAACCGGGCAGCTTATTGATGAGAAAGCCTTTCTGCAAACGTGCATGATCGAGGCTCAGATTCCGCGTGCCTACCCACAAGCAATTGATTCTAATGGTGTTAATGAGCCGTTTTTATTGGCGGCCCTCCGTTCCCCACGCTTTCGCGATTTGTTATCCCCTTTGTGGAATTTGCACAGTCGCGCCAGCCAATGGTTCGCTAAGAGTTACTAGCAAAGGGATTTGCTTTTCAAGACAAGAGTACTAGGCGCAAATTTCCATCGCTAATTTCGTACGCAAAATGCCTTCGGTTGACTCCCCGTAAGGGCGGGGCTATAGTGAATCGAATCATTGGCGGTGACGCTGACGGCGAGCCGAGGTCTTTGTCTGTGAATCATATAAACCTGCCGAACAGCCTGACAATCCTCCGAATCTTTTTTGTCCCGCTGCTAGTTGTTGTCCTCCTGACTCGCCAGCCGAATTGGAATTTCTGGGGCCTGCCGATCCACTTTGAGGTTTGGGGTGTCTTGATTCTGCTGGTTGCGGCCGCGACGGACGTGATGGACGGCTATATCGCGCGCAAGCGGCGTGAGATCACCACGCTCGGCATCATGCTGGACCCGATCGCCGACAAACTTTTGATTTCCGCTGCCTTTATTTCGCTGGTGCAAATGGGTCTGGTGCCCGCGTGGATGGTGGTAATCATCATCGGACGTGAATTCATCGTTGTGGGCCTGCGGGATATTGCATCCGCAGAGGGCCTGATCATTCCCGCTTCCGCGCTCGGCAAGACAAAGATGGTCCTGCAAGTAATTGCGGGCTGCGCCGTCATTCTGACAGCGAAGCATCCGTCATTGAAACAGCTCGGGAAAGTTCTTCTGTGGCTTGTGGTGGTGAGCGCTGTAATTTCAGCGATTCATTATTTCCAGATGTTCTGGAGTCAGATTAATTTCCGCGTGCAGCAGCGGCGCAGCGGAGTGTTGGTCGTTGACCCGGAAGAAAAACCGCAGGATGTCCTCACTCGGTAGCCGCGAAAAACAGTTGCTCCTCGAATTGGCGCGCCGCGCCCTCATCTTGGCGGTCGAGAGCCGTGAATCCCTGAAAGATCTTCCCGTGGATCCAATTCTCCAGCAGCCTGCCGGGGCTTTCATCACGCTCCGCCGCCATGCCCGTTTGCGCGGTTGCATCGGTCAACTTCCGTCGAAGGACCCGCTGGTGGAAGTCGTCCCGCAATGCACAAAAGCCGCGGCGCTCGAGGACCCGCGATTCGATCCGGTACGGCCGGATGAGCTTGCCGAAATTGAAATCGAGGTCTCGGTTCTTTCGACTTTCGAGGAAATTACCCCGGGGCAAATCAAGGTAGGGGTACACGGGCTTGTCGTTTCGCGCGGCTGGCAGCGCGGCGTCCTGCTTCCGCAAGTGGCGAGGGAGTTTCAGTGGGCAGCGGAGCGGTTTCTCGAGGAAACGTGCATAAAGGCCGGCTTGGAGCGCGAAGCATGGAAGGATCCAGGCACGCACGTTCACGCATTCACGGCGGAGATTTTTACCGAATCAGAATTCAGGTTAGGACCGCAGGCGCGGTCCCGCCCGGGCTATTCGACTTCGACGTAATCGCCCGCGTAGAATTCCGAAACAGTGTGTGTGACCAGCACGGTTGAAGCGTTGGGGCCGGTCCGCACCACCACTCCTTCTCCTACCACTTCCCGCGGTACGTTATCCCATTTGTATCTCTGGGGAACGCTCCCATAACCATAGGCCCTGCCGTAGACTTTAATGCTGCTGTCAGCGTCGAAGGCAAATCGGGGCGTTTGGTAGGCTACCTCGTGCTGGGTGCCCTGGTACCGGAAGATGCGGAAATAGTCGCCCACCTTCACACCCTGGGAGCTTCCGAGGTTTACATAGATCGTATCGTTCGTCCCCATCAGGATGCCGAAACGCTTGCCGGTGATTACCATCGCGGTCGGCTTGCCGCTGGGCGGCGCAAACCGGTCAAACAATTCTTTGGACTTGAGTGGTGGCGCCGGGCGCTCTGCAAACGGCAGAACGATATCGTCGCGCTGTATATAATTGCAGGCGTTTTCAACCTGGGCAATGGAGACGTCGGGCTGGGCTACAACCACCCTCAGGCGCCCCTCGTCCTCCCACATCGTTCCGAGCTTGCGAAGGATCGAAAACTGCCACTTTGCCCATTCGATTTCGGTCGGGTCCCAGACAGCGCGGACAACGGAATAGACGTCGCCCACTTTCGCGCCCTGGCTCGAGCCTTTGTTGATATAGACGTAGTCGCCTTGCTGAAAAGTAACCTTATAATTCGAGCCTTCGCCCGTGATCAGAAAGGTATCGCGCGGGACAGCCTCGGAGGAAATCAATCCCGAACAGTACATGTCGTCCGTAGTGGGCACGGCCTGCTTACCCTGCGCCGATACCCCTGCTGCGGAAAGAGCCAAAATCAGTCCAGCAAAGACAATTTTCCCACGCATGATGCTCGCTCCTTTGAAAGGCTTGCGCCTCTGACCAGGCGCGCCCCCATGAATCGACCGTAGCAGAGGCCCCCAGGTGCGTCAATACAATGGTCCAGCGGGCTTTACACATTGTGTACCGCATGGTAGAAGCCAGAACCACCTGTTCGAAGGGTCAGGGTACCCGAGAGAAAGCCCCGGAAAAACGAATGTTCGGACGTGAAAAAATCTGCGCTGTTGTCGCTGCACACGACGCCAGGACGATGTGGCGACAGCTTGGCCGGGCGCTCCGGCTGACCCAAACGGTAGAGTTGCGCCTCGATTGGCTGTCGGACGCCCGCGAGATTGCGCGTTTTCTGGCCCTGCTTGCCTCCAAAAAGCCGCGAGCGACATTTATTGCCACTTGCCGGCGAATCGAGGCGGGCGGACGCTACCGCGGCTCGATCGCAAGGCAGCTCATCCACCTCGCGGAGGCTCTGCGAGCGGGCTGCGACTGGTTCGACCTTGAAGTCGAGACAGAGCAGCGATGCCCGCCGGAACTCATTGGCGCACTTCTGGGTGACGCGCGCCGCCTTGCGTCGGCACACTTCTTTCGCGGACTGCCGGACCAATTGAATCGGATTGCAGCAACCCTCTCGCGCACGGGCCCGGACGCAATCAAGATTGCAGCACAGTGTGATTCCATCGTGGAAAGCCTGCGTCTCCTGCGCCTCGCACGAGGCCGGAGAAACGTCGTTGCGGTACCGATGGGTGAAGTGGCGCTGCCTGCGCGGATCCTGGCTCTGCGCGAAGGCAGCGCTCTCGCGTATGCGCCCGTCGAAAACGCAACCGCGCCGGGGCAGGTTTCGCTCGAGGAAATGAAGAATCTTTATCGCGCCGACAGGCTCGGCCGGCGAACCCGTGTGTATGGCGTGATTGGCGATCCCATCGGCCATTCCCTTTCCCCGCAAATGCAGAACGCGGGTTTCCGGGCCCGCCGCATGGATGCCGTCTATCTCCCCTTTCTTGTCCACGATCTGCGCGATTTTCTTCGCGCGATTTCGCCGCTCCGCATCGCAGGTTTCAGCGTGACGCTTCCGCACAAGGAGCGCATCCTGCGTCATCTCGACGGCTGCGATCCTCTGGCTGCTGCGATTGGCGCGATAAACACCGTCGTCGTTCGAGGCGGCGGAAAACTCTACGGCTACAACACGGACTACGTCGGCGTACTCCGCGCGCTCGAGCGGCGCATGGCGCTTCGCGGCAGCCGCGTCCTGATTTTGGGTGCAGGCGGAGCCGCACGTGCCGTTGCCTTTGCGCTTTCGCAGGCAGGAGCTTCAGTCTGCGTTTGTGCGCGACGGCCTCAGCGTGCAAAGGTTCTTGCGCGGGCCGTGGGCGGCGAAGCTGTGGCGCGGGCGCGCTTGCGGTTCGAATTTTTTGACGCAATCGTCAATGCGACGCCTGTGGGAATGCATCCACGCACAGGCCAATCGCCGCTCGGCGCGCGGGAATTGAACTGCCGCCTTGTTTTCGACACCATTTACCGCCCGCGCGTCACATGCCTCATGCAACTTGCCGCGCGCCGCGGCATCGAAACCGTATCCGGAGTGGAAATGTTCGTCGCACAGGGCACCGCACAATGGGAGATCTGGACGGGCGAGCGCGCGCCGGTGGCGGCAATGCGCCGGGCCGTCCTGGCGGCCCTGGGTCGCGAAGAAAAAAGCGGGACGGCGCGATGATTCAACCCGATTTCAAAACGTTTTGCCGGTTGACGCGGCAAGGGAATCTCGTCCCCGTGTACGAGACCTTCACTGCGGACCTTTTGACGCCCGTCGGTGCGTATCTTCGCATCGCTCGCGATGCGAAGTATTCTTTCCTGCTCGAAAGCGTCGAGGGGGGCGAGACGATTGCGCGCTACACTTTCGCGGGCGCAAATCCCGAAGAAGTGTTTCGATCCCGCGGGCGCAGCAGCACGCTTGAGGCGGCAAGGCGTCGCGTCCAATTCGAAGGCGATCCGATCGACGAGCTTCGCCGGCTCACCGCCCGATACCATCCGGTTCGCGTGCCCGGACTTCCTCCGCTTATCGCTGGTGCCATCGGCTACTTCGCATACGACATGGTTCGGCTCGTCGAGCGCATCCCTGCCACGGGACATGACGACCTTGGGCTCGATGATTGCGTCATGATGTTTTATTTGGGTCTCCTCGCCTTCGACCACGTACAGCATCGCGTCTGGGTGATTCGCAATGTTTTCACAGATGGAAAAGGCAGCCTGCGCCAGAAATATGATGCAGCCGTGCGCGAGATTTATCGCACGCGCCGCGCGCTCGAGCAGCCGCTCGCTCCCGAGCGCCGCAAGCGCCCCGCGGCGCCTGTTCGCATCCAATCGAATTTCACGAAGCCGCAGTATCTCGCGGCCGTGCGAAAAGCCAAGTCGTACATTCGCGCCGGCGACATTTTTCAGGTCGTTCCCAGCCAGCGATTCTCGGCTAAAACGAATGCCGATCCCTTTGAGATTTATCGCGCATTGCGCGTCGTGAATCCCTCGCCGTATCTCTATTTTCTGCGGCTCGACGACGTGTCCGTCGTTGGCAGCTCTCCTGAAATGCTCCTCAAAGTTCAGGGCCGCGACGCTTTCTATCGACCGATAGCCGGAACCTTGCCGCGCGGCCGCAACGAAAAAGAGGACCGCGATCTCGAAGCAGAACTCCTCGCCGATCCGAAGGAGCGCGCCGAGCACATCATGCTCGTGGACCTCGGCCGAAACGATCTCGGCCGCGTTTGCGAGTACGGCTCGGTGAAAGTCGAGCGACTGATGTTCGTCGAACGCTATTCGCACGTAATGCATCTCGTCTCGAACCTCCGCGGACGCCTGCGCCCGGGTGTGGACGTCTTCGATGCGCTGATGGCTTGCTTTCCCGCCGGGACACTTTCCGGCGCGCCCAAAGTCCGCGCCATGGAAATCATTGACGAGCTCGAGCCGTCGCGTCGCGGACTCTACGCCGGTGCCGTTCTCTATCTCGATTTCACCGGCAATCTCGATTCCTGCATCGCGTTGCGCACGCTCGTTGCGAAGGGTGGGCGCATCTATATACAAGCAGGCGGCGGCGTGGTCGCGGATTCCGTCCCCGAGCGCGAATATCAGGAAACGGTCAACAAAGCGCGTGCGCTCGTTACCGCGTTCGAAATCGCGCATCGCGGCGGCGGTGCAGTTCGCGGTAAATGACGTCTCGCGCTATGCTGGTGAATTACAAATGATCTTGCTCCTCGACAACTACGACTCGTTTACTTACAACCTGGCCCAGTATCTCGGTGAGTTGGGGCAGACCCTCGAAGTCCGCCGCAACGATCAGATCACGCTTGACGAAATCGAAGAGCTTGCGCCCGAGCGCATCGTGATTTCACCCGGGCCGTGCACGCCGAAAGAAGCAGGCATCAGCGTGCCTCTCATCCAGCATTTCGCGGGAAAGATGCCGATTCTCGGCGTTTGCCTCGGTCACCAGGCCATCGGCGCCGCATTCGGCGGACGCGTCGTTCGCGCGCCGAAACTCATGCACGGAAAAACCAGCGAAATCGAGCACGACGGCAAAACCATTTTTCGCGATTTGCCGCAGCCTTTCGTCGCGACGCGCTACCACTCGCTCATCGTCGAGCGAAAATCTCTCCCGAAGTCGCTCGAAATTTCCGCCGAGACCGCCGACGGCACCATTATGGGCTTGCGGCATCGCAAGCTCCGCGTCGAGGGTGTGCAATTTCATCCCGAGTCAGTCCTCACCGATTCGGGCTTCCGCCTCCTCAAGAATTTCCTCAGCATCTAGTAAGATTCGCACTGTATGCGCCTGCTCTCCTCGACTCTGGCATTGGCTCTGGTGGCCGCGCCCTTCTGCGTCATCGCACATGGCGCAAACTCACGCCTGCAAAATGAAGTTGCGCCTTCACGCGCGTATCTCGGCTTTGACCGAAACGAATACCCCGGCGACGCAGCCATCGGGGCTCTCCGGCAGACGTTTTCATTTTCCGGCTACTGGTTGAACAATCCTCCCGGTGAAAAGTCGAACTCGTGGACAGGGAAACGCGAAATCCTTCTGCAAAATGGTCTCGGATTTCTTGTTCTATTCAATGGGCGGACCGAAAAGCAACTTAAGGGCAGCTCGGATCCCGCCGCCCTTGGCGCAAGCGATGCGCACGCGGCCGCCGAAAGAGCTCAGCGCGAAGGCTTTCATCCCGGGACTGTGATTTTTCTCGATCAGGAAGAAGGCGGAATGCTTCTGCCCGGCCAGCGCGCGTATCTGTTCGCATGGATCGATGGCGTCGTCGCTGCTGGATTCCGCGCGGGAGTTTATTGCTCTGGAATTCCCGTGAAAGCAGAGAAGGGTGAATCCATCCACACGGCCATCGATATCCGCGATCATGCAGCCAATCGCGAAATCGTATTCTTCGTTTACAATGACGCGTGTCCACCTTCGCCGGGCTGCGTCTATCCGCAGATTCCTCCGCCGCCATCGAAGAGCGGTGTCACGTTTGCTTCCGTCTGGCAGTTCGCGCAATCGCCTCGGCGGCGACCCCTGACGCGCGCCTGCTCTTCGACCTACAACGCCGACGGCAACTGTTATCCGCCTCGCACCACCGGCGCCGCTTTTATTTTTCTCGATCTCGATTCCGCAACGTCACCCGATCCTTCGAATGGGCGGCGCTGATTGAAATTGCCGGGGATCTCTCAGGTAGCTGTTCGACCGTGGCCCTTTTCAGCTTGCGTGAAGGCGACAAAAGCCTCCAATCGTTCCCGCGCTCTACCGGTATCGATTGATTCCGCGGCGAGGCGCACACCATCGAGGAAATCCGCCGCGCGACCCGCTGCGACCAGCGCTGCCGCGGAATTTGCGAGCACGATGTCGCGGTGTGGCCCGTGCTCGTGTCCGCGTGTTCCTTGGCCAAGCAGCCGATGGATGATTTCCGCATTTTCCTTTGCATCGCCGCCGCGGATGGCTTCGAGCGGCGAGCGGCGCAAGCCGAAATCTTCGGGCGTCACTGTGTAGCTCCGCACGTTTCCGCCGCGCAGTTCCGCAATGGACGTCTCGCCCGAAATTGAAATCTCATCGAGTCCGTCGGCGCTGTGCACCACGAACGCACGACGCACGCCCAATTCGCCGAGCGCTTGTGCGACCATCTCCGTCAGTCCCGCGTCATAGACGCCGACAACCTGTGCTGTTGCGCCCGCCGGATTTGTCAGCGGCCCGAGCAGATTGAACACCGTGCGAATCTTCAGCTCGCGCCGCACCGGCATCGCATGCCGCATCGCCGTGTGGATTGCCGGTGCAAAGAGAAAACCGATTCCGACTTCATCAATCGATTGCCCCACACGCTCTGGCAGCAATTCAATATTCGCGCCGAGCGCTTCGAGCACATCCGCTGACCCGCAGCGCGAACTGATCGACCGGTTTCCGTGTTTCGCCACTCGCACGCCCGCGCCCGCGACCACGAACGCCGCAGCTGTGGAAACATTGAACGTCCCCAATGCATCGCCGCCCGTCCCGCACGTATCCACAATCACTTCGTCGGCCGCGCGCCGGCCTGTCGCAAAAATCGGCGTCGCGTGTCGCCGCATCGCCGTCGCAAATCCTACCAGCTCCTCAACGGTTTCACCTTTGAACCGGAGCGCAGTAAGGAATTGCGCGATTTCAACGGCGGGCGCATGACCCGAAAGAATATCCTCCATGGCGTTTTCTGCTTCGCGGCGTGATAAATCCTGGCCTTGCATCACGATCAACTTTGTTATGACAAGGAATTGGGATCCCGTTGCTGACAGTTCTACACCCATCGTGCAACTCTCGCCCGCTTCATCCGGGTGCCGCTTTGCAGCTGCATCGAAAGCATCCTTTTCATCCGTGGTCATGCCTTTCAAGTGCAGCGCAGCCAGGAACGCGAAGGATTGCACTTCCGTTGCGCGGCGCGAAAAAATCTCTTCCATTGCCGCTTCGACTTCGGCGCGTGACAAATTCTCACCCGCAACAACTTTTTCAAGCGCTTCGTGAATCATTTGTTTGGGTTCTGTCTTCCCGGCGCGGCGCGACTCAGCTCAGGATGTGCTCGCAGGCGCTTTGCGTCGCGGCCTTCGCACCAGCTCGCCGCCGCAATTCGGGCAGACTTGTTGCAACTGCACCGTGCACTTCGCACAAAACGTGCATTCGTTCGAGCAGATGAATGCCCGGTCGGCTGCGGCGATCACCTCTCCGCACTTTTCGCATCCCGCTTTCATTTCGAGCGCCATGTCCTGCCTTGCCCGCTCAGCAGCTTCCGGGTAAACTGGCTCGTTTCCGCGTTCGTGAATACTAGCACTATTCAACGTGAGCTACGGGTTGTCCATGGAGTCTGAATGAAGATCCACGAATATCAGGCCAAAGCAATCCTCGCAAAGTTCGGTGTTCCGGTGCCGCGCGGCGAAGTCGTATTCAAAAAAGACGAAGCGCGCGCCGCGGCGCAACGCCTCGGCACTCCGGTAGTCGTCGTCAAAGCGCAAATCCACGCGGGCGGTCGCGGCAAAGCCGGCGGCGTGAAGCTGGCGCGTTCCGCCGATGAAGCCGCATCGCTCGCGGAGCGAATTCTCGGTATGAAGCTCGTCACGCCGCAGACGGGCCCCGAAGGACGAATCGTCCGCCGTCTGCTGATCGAAGAAGGCCTCGACATCAAGCGCGAACTTTACCTCAGCGTCCTCGTTGACCGCGCGGTCGGCGCTCCCGTTTTTATGGCCAGCGCCGCGGGGGGAATGGAAATCGAGGAAGTCGCGAAGGACCACCCGGAAGCGATCCTGCGCGAAACGATTCATCCGGCGACGGGCTTGCAGCCTTACCAGGCACGCAAACTTGCCTTCGGCCTCGGCCTCGCGCCCGAACTTGTGAATGTCGCAGTGCCGTTTTTCCAATCACTCTACCGCGCATTCACCGAATCCGATGCCTCGCTCCTCGAAATCAATCCCTGCGTCGTCACCGGCGACGGCCGCATTGTGGCTCTCGATGCGAAAGTGAATTTCGACGACAACGCCCTCTATCGCCATCCCGAATTCAAGGATCTGCGCGACCTCGACGAAGAAACGCCGCTCGAAGTCGAAGCCTCGAAGTTCAAGCTTAACTACATCAAGCTCGACGGCACCGTTGGCTGCATGGTCAATGGCGCAGGCCTCGCGATGGCGACGATGGACATCATCAAGCTGAGCGGCGGGAGTCCTGCGAATTTTCTCGACGTTGGCGGCGGCGCATCCGAGGAGCAAGTGAAAAACGCGTTTCGCATCCTCCTGAGCGATCCCAATGTGAAAGCCGTGTTCGTAAATATTTTCGGCGGTATCCTCCGCTGCGATGTCCTCGCCAGCGGCGTCGTCAACGCCGCGAAGGAGTTGAAGTTTAAGGTGCCGGTCGTCGTGCGAATGGAAGGAACGAACGTCGAGCAGGGAAAAGAAATTTTGCGCAACTCCGGTCTCAATTTCACGGTCGCCGACGGCATGAAAGACGGCGCCGAAAAAGTCGTGAAGCTTGCGGGTGCCTGACCATGTGCGCGGAGTTCAGACGGGAGATAGGGGATGTAAAGGAGAAGACTGCGCGATTCGCGCCCGTGCGCAACTACACCGACCTCCTGATCTACAAGCAGGCCTATCGGCTGGCACTGGACGTTTCGAAGTTGAGTCGGGCATTCCCGCGCCAAGAGCAGTTCGAACTTGGCCGGTAAGTCCGCGCCTCATCGCGATCGGTCGCAGCCAACATTGTCGAGGGCTGGGCGAAGAGAAATTCGAGCGCTGAATTCAAGCGCCATCTGGTAATCGCGAGTGGTGAAGCGGCCGAGACAAAATTTTGGCTCGATCTCGCGAGCAATGAGGGAATCGCCGCGAAGCAACACTGCGAAAATCTGAAAGCGGAGTATTCGAAGCTGGGAATGATGATTCATAACTTATGGAAGGAATGGCGGAAGATTTGATGGGGGTTTTTTCCTCTACCTCCTTTACCTCATCTACTTCCTCTACGTCATAAACATGAGCGTCTTGATCGACAAAAGCACTCGCCTCATTGTGCAGGGAATCACCGGCCGCGAAGGCAGTTTCCACACGCAACAAATGCTCGACTACGGCACGAATGTCGTTGCCGGAGTCACGCCCGGAAAGGGCGGCACTGAACACCTCGGCGTGCCCGTGTTCAATACTGTGGCGGAAGCCGTGCGCGCGACCAAAGCGAACGCCTCCGTGATTTTCGTTCCCCCGCCGTTCGCAGCGGATGCCATCCTCGAAGGCGCCGACGCGGGTTTGCCGCTTGTCATTTGCATCACGGAAGGCGTACCCACGCTCGACATGGTGCGCGTTGCGGCCGCGCTGAAAGATTCGAAGACGCGGCTGATTGGTCCGAATTGCCCCGGCATCATCTCACCTGGAAAATGCAAGATCGGGATCATGCCCGGCTCGATTCACAAACAGGGCAACGTCGGCGTCGTCAGCCGCAGCGGCACGCTTACGTATGAAGCAGTGGACCAACTCACGCGGCTTGGCATCGGGCAATCCACCTGCATCGGCATCGGCGGCGATCCGATCATCGGCACGAGCTTTCTCGATTCCGTTCGGATGTTCAGTGACGATCCCGGCACTCACGCTATCGTCCTGATCGGCGAAATCGGCGGCAACGCCGAAGAAATCGCGGCGGAGTTCATCAAGAAGAATGTAAGAAAACCCGTTGTTGGATTTATTGCCGGACAAACGGCTCCACCGGGCCGCCGCATGGGTCACGCCGGAGCGATCATCAGCGGCGGGCAGGGAACCGCTGCCGACAAATACAAGGCCATGCGCGCCGCCGGAATTCACACGGTGCAAAGCCCTGCGGAAATCGGCCACACTCTCGCGGCTCTTCTGGGCAAGTCAAAGTCGAAATCGAAGGGCTCCACGAAGAAAAAGGGACGGCGCAACAAACGATAGCTTCGACATCTTCGTTGTTGCCCCGCGTCAAACAAAAGGAGGATTGCTCTCTTGGCAATCGAACGAACACTCGCAATCATCAAACCGGACGCGGTGGGCCGCGGACTCGCCGGCGAAATTCTGAGCCGCATCCATGCAGCGAAATTTCAGATCGTTGCGATCAACTCGCAACGATTGACGAAGGCGGAAGCCGAGGGATTCTACGCCGTTCACCGCGAGCGGCCATTTTTCAAAGACCTCACTGAATTTATGAGCTCCGGAAAAGTCGTTGTGATGGTACTCGAGAGGGAGAACGCGATCGCGCATTGGCGCGACACCATGGGCGCTACCGATCCGGCCAAAGCGGCTCCCGGAACCATTCGCAACGCGCTCGGCACGAGCATTCAGAACAATTGCACGCACGGTTCCGACGCACCGCAGACTGCCGCGTTCGAGATTTCCTACTTCTTCGCCGGCCACGATCTCGTCTAGTACCGGAAAAGAATTGCTTTTGCCCTACACCGCTGGCTTCATCTGCGTTGACGCCGATTTGTCTGCTCTTCCGTTTTCATGAAATTTCCGTTTGTAATACATGATCGTCAGGCTAATGGCCGGGCCGCCAATCAACGTCGGCGCGAGCCAGAGCAGGACATGGAATTGTCCCCGCCCTAGAATCGGGAAGAGTCGCGTCCCGCCGAATGCCAGGAACGCCGTGTATCCCGCGATGGCCGTTGCGATCATCGAACTCAGATGTTCGTACCACCAGTGCATCTTCGATTCCGGGTCGCGCAAAAGGTACCGCAGATTCCCGCCGCCCACCAGAAATCCCACCGAGCTCATCCCCACGAATACGCCGGCGCGTTCGATGATCCCCATCGTAAGACTTACGATCCCTGCCAGCACCACCGCCGCATTTAATCCATACGTCCACGTTTTGCGAAACGATCGGGGATCGCGCCGCGTCCGCAATACGCCGATTCCTTGCCATCCCGCTGCGAGCGTCACCAGTCCGAGATAACCGAGAAAGAACGCAATTTCGCGAGAGTTTCGAATGAATTGCACCGTTTCGTCCGCGGAAAGCGGCTTCACGAAATGGCGTACGCGCAGGGGCATGCTGAACGCCAAGCCGCTCATGCTGAGGGCCGTCGCAACCACCACGGCCATGCACGCGGCGTAGGTCCAGCCAATCCTAATGTGCCAGGGGCCGCCTTTGCTTATGGCTACGGGAATCCAGAACAGTATCAGCGCGACGCTTCCCGCCGCGATGTGCAGCCACCGAATGTCTTGAAATAGTTCGGCCATGAGAGGCCTCCTTTGCCATCCGCGCTTGCACTCGTCGAATCGACTCGTCACACCATTTCACTCGCGCGCTGGTCATGCAGATTCCATTTCGCAGCGCCAGCAGTACGTGAAACTCTTCATTGGAAAGTGAATCGGGGCAATCGGGATCCTCCGCTTGCCACCGGCGTTCAATCCCTTCGAGCGCAGCCACGTTGCGCGCAAAGGTTTCGCGCAAGTCTGAAAGGTACCGCCGCGTCTTCTCTGCATCCTTAAGCTCGTCCATCACGTAAAGCTTTGCGAGATACGTGATCCGGTCGTCGCTGAATTCGATTCCGCATTCGAGCCATTCGCGGAGCACGCGGTGCCCCGCCGGAGTAGTTTGATAAATTCTACGTCCGGCTCCGCGCTTTGCGGGCGCGCGGCGGCTGCGAAGCAACCCGCGCTTCTCCATCCGGTCGAGCGTCGGATAAATCTGGCTCAGCTCCGCCGACCAGAAATAATGAATGCGCTCGTCAAAAACATTTTTGAGGTCGTAGCCGCTCGCCGGCGTGCGCAGCAGCCCGAGCAGGATGTTTTCCAGGCTCATGAGCGTCACTATATATAAGTATTTATATAAATGTCAACTGTTATTGCAGGCGGCGAAAAGGCGGGTCTTACCCCGCCCCGGCGAAGACTCCGCTCGCTGGTTCAGGTAAGATGGGGCTTCCTTTTGACGGATGAACCCGCTGCGCGAATTCGGAAAGACGTTGCTCATTATGGGCGTCGTCCTGGTTGGAATCGGAGCGCTGCTCGCGTTCGGCGCAAAGCTTCCCTTCCGCCTCGGACGTTTGCCGGGCGACATTGCCTGGCATGGCCGCAGTGGATCATTTTATTTTCCGATCGTGACTTGTATTGTCGTGAGCCTCGCGCTGACGCTGTTTTTCTGGATTGTGAATCTCTTCCGCCGGTAACGACATGAACCAGCCCACGCTCTTCGACGTCATGCCCGAGCGGCACATCTGGAAAGTCAGCGAACTCACTGCGCGTATTCGCGGCTTGCTGGAAACCGCGTTGCCGGACGTTTGGGTCGAGGGCGAAGTTTCAAACTATCATCCCGCTCAGTCGGGTCACCTTTATTTCACGTTGAAGGACGCGCGCGCGCAGATTCGCTGTGTCTGTTTTCGCGATCAGGTTCGCGGCCTGAAATTCCGCCCCGAGGATGGACTGCACATCACGGTGCGCGGCGCGCTCAGCGTGTATGAAACGCGCGGCGAATATCAGATTTACGTCAGCCACATCGAAC
Source organism: Candidatus Acidiferrales bacterium (assembly GCA_049592615.1). Lineage (GTDB taxonomy): Bacteria > Acidobacteriota > Terriglobia > Acidiferrales > UBA7541 > Palsa-295. The sequence goes on from JBAWGF010000252.1 coordinate 32,705, forward strand.
CCGTCGGACTGGGCGCGCTTCAACTCGCGTTCGAGCGGCTCAAAAAGAAACTCAGCGAGGAAGGCCTCTTCGACGATGCGCGCAAAAAGCCGCTGCCCGTATTGCCCTTGCGAATCGGTGTTGTGACGTCCCCGAGCGGCGCGGCCATTCGCGACATCCTGCGCGTCCTGAAGCGCCGCTTTCCGAACGTGCACGTTTTGCTTTTTCCGGTGAAAGTGCAGGGCGAAGGCGCCGCCGCGGAAATCGTTGCAGCGCTGCGCTACTTCAACCGTGCGAAGGTGGCGGACGTTTTGATTGTGGCGCGCGGCGGAGGCTCGCTCGAAGACCTCTGGGCGTTCAACGAAGAAATTGTCGCGCGCGCGATTTTCGCGTCGGAAATTCCCGTGATCACGGGCATAGGTCATGAAACCGATTTCACGATCGCGGATTTTGTGGCGGATGTGCGCGCTCCCACGCCCTCTGCGGCGGCGGAGATCGTCGTCCGCTCGCGCCAGGAATTCGAGCGGCACATCGCCGAGCACTACCGCCGGATTTCGCACCAGATGCGCTACCGGCTTTCGCAATCGCGCCACCGCGTCCGCGATCTGCAAACGCATCGCGGTTTCCGGCAGCTGGAAGTTCTGGTGCGCCACCGCCGCCAGCAGGTGGATGAACTTTCCTCGTCTCTCGCAATCGGCCTGCGGCTCCGGCTTGCGACCACGCGGCAGCGTCTGACAATAGCCGGCGCACAAATCGCGTCGTTCGATTTGCGAGGACGCGCGGAAGTGCTGCGGCGCCGAATCGCACAACAGCGGGAAATGCTGCGCGCCGCGCTCGAACGCGCCGTCACGCGCAAGCGCCGCGTCTTCACCACGGCGCAGGTCCGATTTGCTGCGCTCGATTTGCGCGCGCGAGTCGGCAAACTGCGCCGCGCGCTCGAGCAGCGCTCCGTCGAACTGCGAGTGCGTCTCGACCGCATTCTCATCGCCAAGCGTCGTGCGCTTGCGGCAGCTTCGCTGAAACTCGATGAACGCAGCCCTTTCCAATTGCTCGAGCGGGGCTACGCCATCGCTTACGACGCTTCGGGGAATGTCTTGCGCTCGCCGGATCAGGTCGCTGAGGGAGATGATATTTCGGTGCGCCTTGCGCGCGGCCTGCTTGACGCCACCGTCCGCCGCAAGAAAAAAACAGAGTAAGCGCATAGATCACTCTTCATCGCTGCTGCTCGCGACTTTCAGCACCGCCAGGAAAGCTTCCTGCGGAATATCTACGCGCCCGACGCGCTTCATGCGCTTCTTTCCTTCCTTCTGCTTTTCGAGGAGCTTGCGTTTGCGCGTGATGTCACCGCCGTAGCACTTCGCGAGAACGTTTTTGCGAATGGCGCTGATGGACTCGCGCGCGATGATCCGGCTGCCGATGGCGGCTTGCAGCGGAACCTCAAACATCTGTCGCGGGATGAGCTTGCGGAGACGCGAAACGAGTTCGCGGCCGCGTTCGTATGCCTGTTCGCGGTGGCAGATAATCGTCAGCGCATCCACCGGCTCTCCGGCGACGAGCAAGTCGAGCTTGACGAGATCGGCCTCGCGGTAGCCTGACAGGTGATAGTCGAGTGAAGCGTAGCCGCGCGACACGCTCTTGAGCCGGTCGTAGAAATCGAGCACGATTTCGTTGAGCGGCATTTCGTAGGTCAGCATGATGCGCGTCTGCGAGAGATATTCGAATTTTTTCTGGACGCCGCGCTTTTCTTCGCAGAGCGAGAGCACGCCGCCCAGCGATTCCTCCGACGTAATGATCATCGCCGTCAGTATCGGCTCCTCGATTTTTTGAATCGAACTCGGCGGCGGAAATTTCGTCGGGTTGTCCACTTCCATCACTTCGCCGGTAGTCGTCGTGATGCGGTACTCCACGCTCGGCGCCGTGGTAATCAGGTCGATGTTGAATTCGCGCTCGAGGCGCTCCTGCACAATTTCCATGTGCAGCAGTCCGAGAAATCCGCAGCGGAACCCAAAGCCGAGCGCGACGGAATTTTCCGGCTCGTAGAAAAATGCGGCGTCGTTGAGTTGCAATTTCCCGAGCGCGTCGCGAAGTAGTTCGTAATCGGTCGCGTTCACTGGAAAAAGACCCGCGAAAACCATCGCCTTGATCGCTTCGAATCCGGGCAGCGCCAGCGCGGGCCGGTCCGCTTCGATCACCGTATCGCCCATGCGCGCATCGGCGACGCGCTTGATATTGGCGACGATGAAGCCCACGTCGCCCGCCGCAAGCTCGTCCAGCACGACGGGCTTCGGCGTCAACGCCCCGAGAGTTTCCACTTCATACACTTCGTTGTTGGCGCAGAGCCGAATCTTCATGCGCGGCGCGATGCGGCCTTCCATCACGCGGACGAGAACGACGGCCCCGCGATAAATGTCGAACCACGAATCGAAGATCAGCGCGCGCAGCGGCGCGCCTTCGGAACCCTTCGGTGGCGGAATGCGTTTCACGATCGCTTCGAGAACTTCTTCCACGCCGAGTCCGCTCTTCGCGCTAATCAGCAGAGCATCGTCTGCCGGAATTGCGAGCACGTTTTCGATTTGCTCTTTCGCGTTTTCGGGCCGCGCCGCGGGCAAATCAATTTTGTTAATTACCGGAATGATCGTGAGATTGTGCCTCGATGCGAGGAACGCGTTGGCGACCGTTTGCGCCTCGACGCCCTGGCTTGCGTCCACCACGAGCAGCGCGCCTTCGCACGCGGAAAGCGCGCGCGAAACTTCGTAGGAAAAATCCACGTGGCCCGGTGTGTCAATCAGGTTCAACCGGTATTCATGGCCGTCGCGCGCGGTGTAATGCAGGCGGATGCTTTTCGCTTTGATCGTGATCCCGCGCTCTTTCTCGAGATCCATCGAGTCGAGCACCTGTGCGCTCATCTCGCGCTGGCTGAGCGCGCCGGTGAGTTCGAGCAGGCGGTCGGCCAGGGTAGATTTGCCGTGGTCGATATGCGCGATGATGCAGAAATTCCGGATGAACTGGGGGTCCATGATTTCTTGGGCGACTCGATGCGCCGGGCGGGGCGGCGTTCGCTCAACCCGCAACGCGGCACGTCCTCTAAACAATCGAGTGTGCCACAATTTTTCGCCTCCGGCCAGCGATTGCAGAACTCGCAAATATTGGCGATTAGAACGGAGTGCTTTCGTTTGTTTTGAATGATTTAGCGAACGCTCAGTCCGCACGAGTTGGCGATTAGCGACGGGCTGGCGGAGTGAGATTAGAGTTCGATGACGCGCGAAGGGCGCGCAGGAAATTCGCTGGATCGAGTGACGACTAGACGAGGCGGGTGTCGTTTGTTTCCATGGAGTTGGACGTGCTTCTAATCGTCCGGGGTGACGATTAGAAAAGGACAGCGGTGGTGCGGCGGCTGCGTTTTCTGGGAGCGAATTGTGAGTTGTCGGCATTGTCACAGATCGACGCTAGCACCTGGTGCGCCGGGAGAAATTTGTACGAAGGTACAGATTACGAAGACGACTAGTACACCTGTACGAAGGGAGGAGCGGCGATCCGGTCCTGTGAAAGTTGGCGAGCGCGAGGCCGTCTGAAAAACAGACGACACAGGTGAGTCACGGAGGGCACAGAGGAAAAGCAACCACACATGAACGCAGACTCTTCGGCCTCGTATAGCGGCCTCAGGGCAAGTGAACACAGATTAGAGAGAGCAAGTAAAGGAGGTAGATGACGTATAGGAGTCAGAGGAGCACACATTCCTAGGTCGCGCCCAGCTCTTGGGATGATGATAAACTGGGGGGAGAGATTCTGAGGTTTCTACAACCCAGAACTGAAATGGCACCTCCAAGAATCCAGCCTATGAAGTCATTTTGTTTAGGTGTTTTCGCGCTGGCTCTCAGCTTGTTCTTCGTATCGTGCCACCGCTCAGCAGACGAGGATTTCGTAGTGGTGAGAGTTTGTCGTGACGCTCATTCTGATTTCAGCCGCGAACTAGATGCGAAGTTATACGGCTTCAGCAATCAACATCATGTTCATTCGGGGAAGGTCATCATAGTTGCGACGATGGAAGGTGATTACCAGGAAGAGTTGGCAGAGAAAATTGCGCAGGTGAAGCCGCAGATGATAGTCCTTGACTCGCCGGCAGACGCGAAGCTAGTGGCCGGGATTAAGTTTAATCTTCGACAAGCGAAAAGCGCCTGCGGAGGAAACAGAAATTGCCCTGCGTTTATTCCCCCGTGGGTGTCCGGGGAGGAACTGGAAGCGACCAACCAACTCTTTTCTGCAATTACGGGCGAATGAATGTCTGGGCTTCAACCCGTGGCTGACCCCGCTATTGCTGAGTTTTTAATTTGAGCCGGGGCTTGTTCTCTTCGAGGAAGGCGCGAAGTTCGCCGGCGACGTCGAGCAGGCGAATCCACTGCTCGTAATAAAGTGTCACGGGGAAACGCCCGAGTCCATAGACGCTGACGCCGCCCTTTTCGCCTACCCTGAACTCCAGGCTGCCTTTCCTCTTTGAACCGGACTGCTTTTCGAGTTCTGCAATGCGAGCGAGCAATTCTTCTTTAGTTGGTTCCGTCATGGCGTGGACTCCGATGTGATGTGCCGTCGAAGAATGGTACCACCGAAGAACTCACCGGCAAGTGGTGAGGGATTCATGAGGAGGGCGAGACCTGTTCACTGCAGAATGCAGAGTGACAAAGACGCAGATTGCCACGCGAAAGCTGATGTCGTAGGCTGTACCGAGTTTTCGGGCGTCCTGGCCCCGGAGGGGCACGATTTTGCCGGCCCAGTGTATTTTCAAGAACTCAATCGCGCTGCTGGCTGCATTTGAGGCTTCCAGTAACTCGAATTCTTCGCATGCGGAAGCGCCGCTTCGCACAGAGTCATCCAGCGCGCCAAGTGCGCACCCGCTGGATTTGCAACGTTGAACGCGATCTTCCAAGACATCAATCCGCCGCCGTCGAAGATCCCACGAATCCTCGGCTATGGGCTGGCGGTCGCCGCACTCGCCTGGGTACTGCACGACTTTCACCTCGTGAAGGCCCTTCACGAGCTGGCAAACGTAAACTACAAGTGGGTGCTGCTGGGCATGGGTTTCGACGTGCTCAGCTATGGGATTCAAGCGCTACGCTGGAAACTCCTGCTACATCCGTTCGGCAAAGTGCGGTTGAGCCGCACGATCCGCTCGGTGTACGCGGGACTTTTTGCAAACCTCGTCTTTCCGTTGCGGCCGGGCGAACTTCTGCGCAGCTATCTGCTTTCGAGTTCCGAGGAAATTTCAATCGGTCGCGTTCTCGGCTCCGTCGGAGTCGAGCGGCTGGTGGATCTGGTGATCGCGACCGCGGCGCTGGCCGTGGTTTCGCTTCTCGTCGAGCTGCCCCGCCGATTCAAGCGGGTCGCGGACACCCTCGGAATCGTGACTCTGGTTCTTCTGAGCATCGTTGTGCTTCTGATTCTCTACCTGGAAATAAAATTGGGAAGCGATCCCGCGCCGAAATCGGGTCCACGCCACTTGCCCGGAAAAATGATGGCTGCTTTGGTGGGATTGCATGCGATGGGAACGGCGCCGAGTTTCTATCCGGCGGTTCTCGTCTCCATTCTGATGCCGTTCAGCCAGGTTTTGGGGCTTTGGGCCATGATGCAGGCCTACGGATTGCATTTGCCGCTCCTCGCCGCGGTTGTCGTGTTGCTGGTGATCAATCTCGGCGTGTCGCTGCCCAATGCGCCCGCCAACGTAGGGTCGTATCAATTCTTCTGCGTGCTCGGACTGAGCGTATTCCAGGTCGAAAAGACCACGGCCACCGGATTTTCGTTTCTCGCGTTTCTTGCGTTGAATTTTCCCTTCGTTTTTCTCGGCTTTGCCGCACTGGTGCGCAGCGGGCTTTCGTTGCGTGCCATGCGCGAGAGGGTGAGCCATCTGCCGAGCGAGATTCCCCGGTAAGCAAGCCCGGCTGAGCCGGAAACCATCCCTGTTCGTGCCTCTGTTCTTGCACCTCGCCTTGATTTCGTTTTGAGGGCGCCAAGGCGTCCGGTATATAGTGGACTTTCAACCCGCGCGCCGGGCCGGGCCCGTAGCGTATGCTGCGGCGAGGGTCAGCAGGCGAACTCCCCCAGCACGCCTGCGGCGCCCGAAGGACGCGCGAACTCCCATGGCTGCAGACATCAACAAGAATCTCGAGCGGGCGCGACGCAGCCTCGAGAAGAACAAACTTCGCGAAGCCGCCACCTCTTACCAGGCGGTTCTCGACGAAGCTCCTTCACATCAGGAAGCGCTTCAGGCGCTCGCCGATATTTACACCCGTCTCAACGAACCTGCTCTCGCCGCGCAGTATTATGGCATTCAGTTCGACCGCATGGTCGATTCGGGCGACGTCGCCAAGGCTTCCGCGATTTTCACCCGCTTCCTTCGCCCCTTTCCGCAGCCGCCGGATCGCCTGATGCGCTACGCCATGCTGTTGCAACGGCAAAACCGCGCCATGGAAGCGATCGAGCATTTCGGCGCCGCCGCCGATCTGTTTCAGCAACAGCAGCGCGAAGTGGAAGCACTCGCATGCTACGAGAGCATGGCGATGCTCGATCCGGAGAATCCGGCGCGCCATATTGTTCTCGGCGAACTCGCGGAACGCCTCGGTCACGCCGATCTCGCCACGCGCAGTTACCTTCGCGCCGGGCAACTCACGCAGGCTATCGGCGCTCTCGATGAGGCGCTCGACTATTTCGGCCGCGCGCACAAATTGTCGCCGGACGACCGTAGCGGTTCGCTTCTGTTTGCGGAAGCCCGGCTGCGCAAAGGCGATGCGGAAGGGGCGGTCACGCTTCTCGACCCGCTGTCACCGAATGAGAAAGACACCACATTTCTCGCGTTGTTCGGCGAAGCGCTCCTTCGCACAGGGCGGCTCGACCGCGCCCGCGGCGTCTTCGAGGCTTATTACAAGCAAAAGCCTGACAGTTTCGGAAAACTCTTCGAGCTTGCGGGAGCGTACGTCCATGCCGGGCAGGATGAAAAAGCCGCTTCGCTCATGGTGCAGACGAAGGAATGGATGCGTGCCGCCCGGCGGGAAGGCGAGCTGGCCGCGCAGATTGATCAACTCGCAACCGCGCATCCCGGTTCGTTGCCACTGGCTCAGGTGGTGGCGCGTCTCTATGAAGAATTGAATCGCGAGACAAAGTATTTCGACGCACTCGTTCGCCTCTTCGATCTCTATTTTGCCGCCGGACGAACGAAGGAGGCGTGCGAAGCGCTCGACCGCCTGGTGGACATCGATCCCTATGACTACCGCAACCAGGAGCGAATTTCGAAGCTCGAAGGCAAAGTGGATCCGGCTTTCCTTCGGAACATTCTGGCCCGCGCTGCAAAGGCCGCCACGGTTTCCACGCGAACCGATGGATTTTCCGGCGCCGGCTCCGAGCAAGCCGTCTCTTCCGTGCCCGTTTCGGAGGAAATGCGCGCCCAGCAGGCGCTGGAAGATTTGATCGTGCAGGTCGAAATCTTTCTCCAGTATTCGCTGCAATCAAAAGCAACCGAGCGGCTCGAACGAATTGCGGAACTCTTTCCCGGCCAGGAGGAAACGAACGAGCGGTTGCGCGCGCTCTATGAACGCGCGAACTGGTGGCCGAAGGGAACGCGCACAAAGGCGCCGCTCCGTCCGGCCCTCGCTTCTGCGCCGCCACCCGCGCCGGCCCCCGCTCCGCCGCCCGTGGAGGTTATCGCGCCTTCCCCCTCGGTTGCGGCGCCCACCGCTGCGGAGACCCATCGCGATCTCGCCGCCCTCGCGGAGATCAACCGGCTGATGTATCGGCAAGCCACGCCGCGCGAAGTGCTGGCGATGACCGCGGCGGAAATCGGAAAGCATCTGGGAGTTACACGGTGTCTCCTCTCCGTTGGTGCGGGAGAGGCGGGGCAATTGACGGCCGAATTCTCCGCGCCCGGATTGCAGCCTGCCGGCGCCGCAGGAATTTCTATGATTGTGGGTCCCATTTCTCAGGCCACACCTGACACGCTCGGTGGGATCGAGTTGAGCGCGGAGACAACTCCCGCGTTGCGCGGTCTGGGGATCGAGACGGCGCTGGGTGTTGTGCTCATGGACAAGGAAACGCAGGCGCCGGGAGGCGCGTTGCTGGTTGGCGATGCGGGCGCGAGAGAATGGAAGCCGAATGAGAGTTTTTTCCTGCAAGCGGTCGGCGACCAGCTACTGCTTTCCGTCGATCATACGCGCTTGCGTTCGCTCGTTCGTTCGCTCGCCGTCGCCGATGAAAAGACGGGATTACTGAGTCGCGGCGCCTATATCGATTGCCTGATGGCGGAGTCGAAGCGGTCGCGCGCGCAAAACACGCCGCTCTCGCTTGCAGTCGTGCATCTGGATCGCGGGGGAGATCTCCTTCGCCAGCACGGCGATACTGCGGTCGAGCAGTACGTCGTGAATCTGGCGCGCGCGCTTTCCTCCGCCATTCGCCAAACCGATCTGACTGTGAAATACACGGCGTGGTCGCTGGCTTTCATTCTGCCGGACACGCCGCTCGAGAGCGCGAGTACACTTGCGGAAAAGCTGCGGCAGGTCGGTGCGACCGTGCACCCTTCCTGGGGCGCTCAGGATATGACGATCAGCGCCGTCGTGGCCGAGGCTTCTTCGCGCCCCGGCGATGAAACGGAAGACCGCGTGACCGAATGGATCAACCGCGCCGAAGCAGGACTCGACGAGGCGCGCCAGAGGGGCGGGAACACACTTGTCGTGACCGCGACACCGTAAGAGAGACAATACATGTTCATAACGGACGTTGTGATTTTGCAGGGAGCGCGCACGCCCATGACGCGATTCATGGGCTCGTTCGATTCCACCAGCGCGATTGATCTCGGCGCTGCGGCCGGGCGCGAAGCCATCCGCCGCTCGGGCGCCGATCCCGCTGAATTTGATCACGTCATCATCGGAAACGTGATGCAGACAAGTGCGGACGCGATCTATGGCGCGCGCCACGTGGGGCTCAAGGCCGGGCTTCCGGCCGAAACGCCCGCGGTGACGGTGAATCGTCTCTGCGGGTCAGGGATGGAGTCCATCAGCCAGTCGGCGCAAAGGATTTTGCTCGGAGAAGCAAAACTGGTGCTTGCGGGCGGAATGGAAAACATGTCGCAGTGCCCGCACGTGATTCGCGGCGCGCGCACGGGGTTCAAGCTCGGCCAAGGCAAGCTAGAAGATTCTCTGATGTCCGGATTGCACGACTCCTATTGCGGCTTCAGCATGTCCGAGACGGCCGAGAATCTTGCGGCCGAGCAGAGCATCACGCGCCGCGCCTGCGATGAATATGCTCTGCGCAGCCAGCATGCGGCGGAAGCGGCTTTTCGCGCGGGGAAATTGAAAGAAGAGATCTTTTCCGTCGAAGTGAAGAAGGGCAAGAAGACAATCGAGGTGGCGGAAGACGATCACCGCCGGCCCGATACGACGATGGAAGTGCTCGAATCGCTTCCGCCGGCATTTCGAAAAGACGGAATCGTCACCGCAGGGAACGCCAGCGGGATTGTGGACGGCGCCGCAGCCGTTGTCATGACGCACGCAAAGATTGCGCAAGAGCGCGGCTGGAAGCCGCTCGGTCGAATCGTCGCGTGGGCCGCGGCGGGCGTTCCGCCGCGCATTATGGGCATCGGACCTGTTCCTGCGATTCAGAAGGCACTCGCTCTGGCGGGACTGAAGCTCGACCAGATGGATCTCGTCGAAGTGAACGAAGCGTTCGCAGCACAGTATCTTGCCGTCGAAAAAATTCTCGGCCTCAATCGCGACAAAACAAACGTGAATGGCGGCGCGATCGCGCTCGGGCATCCGCTCGGCGCGAGCGGAACTCGCCTGGTGTTGACGCTCTTGCTCGAACTTCGCCGTCGAAATGCGCGCTACGGAGTGGCCAGCGCCTGCATCGGCGGCGGCCAGGGCATCGCCGTAATCGTAGAATCCGTTTCGTAAGACGCTGCGACGGTTCAGTCGTTTTGCAGCGCGCTACATCGCGCCGGGCTTTACCTCTGCATCCCCACACCGTAGAAT
>JBAWGF010000253.1:0-12386 GCA_049592615.1 Candidatus Acidiferrales bacterium
CCTTCGGGTTGTTCTTCGAGAGCACTTTTGTGATTGCCGCCGTCAAAGTCGTCTTGCCGTGGTCGATGTGCCCGATCGTCCCCACGTTTACGTGCGGCTTACTCCGTTCGAATTTCTCCTTCGCCATCTCGCGCCACCTTGTTCAAAGAGCTACGCGGCCACCGCCGCGAAAAATTTCTCCTGCTTTGCCCGCGCCCTGCATCGAAAAATGGAGCGGGGGACGGGACTCGAACCCGCGACCATCTGCTTGGAAGGCAGAGACTCTACCACTGAGTTACCCCCGCTCGTTCCAACCGCTACTCATCTGCGCGCGATCGCAACCATTCGTTCAGCGCAACCTGGAGCCTGGGACCGGGATTGAACCGGTGACCTCGTCCTTACCAAGGACGCGCTCTACCAACTGAGCTACCCAGGCCCGAATCAATGCCGTGCGAGTCGCACAAGACGCTGGTGGACGGGGGAGGATTCGAACCTCCGTAGCCCGCAAGGAGCGGCAGATTTACAGTCTGCTGGTTTTAGCCACTCACCCACCCGTCCCGCGAAACCGATCGAGACGCAAAAGCGGCGTCCCGCAGACGCACCCGGAACATGAGAATTGCGTTCCGCAAACTCAACAGATCTGAACCGGACTTCTGTACGGGGTATTCCGCAATGCAGAAAGGGCTCGTGTCCGAAGACACCAGCCCTAGCGCTTTTGTCGCGAGGAAATCGTCCGCATCCCCTGCCAAAAATTCCGATCCTCAAATTCAGCTGGCGGAGGGAATTGAACCCCCGACCCTCTGATTACAAATCAGATGCTCTACCAGCTGAGCTACGCCAGCATGGCTAAACCGAGCAAAATTATCACACAGGCATTCAAATTGCAAGCAAGTTTCTGTTTCCGGCAAATCCCCTGCCAGACGCGCATCTAACCCGCCAGAGACTAATAGTTCTATACCCTACTGTGCAGCAGGCTTTGCGAATTGCGAATCGTCGAGCGCGACGTTGTGGTGCACTTCCGTAATCCGAATCGTGAATTCGGCCCCGCCGGCTGCCTGACGAATTGTGAATGGCAACTTGATTCCATCTGCGTCACGATAGTCGGACAGATCTTCCTGAAAATCCATCGCGCCTTGAGGCGTGTGGCGCTGGCCCTTGATTCGGACCATGAGTCCGGTCTGCATATCGAAATACAGCTTCACGACCGCGCCCTCGACAGGTGTGGCATCAACCACGTATGCATCCTGATCGCCGATTTTTTCCGTACCGACGACCGATAGTTTGGAATAAGTCTGCGCCAGTTCAATCGAATGATAAAAGCCGGCCTGCTGGCGAGCTTCTGCAAGCTCGGGACCCGACAACTCGCGCACACCGTTCTGCGGATCGTCGGACCATCCTGTCTTGCCATCGAATCCCCGCCGGAATGCGGCGCCTGCAATCACTACGACGGACAGCATGTCGCTTGGCGCTTTCTCGTGAACCTGCAAGGTGCCCGACAAGTTCATTGCGGGAATATCGATCGTTCCAATCGATTGCCGTGAAGTCAGCTTCTGCCACGCGGCTCGCCCGCCGATAGATTCAACATAGCGACTGAGAATTTGGTCCATTGTGGGGGTAGTCGTCGCAGTGGCCGGAGCAGCTACCGGCGTGGCAGGGGTCGCCGGTGCAGGAGGTGTCTGTGCAAGCGCGACACAGCTCAGCGACATGATCGCAAGGGCCGCGACAAAGAATTTCGTGCAGGCCGATTTTCCAAGGAATTTCATTTTTGGGGCCTTTCTCCGCGGGAGGCAGTATTGAGCCTAGACTACATTAGAAGCAGACTCCATCCCCCGGGTTGCCAGGGCTCATGCGAAGGTAATAAGCCGCATATACGCCCTCTCCGTCTAATACGTATCCGGGACCAAAACTTTACACCAGTTCGATCGAAACATATACTGGTTCTTCCCGTGCCCCTCACTTCAACGAAACGCGCCCTGATCGCAGTTGTCGTGATTCTCTGCGTTCTGGGAGCGACCGCTGGGGTCTATCTCTACCGCCATCACCAACCATTGGCCGCCGCCAGCGCCGGACAGGCGCCGGATCTCCTGAGCTTGCTTCCATCCGACGCTCCCGTGGTCGCCTATGTAGATGTGGCGGGGCTTCGCCGGTTGCAGAATTCGCGCTTGGCGGCAGGCCTTGGCCTGAATGTGCCGGTGATCGGGGAAGATCGCGACTACCAGGCGTTTGTCCGCGCCACCGGCTTTGACTACGCACGAGATCTCGACCGTGCCGCAATCGCATTTTGGCCCGCGAGCCTGGGCACGCCTGCAAATGTCCTGGGTGAAGATCGAGTCCTTGCGATTGCCGAAGGTCGGTTTGACGAACAAAAGATTAAGGCTTACGCGTTGCAAACCGGGAGAACTGCGCCTCACGGAGCGCAAACTCTCTATGAAGTTCCCGGCAACCCGCCAGTGTCGTTCGAGTTTCTCTCCCCCACGCGGATTGTGGTCGCGGGAGGCAAAAATGTGGATGTTCTGTTGCCCCGGACCACATCGCTTGTCTCAGCCGGGCGTGACCCGGCCATGCAAGCGCGCATTGAACGGGTGGCGGGAGCGCCCATCTTCGCAGTGGCTCGAACGGACAATCTCCCGCCGAGCTTCTATGCGGGCTTTGGGCATTCACCTCAGCTCGAGCACATGCTCCGCAGCGTGAAAGGCTTGACGCTCGCTGGGAAGCCCGACGGCGACCAGCTCGACATTGCACTCGACGCGGAGTGCGATTCCATGAAGAGCGCTTTCGAGCTGGCAACGCTTCTCGACACGTTTCGGATGTTTGGCTCCGTAGCGCTTTCGGACCCGAAGACTCGCCGCCAAATGACCAAGGAAGAGGCGGCATTCCTTGGCGCGCTCATCAATCAGTTGAAAGTGGACCCCCAGGACCGCTGGGTTCGGCTGAAATTGATCATCACGCCCGAGATGCTGGGCACCCCGCATTCGGCGTCATCCAATCCAGGGCCGCCGCGCCATATCGCGAAAGCGACAACGCCCAGCCAATAGAGAAACTTCCGCAGCTCAGGCAAAATCCAGCTGGATCTATGGATTTGGAGCGGTGAGGATGAAAATGAATTAGTCGGCTGCGGTGCTGCCGGTGCCGCGAAGATATCGCCAGGGGTTGACCGGCGTGCCGTAAATACGGACTTCGTAGTGAAGGTGCGGGCCGGTGGACCTGCCGCTCGCCCCTTCGTAGCCAATCACATCGCCGCGCTTTACGTGCATGCCGACCTGAGTATTGAAGTTGGAAAGGTGACCGTACCAGGTTGAGACGCCAAAGCCGTGGTCGATGACAACCAGCTTGCCATAGCCCGCCCGGCGATCCACAGCGACTATGACGCCATCGGCCGAGGCGCGAACGTCATCGCCGTAGTGCGAGGCGATGTCCACGCCTGCGTGGAACGCGCCCTCACCGCTAAACGGGTCGAGACGCTCGCCGAAATGCCCCGTGATTTCTCCAATGACAGGCCAGAGCGTGGGAACGATTCCCAGGTTGCTCAATTGAGAGGCAGGCAAAAGCCGGAGCCCGCCGCTCGCCATCGCGACAGCGGTTGCATTCTTTTCGAGGTAGCTGAATGCCTCGATGGATTCCTCAAAAGCCGCATCCGGCTCGTCTGAAACCTCGTTCAGACCGAATGGAGTTCGGCGGAAACGTGTGATGCCGTAGGCCATGGCCACTTCGCTGGCCAGGGATTGCAATGAGTCCAGGCGCTGGTTCGTATCCTTTACTTCGGTCTGAAGCTGGCGGTATTGCTGCTTCAAATTGTCCTGCTCGCGGCGAAGAGAATTGTAATTGGCTGCCTTCCAGAGCATCCGGGAATAGGAACCCATGCCCGCAACAACCGTGATTCCACCCACAATTGCAAGAATTGTCAGTAAATGCAGGATATAAAAGGGGACGCGAACCCGGCGCATGCCGCCGGAAGCGCTCGATGCAATGAAAAACGTGTAAGACTTGCGTTTCATGGTCTGTGTCTTAATTTCGTCCAGAATTAATCTTGTTCCCGCTGGCTGAAGTCCGCGGATCCCCATACGCGGTGAGCCGACGCCGTCAGAAGTCTGAACCGAGAGCCCTGGTTCGAAACCCAGTGAATTGTAGTGACCCCTACCCGTTGCGTCAACCCTAATCTTCCATTTTGCATAGACGCTCCGTGCCGGCAACTCCCAACGAACTCTGTATCTTTTTTGCTTACCTTGATAGAACTCTACCTGAAGTAGGGCGCTCGGAACAACTGTACGAACGGACAGTATGGACTCGGAAGGTCAACTGATCAGAAGAATTGCCCGCGCGATCCCCTCCGGCTTCGGAGGACGCGCCCGAGATGGGCTGCGTCTGGGAATCGGCGACGATGCGGCCGTCATTCTGCCGGGCCGGGGCGCGGAATGGGTTTTGACCTGTGACGCGTTTTTAGAAGGAGTCCATTTTCTCGCGGACGTGCATCCGCCGGATTCAGTCGGCTACAAATCGCTGGTCCGGGCAACAAGCGACATCGCCGCGATGGGTGCCAAACCGCGCTTCTTCCTCCTGACTCTCGCAATCCCCGCCGCGCGGACGCGAACCTGGCTCGATGGATTCCTCCGAGGGATGGCTCGAGCAGCTCGTTCGATGGGAATGCGCCTCGCGGGAGGAGATACCACCCGGAGTTCCAGGGTTTCAATCAGTATTACCGTACTGGGGGAAATCGCGGTGGGGCGCGCCGTGACGCGTGGGGGCGCGCGTCCCGGGGACATTATATATGTCAGCGGAAGGCTGGGAGGGGCGCAGTTGGGTTTAGAGCTGATGCGGAAAGGACTTGGGCGCGATCGGCGGCTTCGGCGCTGGTTGCGGTCTCACCTCTATCCTCAGATCCGGCTCGAACTGGGCAATTGGCTGGCGCAGCGCCGAGTCGCTTCAGCCATGATGGATATTTCGGACGGGCTCTCGACAGACCTCGCACGCCTGTGCGCCGCGAGCGGGGTCGGCGCACGAATCTGGAGCGACCGAATCCCTCGTGTCTTGGCGCCTGCTGCTCTTTCCCGACGCCTTGGGAAGCTGCGGCTCGACCCTTTGCGGATGGCGCTCGACGGCGGTGACGACTACGAGCTTCTTTTCACCGTCTCGCCCCGACGCGCAAGAAACTTGCGAGGAGCGCCCAGCTTCTCGGAATTGACAGCCATCGGCGAGATCACGCGCAGGAAGAAGATCGTGCTTGTGGGTGCCGACGGCTCCGAAAGACCTCTCGAATCCCGCGGCTGGGACCCGTTTCGTAGGAAATCGTAGCCTGAACTGTTTTTGTGGGATCTGACGAATCTCTAATTCTCGTGGCCTGTCGGTGATGAAGCACCGTCTGTGTGGGCAGGCGGCTTGTCGGGCGGCTTGGGTGGCGCCGGAGCGGAAGTTTTCTGCAGCGGGCGAGTGGATGGTGACGTGCCCGGTTCCGTGAGGCCTTGCTCGGCGGCGTCGGCAGGCGGGGCGGTGTCGGGCGTGTCCACCTGAACCTGTTTTGTTCCTGCGATTTTTTCGAGTGGCACAACGTTTGGAAAATCTTCCGGCGGACTTCCCTGGACCGCCTGCTGCATGAATTCGAGCCAGATCGGCAGCGCCGCACGCGCGCCGGTTTCCTTCTTACCGAGCGACACGCGCTTGTCGTCGTTGCCGACCCACACGCCGGCAGTGAGCTGCGGTGTGAATCCGATGTACCACGCGTCGGTGAAATCGTTTGTGGTGCCTGTCTTCCCCGCCGAAGGACGCCCGAGATCTTTGGCGCGAACGCCCGTGCCGAACTGCACCACCTCCTCGAGCATCGAAACCATCGTGCGGGCGACGTCGGGTGGAATGACGTCCGCAACCTTCGGCCGCGGTTCTTCGAGCACGGCGCCGTCGTAGGAAGTTACGCGGCGAATGTAGTGCGGCTCGATGTGGATGCCGTCGTCGGGAAATACGGTAAACGCGGATGTGTGCTCGAGGAGCGTCAGGTCGGCCGCGCCCAGCGCGAGCGGAAGATACGGTGGAAGCGGACTTGTGATGCCGAACTTGCGCGAAATCTCCACGACATTCTGGATTCCGACTTTGTCCAGCAGGCGCACGGCTGGGACGTTTCGGGAATCGGCCAGCGCGCGCCGCAAGGTGATGCGCCCTTCGAATCTTTCGTCGTAATTGCGCGGCGAATAATCCTGGCCTCCGCTGCGATACGTAACGGGTGCGTCCACAATGGTGTCAAAGGGTGAGGCCCCCTGCTGGAGCGCCGCGGAGTAAACATAAACTTTGAAGGAGCTTCCCGTCTGGCGCAGCGCCTGTGTCGCACGATTGAATTTCGATTCCTCGAAATCGTAGCCACCGACCATGGCCTTGATGTCGCCGGTTGGATTGTCGATCGCAAGCAGTCCCGCCTGGGCAGCCGGCTCTTCTTCGAGTTGGACGCGCGCCGTGTTCCCGGAGAGTTCTTTGATCAAGACAACGACAAGGTCGCCGATTTTCAGGAGTTGCGGAGGAGATTTGCGGCCTGTCCACGCGAAATCGGCAGGCGTCAGCATTGAGTGGTACTGGCCGATTTTGATCGAGGCAAATGTCGGCTCGACGGCGGTGACGAGACCTGTGACGTAATCGCCCTTCTGAATGCTGCCGCGCCAATCGTCATTTTGATAGGTGTCGAGCGTGGCGAGATGATCCTGCAAAATGTTCTGCAAATTTCCGCGCCAGCCGTGGCGGTGGTCGTAGGAATGCAATCCGTCGCGCACGGCCTGGTTCGCGGCCTTCTGCATCGCGACGTTCAGAGTCGTGTAAACGCGCAATCCCTGTTCGTGCACGGCCGCGGTACCATACGTGTGTTCGAGATACTGACGAATTTCTTCGACGAAGTACGGCGCGAAATCGTTGCGAAACGTGGATACGTGCAGCGCGAGAGGTTCGCGGCTCGCTGCCTCGGCCTGCACTTGCGTAATTTTGTGATCGCGAACCATCAAGGAAATTACCAGATTGCGCCGCGCCTGCGCCCGTTGCGGATGCAGGACCGGCGAATAAATCGGGCCGCGAATGATGGCGGCGAGCAGCGCCGCTTCCGAGAGCGTCAATTGACCCACCGGCTTGCTGAAATAATATTCGGAGGCCGCCTCGAATCCGTAGTTGCCGGCGCCGAGATAAATCTGGTTGCAGTACATCGTGAAAATCTGTTCCTTCGTGTAATGCCGCTCGATTTGAATCGCGAGAATTGTTTCCTGGCCTTTTCGGCGAAGACTGCGATCGGCGCGGTTAAGAAAAAGACCGCCCGCGAGCTGCATCGTGAGCGTGCTGGCGCCTTCGCTGATGCGGCGGCGGGTAATGTTGTGCCACGCCGCTTGAACCACGCGCGGGAAATCCACGCCCCAGTGCTCTTCGAAGTGTTGATCTTCGGTGGTGATGATCGCGTCTTTCAGGAGCTTCGGAATCTGACTGTAGGTGAGGAGAATCCGCCGCTGGAGCGAGAAGGTGCCGATGGGCTGGCCGTCGTCCGCGTACAGCTCGGTGACCACGTCCGGGCGGTAATCCTCGAGCGCGTGAATTTCCGGCAAGTCGCTCGTGTAAACGAAGAGCAGCCCCGCCGCCGCGCCGATTCCAATAGCGCAAAGAAGCAGGAACGTGAACGCGAGACGCCCGAACATCGTCCCGCCGCCAATCTTCATTGTTGCGCGGTAGAATTTCTCCATCGCAAGGATATTCTATCGCATCCGCTCACACCGTGCGGCGGTGTGCGCGCAGGGGCGTTCCTGGAGAAACGCCCGTTCAGGAGAGAGCGGCTTCTGCGTCCTTGACGGTCGGGTAAGTTTGGAAAAGCTGCGAGACCTTCGTCATATCCATCAGCGCTTTCACCTGCGTGTTCATTCCCGCAAACGCGAGGCGGCGCATCGCCTTCTGCGCGCCGATGTGAATGCCGACGAGCACGCCGAGACCGGCCGAATCAATGTAGGGCACTTCGCTGAAGTCGAGGATCAACGAAGGAACTGTTTCCGCGCGCACGACGTCTTGAAAATTAAATACGGTGTGAATATTCAGCGAGCCTTTGAGGTGCAAAACCTTCCCACCGTTGGGCCCAACCGAGCTGATAATTTGCAGATTTTCCTTGCCCATGGGCGGCGATTCTAGCAAAGGAGCACCTCCCACTTTATGAATATTGTGTTACAGCGAGGGCCCCACGTCTATGGGATTCGTCCCTCGCCGCTGATTGCCTATTATAAGCCTCTGGCCCGCTAGTTCGGCCTGGTCCGGCCAAGCCAGTGCGTTATTGGTCAGCGACAATCGCATCAGCTTCGATTTCGACGAGCATATCCGGGGCGACGAGTCGCTTGACCTCTACCATCGTGGATGCCGGGCGGATTTTCCCGAAAAGTTCACCGTGAGCGCGCCCGATTTTCTCCCAGTCGTCCATGTTGGTGACGTACATGCGCGTCCTCACAACATCGGTGAGCCGCGCGCCCGCCTTCAACAGCGCCGACTCGATTTTTCGCAGGGCATGCATTGCTTGCGCGTAGGGATCGCCCGGGCCGACGACTTTTCCTTGCTCGTCCGTCCCGGTCGTCCCGGCGACATGAATGTATGGGCCGACCCTTACAGCGCGCGAATAGCCGATGATCGGCTCCCAGGGTGCGCCGCTTGAAATGTTCGTGCGTTCCATTGTTCCTCCCAGATCTCGACAATGATTGCATAGCTGCTATGGGGCAAAACGCGCGCGCAAGTCCGACGGGACGATGGGGCAAAGATCGTCGCGCCTGCCGAAAATACGGTAGCGAATGCGCGCGATGAAATCATAGCCCGCATCGCGCACCGGCCGCGGGATCGCGGACAAAGTGGCCGCCAGAATTTTCCACCCGCCGCCGAGCCGCCGCAAAATATGAAGCATCGCGTCCGAGCGCGCGAGCAACCGGCCATCGCTCGTGCGCACGACGATACTATCCGGCAAACCGTCGCGCTGGTCCGGCGAAACAACTGAAATAAATGTCTCTCCCTGTAGCGGAGAAAATCGGAATGCGCTTCCCGAGCGGTCGTGCCGCAGCGCGAATTTCACCGTGCGGTGGCAAAGCCCGCAATGACCGTCGTAAAAGAGGAATTCCGGTGCTGGCGCGGGGGATGTCACGCTCGAAAAAGTTTAACACGCCGTGATGCTTCCGTTCGGATGCGCGTGGTGGAAACTGCCGCTGGACAGAATTTCGGGAAGTCTCTAAGCTAGTTCGTGCTGCGGATTTTTTTGGAGTATGCGATTTCGTAGATGAAGTGTAAAAACATCCTCGAGGCAATCGGCAACACGCCGCTGATCCGCCTCAATCGCCTGGCGAAGGATTCTCCCGCCGAAGTTTACGCAAAAGTGGATTACATGAACCCGGGCGGATCGGTGAAAGACCGCATCGGCGTGTGGATGATCGATGAAGCGGAACGCAAAGGTCTCCTCAAACCGGGCGGCACCATAATCGAAGGGACGTCGGGGAACACGGGCATGGGGCTGGCGCTCGTCGCCGTGGTGCGCGGGTACAAAGTTGTATTCACGATTACGGACAAACAATCGCGCGAAAAAATCGACTTGCTGAAAGCCTTTGGCGCCGAAGTGATCGTTTGCCCCACGGCTGTCGAACCCGAAGATCCGCGCAGCTATTATTCCGTGGCCAAAAAACTCGCGCGCGAAATTCCCAATTCGTATTATCCGAATCAGTACGCCAACCCGATGAACCCGCAGGCGCATTACGAAACGACCGGCCCCGAGATCTGGAAAGACACCGAAGGCAAAATCACGCACTTCGTGTGCGGCGTGGGCACCGGCGGAACGATCAGCGGCGTCGGACGCTACTTGAAAGAGCAGAATCCAAAAATAAAAATCATCGGCGTGGACCCGATCGGCTCGCTCTATTACGAATTCGTAAAGACGGGCAAGGTCGGCAAGGCGCTCACCTACGTCGTCGAAGGAATCGGAGAAGATTTTTTTCCGGCCACAATGGATTTGAAAATCCTCGACGATATTTTGCAGGTGAACGACGAGGAATGCTTCGTCTGGGCGCGGCGCCTCGCTAAGCAGGAAGGAATTTTCACAGGCGGCTCCGGCGGCGGCTGCATTTCGGGAACGTTGAAAGTGGCGAGGGAATGCAAG
Organism: Candidatus Acidiferrales bacterium; assembly: GCA_049592615.1. Lineage (GTDB taxonomy): Bacteria > Acidobacteriota > Terriglobia > Acidiferrales > UBA7541 > Palsa-295. The sequence continues at coordinate 10,097 of JBAWGF010000253.1, forward strand.
AAGGGCGACTTCCTCGTCGCGTTCTTGCCGGACTCCGGCACGCGTTACCTGAGCAAAGTATTCAACGACGGCTGGATGCAAGAACACGGCTACGTCGAGGCGGAAGTCGCGCTCACGGCGGCGGACGTTGTTCGCGTGAAACGCCAGAACGGCAAGTCGCGCGCGCTTCTGGTCGCGCGGCCGGATCAGACCGTTTTTTACGCGATGCGCACGATGCAGGAGCAGGACATTTCCCAGCTCCCCGTCTTCGAAGACGGAAATTGCATCGGCACCGTGTTCGAAGACCAGATTCTCAATCTTGCGCTTCAGGGAAAAGATTTGCAGAAGACCGTCATCCGCGAGGTGATGGGCGCGCCGCTGCCGCAGGTTCCGTCGAATGCGCCGGTCGAGCGCGTGACGCACATCCTCAGCCACGATAGCCCCGCAGTGTTCGTCGCAATGGACGGCGGGAAGCTCGAAGTCCTCACGAAATTTGATTTGATGGATACCATCGCCGGCCTCGTCGGCCAAAAACGCTGACGCCGCACTCCCCGCTTCCCTCCTTTCCACCCCCGACAATCGCCGGAGCTCCGACACCGGACCTGGGCTCAGCGAAGGACCTCTCTCCAATTCTGTGCACTGGCTGTCATCCGCGATTTTGCACGCCCAGGGACTTGATGAACTCACTCGATAACAACTGCTGTGGTATCCTGCCCTCGCGTCCTGATGCCAAGACACCAAATATTCGCAGCGAAAGGACCGGCCACCCGCAGGATGTCATTCTCAATCTACAAGCTCTCATGGCTCGCATACGCGCTGTCACTATGCGCAGGAGGCCTGTTGTTCGCTGGCCCAACTTCCCAGCGAGTTTTTCTTCAGAGTGCGACGTCCTCGGCAACTAACAAACCAGCCTTTTTTCCTCCGGGCGCAGTCGACGGTTATGGGGATTACTTTTCGGAGTATCTGAGGTCGATTGGCGAGCCATCTCTTTTCGCCGCCACCAAAGACCGGAGTGCTGTCTCCTATAGACTTGTTTGGCTGTCAGGCCAAAAGGGGTATTTGCTTGCGGTTCGCCTAGCGTTGAATTTCGACGAGAGCGCCAGCCTCATCGCCACCGAGGAGTTCGGCACAAAGGCTCCCCCCGCGAGAACAGAACGGAGCTTATCCGGCGCGGACGTTAGGAAATTTCTGGAATTGGTTGAGAAGGCTGAGTTCTGGTCAATGCCCTCGGTTGAGGAGGAGAAGTCAAAATCGAGCCGGAAATCCTACAGGCTTGATGCAAGCACCTGGGTTTTTGAGGGGGTACGCAACGGTAGCTACCGCGTCATTCTTCGTCGAGCACCCGAGCCCAGTTCGTTCACAGAGATGGTACGCTTCCTCACAAGGGACCTCGCGAAGCTCGACGAGTCGGCCAGTCCCCACCCGAGTCCTGGCGGGCGGCCAAGCCTTTAACGGTGCACCATCCACACTAAACGTATAGTGAACTCACTCGATAACTACTGGCGTGGTATCCTACGCGCGCGCCCAGATGTCAAAACACGAAATGAGCAGGGCGAAAGGATCGGCCACCCGGACAAGGAAATTTAGATGAAAGCTCCGTCGGACGATGCGTGGCTCGTGGCTATTTGCAATAACTCACCTCACCGAATGGATGAGTTGTTGTCGCAAGGCCTCGATACAAATATCAGAGATGAAGAGGGTGCAACTCCACTCATGTGGGCTGTCACTTTCGGAAAGTCGGAGATTGTTGGCTTGCTCTTGGCCAAGGGCGCCGACGTAAACGCTGCAGAGAATGATGGAACAACTAGCCTGATGCGAGCTGCCTCGTCTGCGAATGTGGAAGTAATCCAAAACCTATTGGCGAAGGGAGCCTCGGTTGATGCCAGAGATCAGGACGGCGAGACGGCCTTGTTCTTCGCCGCAAAGGAAGGGCGAACTGAGGTAGTGCGCTGCCTTGTTGGTGCGGGTGCCAAAGTCAACGATTGTGACCGGTTGGGCCGGACACCGCTTATATGGGCCGCTCACAGAGGAGATTACGTTGATGTGGTAGAGGTTCTGATCGCAGCTGGGGCTGACGTAAATGCAAGACACTCTGACGCGGGCACTGCGCTCGTCGGGGCTGCCCAAATGGGTCACGCCGCGACGGTGGCAGCCCTATTGGCCGCAGGCGCTGATCCCAGGGCGAGAATAGACAAAGGGTGGTCGGCGCTGGACGCGGCCCGGGAGAATGGTCATTCCGAAATTGTTCAACTACTGCTTGACGCTGGAATAGAAAGCTAAGGCGTGTGAGCCGCCCTTTACGGCGCACCGT
>JBAWGF010000254.1:0-2444 GCA_049592615.1 Candidatus Acidiferrales bacterium
TGCTGCTCTCGACGCTGCTCGCCGCGGTGGTCAGCCGCGTCTCGCTCGCTCCCATCGAGCGCATTTCCCGCCAGCTCGACCGCATCTCCGCCGGAGAATTCGATCTCGAACCGGTCAAAGGCGGCGATGAACTCGGCGTGGTCAGCACGAAAATTATCGACATCGGAAAACAACTCCGCGACGTCCGCGAAATTTTCAGCACCCTGCGTGAAAATTTGAATCAGGTGATGAGCGGCCTCGAAGACGGCCTGCTTCTTTTCAACGACGAAGGCCGCGCGGTTCTCGTCAGCCCTTCGGTGGAAAAATTTCTCGGCGGCAAGCCGGACGAGTTGCGCGGCCGCCGCGTGAGCGAGATTTTTCCCGCCGGCCATCCGATTCATGACGCTTTGCGCATCCAGGGAAATGAGATTGCGCCGGTGGAAGGCGCGGAAGTGACGCTCGGCGCGGCGGCGGGATCGCAGCGAATCGGTTTGACCGCGCAGGTGGTTCGCGAGCACGGCTCGCAGATGGGAACGCTCGTCACGCTGCGCGATCTCGAATCGCTCGAGCGCATCGGAAGCCATCTCCAGGTTTCCGAGCGCCTCGCGGCTCTCGGCCGCGTCACCGCCGGGGTCGCGCACGAAGTAAAAAATCCGCTCAACTCGATGCGCCTCTGGCTCGAAGTTCTCAAGGCCAACATGCCGGTTGATCCCGAGCCGCAGCAGGCCGTGAAAATGCTCGACAGTGAAATCGACCGGCTCGACCGCGCCGTGAAAACTTTCCTCAGCTTCACGAAGCCGGTTGAGCTGAATCTGGAGGAGACGGACCTCCGGGCGCTCCTTGAAGATGTTTTGGACGCGGCGCGCCCTTCGGTCGCGAAGGCGGGAGTCGAACTGCGCGTTGACCTGCCCACCGAATTTCCTCACGTTCTCGTCGACCGCCAGCTCATTCATCAGGCGGTGCTCAATCTGGTGCTGAATGCGTGCGACTTCACGAATTCCGGCGGACGCATCACGCTCGCGCTGCGGCGCAGCGGCGAATCGGCGGTGATTGCCGTCGCCGATTCCGGAAAAGGAATCTCGCCGGAAGACCAGAAGAAAATCTTCCAGCTCTTTTTTACCACGCGCCCCGGCGGCACCGGCATCGGCCTTGCCAATACGTTTCGATTTGTGCAGTTGCACAATGGTCAGATAGAATTTGAATCGGAGGTCGGGCGCGGAACCACCTTCCGGATCGAGTTGCCTCTGGCGAGGTCCGCCGAGGCATCGGCCGGAAGGGTCCGGGATTTCAGCCAGCCTTTCGCAGAAGAAAAAAGATAAATGCCCAGCCGAAAAATAGACGCTCGATTTGTCCTTGTGCTTCTCTCCTGCGGGCTTTCGCTCGCAACGGGCGGATGCCTGGGACACAAAACGCAGGCCGCTACTCCCGTGGCAAGCGCGCCGGTGCCGAAGACTGCGGAGCCGCCGCAGAAAACTCCTCCGCCCGACATCAATCCTCCGCCGACCACGGAAACGCCCAACACGCTGACGACGGAACCGCCGCCTTCGCCGCCGCGACCCAAGACGCCGCGGAAAACAACTCCGGACACAACCGAACAGCCGGCGGAAACGCAGCGCCCGCCCGCTCCGCAGATTTCCCCGGAACTTTCGCCGGGCGATCAATCGACCTACGAACGCAAGACCAGCGAAGACATCTCCGTCGCCGAAAAAAATCTCGAGCAGGCCAACGGCAAACAGCTCAGCGCGGCGCAATCGGACCTCGCGGAAAAAATTCGCAGCTTTCTTTCGCAATCGCGCGAGGCGGGCAAGGCCGGGGATTGGGTGCGCGCCCAAAACCTCGCGCAGAAAGCCCGGCTGCTTTCCGTCGAGCTCGTGAATTCCCTCTGATCAACCGCATCGCCAATTTCTCCAGCCTTCGATCGGAACTCGCATTTTGCTGTTAAGATTGAGCCGTGAATTCGTTTGACGCAGCCATCATCGGCGGCGGCGTGATCGGCGGCTCGATTGCATTCGAGCTGGCCGCAGAAAAACTTCGCGTCGTGCTTCTCGAACGGCAGCAGCCGGGCCGCGAAGCGTCCTGGGCCGCGGCGGGAATGTTGTCTCCGGGTCCCGATTCGCCCGATGCTCTGCCGCTCGTCCCGCTGTCCAAAGCGAGCCTGGAGCTGTATCCCGAATTTGTTTCCGCTTTGGAAAACTCGTCCGGAAAATCCGCCGCGTTCACGCGCGAAGGAACGCTCGAGATTTTTCCCTCCGCGCACGGTGAATCCGAACGCGACGCAATGATTGCTGAATTCCGCCGCCTGGGACTCGCGATCGAACCGATTTCGCTCGACGCGGCGCGGCGAATGGAAAGATCCATCGGCCCGGCCGCGCGCGCCGCCGCGTGGCTGCCGTACGAAGCGACCGTTGATCCGCGAATGCTCACGGAAGCAGTGATGGCAGCGGCGCGAAGCCGCGGCGTAGAAA
>JBAWGF010000255.1:0-7636 GCA_049592615.1 Candidatus Acidiferrales bacterium
TTCCTCTTTGGCCTTTTCCGCCTTGGCGTCCTTTTTGGCTTCGCGATCCTCGATTTCCTTGACGCGCTTCTGCGCGATTTCGGTTTGCTTTTTCTGCTCTGCCTCGCTCAGGGGCTTGCCATCTTTCTTGACCTGCGTCGAAATTTCTTCTCCATGAAGATAGAAAAAAGTGTATTCGATAATTTCGTGCTTCTTAATCTTTCCGCTGCCTTCGTACTCGGTCTCGTCTTCCACACGCGTACCTGCATAGTGTTCTTTGAGCTTGTCGATCGCTTTCTGATTGTCGTCAATCTCTTTGAACAGTGCTTTGAGATCCGGCAATTTGACCTGTGACTTCATCGGAAGATCGAAGACGCGCTCGCCGATGGGTCCATTAACGGCGGCGCGCGTGACGTCGATCGAAAACGTTTCGGCGCCGCGGCGCAGCTCGATCTTGTGCGGAAGCTCAATTCCACTTTCGGCGCGATAATCGGCGTAAAGGAAATCCTCGCCCGCATCTCCCGCCAAAATCGATTCCTTCACGATCAAATGAATCTGGGGATCGAAGAAGACTTCGTGTTTCACACCCGCGGCGGTGCTCACTTCAATCTGCAACGCGTCTTTCCCGCGCACCTGGGAATGGCCAATGAACGCGACCGTCAGCTTGTTCTTTTTCAGGTTCACGAGCCGCGAATTCACAACCAGCGCGGCCGCCTCCATCTGAATTGCTTCGGGCCCCAGCATCGTGGCGATTGTGCCCGAAGCGTCCTCGCGCCAGGCGGACTTGCCGTTGTACGCCTCGATGATGCGGCGGTCGCCGAGAATTAATTCGGAGTAATAGCGATTGGGCTGCTTTGTGTCGAGCGTGAAAGCCCCCGCTTTGCCGTCGGCGCCCGCGAGGATCGTGCCCTCGAGCGTGAGCGTCAGGATGTGGGAAAGCCTTTTCGAACCGCCGGCAGCTTTCACATATTCGTTGACGATGGTGGCTGCGTCCTGCGCGCGCGCCGAGGCGACGAAACAGAGCGGGAGAACGCAAATCGAAGCGAGTTGGGCGCGGCGGCGCATGTCTCCAGAGGATAGGAACGCAAAGCAGAGGAGAAAAGTTGCATAGGGCGAGGAAGGAGGCGAGAAGGCATTCGAGACCTCGTTTCCTTCTCTTTACACAGAGTACTTTGTAGTATAAAGTATATGCATGCAAAAACGCGACGCAGCCTACCCTGACGAGTCGCGAGCCTGGCGCGACCATTTCCTCGAGCAAAGCCACACGGGCCAGAATTTCCCGTGGGACGCTCCCGCGAGGCTTTCGCCCGCGGAGCGAGCGGCGATCACGCATTCCATCCAGCAGTTTCAATTGGGCGAGGGCGCGAACGGCAAGCGGTTGTTGAGGCGTAGCCTCGCTTACGGGCGCGCGGCGAGGGATCTATTTTTTGTGCGCGCGCTGTATTTGTTCATCAAGGAAGAAAATCGTCACAGCGTCTATTTGCTTCGGTTTATGCACCGGGAAGGAATCACGGCAGTCTCGAAGCACTGGGTGGATACGATCTTTCGGCGGCTGCGAGGCCTTGCGGGGTTAGAGCTTTCGTTGCGCGTCCTCGTGACAGCGGAAATCATCGCAGTTCCCTACTATCGCGCGCTGCGCGATGCAACGAAGTCAGCGCTGCTGAAAGCCATCTGCTCGAGAATTCTTATCGACGAGGCAGCGCATCTGCGATTTCAGGCTTCCATGCTTCGGAGGCTCGGCTGCCGGCGCGGGAATCTGGCAACGAGAATTGTCTCGCGCGTGCACAGAGTGTTTCTTGTGGGGACGTCGTGCCTCGTGTGGCTCGAACACGGAAAAGTCTTCCGGGCGGCGGGATATTCATTGCGAAGACTCGGCCTCGAATCGCTCGCGGAGTTTGGCGACCTCGACCAGGCAAGCCGGGCGCGAGCGAGGCAGATCCATCCCGTGGTTTCAGCACTGAGGGAGAGTTAAATTCAAGACGGGGAGCTGGCGTTCGGCGGCGGGGGATTCGCGTTGGCAATCGCGTCGATATTATCTTCTTCGATCGCGGGCAGAGTGGGCAGCACTTTGGCAGCGATGGACCGGTTGTGAATCGCAATATCCTTCCGCATTTTCCCATCGCGGAATTCGAGTGCGCGTTTCGCGTATTGCGCGATGTCCGGCTCGTGCGTCACGATAATCACGGTCAGACCATGCTGATCATTCAACTGCTGAAGAATGTCCATGATTTCGACGCTCGTCCGGCTGTCGAGATTTCCCGTCGGTTCGTCCGCGAGGAGGATCGAGGGACTGTTCACCAGCGCGCGGGCTATCGCGACGCGTTGCTGCTGTCCGCCCGAGAGTTGAGAAGGAAAATGCTCGGCCCGATCGGCGAGCCCGACTCGTTCGAGCGCCGCTTTGGCGCGAACTTCGCGCTCGGCAATCGGCACGCCCGCATAAATGGTCGGCAGCTCCACATTCTCGAGCGCGGAAGTGCGCGCCAGCAGGTTGAACTGTTGGAACACGAACCCGATCCTTTTGCTCCGAATTCCCGCCAGCTCGCGCTTCGTCATTCCGGAGACATCGATGCCGTCAAGCGCATAGTTTCCCTTCGTGGCCTTGTCGAGGCATCCGATGATGTTCATCAACGTCGATTTTCCCGAGCCCGATGCGCCCATGATCGCCACGAATTCGCCGGGATAGATGTCGAGCGACACTCCGCGCAGCGCGTGGACCTGGACCTCGCCGAGATCGTAGGTCTTGTAAATGCTTTCGAGATGAATGGCCGGCGTTTTCCCCGCCGCGATGGGAACAGGAGCAGGTTGCGCTTTCGGGCTGCGTTCGTCCATGAGGATGTGCCGGGTCAGGTCGTGTGAGCTAGCGCGCTGAAGCTTTTTTCCGCTGCTCGTCAATCCGCTGCATGAATTTTTCGAACTTGGGCAACTGGTCGGGCGTGAGGATCGCGCGGATGTGTTCGCGGCCCTGCTGGCGAATTTGCTCGTGCTGGGCGTCGAGCGGCTCATAGAGTGCGTGCCATTTGGCCCGCGTGTCATCCACGATCGCGCCGAGCTGCTTCTGCTGATCCGGCGTGAGCTGGAGCTCGCGTGTAAAATCCGCAATCACTTGATCGCGCGACTTGGGTCCGCTGGTCTGCGCGTGGTTTCCCAGCACGCGCTCGCCCCACAGATGATCACCGAGCCCGCCGAACACGAGGCCCAGCAGGAATACGACGATCACCAAAACGACCGCTTCGCGGCCTGACTTGTTATTTTCCATGATTAGTTTCCGCCACCATCAAGAGCACTTCGTCCCGGCTGGCCGGCGGGCCCGACATATCAGAGATGAGATCCCGCGTCTCGCTCGCGCGCAACACGGTGAGATCGGCGCCGGGCTGATTGCGCAATTTCACTGCATATGTAACCAAAAGCGCCAGCGCCAGCGTAGCCGACAATGCAAATCGCCACGCGAACGCCGCTAACGGCTGCCACATGCTCTTCTCTTGTTTCGTCCGCTGCGCCTCGGCACGGATTCGCGCCATCACGATTCGCGCAAACCCGGGCCCGGGATCCTCAGCCCGCCCCACAATCGGTGCTGCGATGCGGAGCAATCGCGCGCTCACCGCAGCCTCGTCCAGAGCCGTGCGGCAACCTGCACAACCCGTGATGTGATCGGCCAGATCCTTCGCTTGCGCTCCGCTGAGTTCCCCGCTCAGGAAATCCTCGAGGGAAGCCTCATATTCCGGACAAGCCATTTTCTTTGCCTCCGCGTCCATGATTTCTAGCTCTTCCTTTCTCCCGTCGCCGGTTCATTGCCCCTGGGATTGCTGGGGCTCATCCGGCGTCGATAGATGTCCATCAGTCGGCCGCGCGCCCGGAACAGTCGCACCTTCACAGTATTCACGTTGAGGTCGAGAATCTCCGCCAACTCTTGCACCGAAAATCCTTCCATCTCTTTGAGCGCCAGCAATTCCTGGTCCTGTTGCGGCAGTTTGTCGAGCATCCATTCGAGCAGCTCCTTCACCTCCGCCTGCTCGTCCGGACTTTCCGGCGGCCGGTCCGCCGAAACAATTCCATCCAGCCGAGAGACCTGCTCTTCGCTCATATCGGATTCGTAAACCAGGGGCCGCACTTTCTTCTTTCGCAGGTAGTCCCAGCATTCGTTTACCGTGATCTTGTAGAGCCAGGTCGAAAACGCAGCCCGCAGGTCAAACCGCTTGATCGATACAAACACTTTGAGGAAAACCTGCTGCACCACATCTTCAACGTCCTCGCGGCGGCGCAAAATCCCATTAACGAGCGCGAAAACGCGCCGCTGGTGCCGCCGGACTAGCTCCTCAAAGGCCGCCTCTGTTCCATTTTGGGCCAGTCGGACGAGTTCCCTCTCTTCTTCTGCCCTATCCCGCCGGCTCAGAGGGACCGAGATAGCGGGAGCGCTGGCTGCCACACCTTTTGGGACGTTCGGCATCGGGTTTCGGTTACGCGAGAAAAATAAGGGAGTCCTTCAATTTCGTCTTGCCGGAGTCACTACTCCATGCAACAATACACGTCATGATAATCGGAGACCGCATCCGCTTGCTACGTGAAACAAAAAAACTTTCCCAGGGCGACATTGAAAAGCGCACCGGGCTGCTCCGCTGTTACATCTCGCGCGTCGAGAACGGCCACACCGTGCCGGCGATCGAGACACTGGAAAAGCTGGCGAGAGCCATGGAAGTTCCGCTCTATCAGCTCTTCTACGACGGCGAAGAACCGCCCGAGCTTCCGAATCTTCCCAAGAGGAAGTCCGCGGACGATATCGCCTGGGGAAGCACCGGGAAAGAGGCGCGCTTCCTGGGCCGCTTCCGCCGGCTCCTGGGTCGCATTGATGAAGGCGACCGCCGGCTGCTGCTCTACATGGCCCAGAAAATGTCCAACCGCTGACGCGTCCTCAAAAAGGCGTGTCTGTTGGCATTACGCTTCATTCCCATTCGATCGTGCTCGGCGGTTTGGAGCTGATATCGTAAACCACCCGGTTTACCCCGGGGACTTCGTTCACGATCCTGACGGATATCCGCTCCAAAACTTCAAGGGGCAGGCGCGACCAATCCGCCGTCATTGCGTCCTGCGAGTCCACGACCCGCACGGCGATTGTGTAGCCGTACGTCCTTCCGTCGCCCATCACTCCCACACTTTGCACCGGGAGGAGCACCGCAAATGCCTGCCACACTTTTTCGTAAAGCCCCGCGCGACGAATCTCTTCGACAACGACCGCGTCCGCGGCCCGCAGCGTTTCGAGCTTCTCGCGCTTCACTTCTCCAAGGAGCCGCACCGCCAGACCCGGCCCGGGAAACGGATGTTTCACAAGGATTTCTTCGGGCAACCCGAGTTCGCGGCCGATCAGACGCACCTCATCTTTAAATAAGTCCCGCAGCGGCTCGATCAACGAAAAAGGCATGTCCGCGGGCAGGCCGCCGACGTTGTGATGCGTCTTGATTGTAGCCGATGGGCCTTTCACCGAAACCGATTCGATCACATCCGGGTACAGCGTTCCCTGCACCAGGAATTTCACCGGCGGCTTGTCCTTTGATGCGCTCGCTATTTTTCGCGCTTCTTCCGCAAACACGGCGATGAACTCCGCGCCGATTCGTTTCCGCTTTTGCTCCGGATCGGTGATTCCCGCGAGCCGCGCGAGAAATCTTTCGGAAGCGTCCACGCCGATGACGTTCAATCCCAGGCGCCCGCGCAACAATTCGAGCGTGTCTTTGAATTCGTTGCTTCGAAGCACGCCATTATCTACGAACACATTTGTGAGCCGGTCGCCGATCGCTCGATGCACCAGGGCCGCTGCGACCGCGGAATCAACCCCGCCGCTGAGCGCGCAAATCGCGCGCGCTCCTTCCGCCTGGCGGCGGATTGCGTCAATCGAAGCGGAGATAAAACCGGCGCGGTCCCAGTTTTTCCTTGCGCCGCAAATCTCAAAAACGAAATTCTGCAAAATCGCCGTGCCGCGGTCCGTGTGATTTACTTCGGGGTGGAATTCCACTCCGTAGAATTTCTTCGCGGGATTCTCGACGGCCGCCACGGCGTTGTCCGTGCGGCCCGTGATTGCAAATCCCGCGGGCACTCCCACGACGTGATCCCCATGGCTGTTCCAGATTTTCAAATGCGCCGGAATTCCCGCAAAAAGTTTCGACTCGCATTCGATGTCGAGCTGGGCCGGGCCGTACTCGCGCCGCTCGGCGCGCTCCACGCGTCCGCCAAGCGTGTGCGTGAGCCATTGCATCCCGTAACAGATTCCGAGGACCGGCACGCCGAGCTGCAGCACCTTCGGGTCGCACACCGGCGCGTCCGGATCGTAAACGGAGCTGGGACCTCCCGAGAGAACGATCCCGACGGGCGCGAGCGCGCGAATCTCTTCAATAGATGCCGTGCAAGGAAGAATTGCCGAGAAAACTTCCTGCTCGCGAATGCGTCGCGCGATCAATTGCGTGTACTGACCGCCGAAATCCAGCACCACGACTCCCTGCTTCGTGCTCACCGTGCCCCCAACGTTTCGCGGTCCCTCATTTTCGGCTCTCTTTCTGGTCGCTGCGCTTTCGGCGGTCATTGTACGGCCTTTCCTCCGCTTGATGGCTTCCACCTGCCGCTATCGCAGCACAATATTCACGAGCTTCTTCGGAACGACAACGGTTTTCACAATCTGCTTTCCGTCGAGTAAAACCGAAATCCTGGGATCATGAATCGCCCGCTCGATCGTTTCATCCTCGCCGAGTTGGTCGTCAACCAGAATTTTCCCGCGCAGCCGCCCGTTGATTTGGATGATTACTTCGAACTGTTCCTCGCGCGTCAGGTCTTCGCGGTACCGCGGCCATTTCGCACGCGCGATTCCGCCCGAATTCCCGAGCTTTTCCCACAACTCCTCGGCGATGTGAGGCGCCATCGGCGAAAGCATCAGCACCAGCACTTCGAGGCAGCGCTTCAGGATCATGGGACTGATATCGGCGTCGAGCGGTTCCTGATCGTGAAGCTCGTTTGCTAATTGCATCAGCAGCGCCACGGACGTATTGAAATGCCAGCGCACTTCGAAATCATTTGTCACGCGCTTCAGTGTCTGATGTGCTTTTCGCACCAGCAGCTTTTCTTTTGGCGTCGCGATTGTCAGGTCCGTTCGCTGCGTCAAATCGGTCCGGATTCCGCGCAGGCGTTCCGCGTGCTTTGCAACCAGCCGGTACACCTTGTTCAGGAATCGCGCGGCGCCTTCGATTCCCTGCTCGTCCCATTCGAGGTCTTTCTCGGGTGGGGCGGCGAAGAGCGTGTACATGCGGCCGGTATCGCAGCCGTACTTTTCCGCCATTTCAATCGCGCCGACGACGTTGCCGCGCGACTTCGACATCGCGACCCCGCCCTTCTGCACCATCCCCTGCGTGAAAAGGCGCGTGATGGGCTCGTCGTGATTCACGAGGCCGAGGTCTCGCATCACTTTGCAGAAAAATCGCGAATACAGCAGGTGAAGAATCGCGTGGGTGATTCCACCGACGTACTGGTCAATCGGAAACCAATAGCGGACTTTTTCCTTATCGAATGGGGCGCTGATGTTGTGCGCGTCGGTGTAGCGATAGAAATACCACGACGAATCGAAGAACGTGTCCATCGTCTCTGTCTCGCGCCGCGCCGGGCCGCCGCATTTCGGACATTTCGT
>JBAWGF010000256.1:0-32820 GCA_049592615.1 Candidatus Acidiferrales bacterium
AAAGAAGTACGAAGGCCAGAGCGGCGCCGCGGCGTCCGAAAAGACCCCGCGCAGCGTCAGGCATGCATTTGAAAATCAGTGCGGAAAAGATCGCCCTGCTCCCGTGTTCGAAGCCGCCGGAAGGTTAATGCAGCCGAGGGGTCCACAGCAAGGCTCCAAGATTCCGGCGTTGAATAGGCCAGCGATTTGCGTCCCTAGATGTGAAGGCACCTCTCGTGCAAGAGCTTCCGCCTAACTCCCGATAAGTCGTATTTCCGAACAAGTTGTCTCTGGTCCAGAAAGCAGCGCGTGGCGAGTGACAAACGAGATTCCGGACAGGCGGGCGGCGACTCGGAAACGGACCCAAAATCCACACACACGATCCCTTGAAATTAGTTGCCACTTCTAATACGGTAGATTGCGAGTTATGCGCACCACCGAAAAGAGTGGCTCTAGGCCAGGGACGCAGCGTGACATTGCGCGCGCGATCGCCGCAGAGCGTGCTTGGCGGGAGTTGTTTCAGCCCGTCAGTCAATGTCAGACTGAATCGGGCGTAACTCTCACAAAACACTGGACCGGCGCCCTTCCAGCCCGTCACAAAATTCGACCTACAATATGCGCACCTTTTAACGGTGAAGAGCTCCCGAAGCGTTCGTCCTGGAACATTGTGGCTTGGGATGGCGGTGTTATTCGAGTAAAATATGCAGGTTGTCATGCTGGACTCGTTCCTGTCGTTCCCTGAGGGGGGATGATGCCGTCTGTAATGAAGACGCTGTTTCTGAATCCGCCGAGCTTTGAGAAGTTCGACGGCGGCGCCAGTTCGCGGTGGCCCGCGACGCGCGAAATCGAATCCTACTGGTATCCCGTTTGGATCGCGTATCCCGCCGGAATGCTTCCGGGCTCGCGGCTGCTCGATGCGCCGCCCCACGGTGTAACCCCCGCTGAAGTCGTTCGCATCTCCCAGGACTATGAATTCGTCGTGCTGTTCACTTCCACCGTCGGTTTCTACAGCGACCTGCGCATGGCTCGCGCAATGAAAGAGGCGAAGCCCGATTTGAAGATTGCGTTCGTCGGCCCGCACGTGCAAATCAAGCCGGCCGAAAGTTTGCTCGCAAGCCCGGACCTTGATTTTATCGTGCGCGGGGAATTCGATCACGCAGTGGTGGAATACGCGCAGGGCAAGCCCTTATCCGAAATTCTCAACGCGAGCTACGTGAAGGACGGCAAAATCGTCCACAACCCGCCGCGCCCGCTGTTGCAGACCGCTGAACTTGACGCGTTGCCGTTTGCGACCGAAGTGTACGAGCACAATATCCAGATCGAGAAGTACAACGTGCCGTTCCTGCTTCACCCCTACGTTTCGTTCTACACGGCGCGCGGATGTCCGGCGCTTTGCACGTTCTGCCTGTGGCCACAGACGCTTTCCGGGCACGCCTGGCGCGTGCGATCCGTGGACAACGTGGCGCGCGAATTCCGGCAGGCGCACAAAATGTTTCCGCAGGCGAAGGAGTTTTTCTTCGACGACGACACTTTCAATATCCGCAAAGACCGCGTCATCGCTCTCTGCAAAGAATTCGCCCCGGTGGGCTTTCAGTGGTCCTGCACGTCCCGCGTCCACGCTGATTACGAAATGCTGAAGGCCATGGCAGACGGCGGGTGCCGGTTGCTGATCGTCGGATTCGAATCGGGCGATTCGCAGATTTTGAAAAACATCAAGAAGGGCGCGACGGTCGAAATGGGCCGCTCGTTCATGAAGAATTGCAAAAAAGTCGGGATCCGCGTGCACGGCGATTTCATCATCGGCCTTCCGGGCGAGACGAAAGAAACGATCGAAAAGACCATCGAGTACGCCAAGGAACTCGACTGCGAAACGATTCAGGTCTCGATGGCCCACGCCTATCCCGGGACCGAGCTTTACGATCAGGGCGCGCGCGAAGGCTTTCTCGCAACCGAGGCCGTGACGGACGCGAGCGGCCATCAGCTTCCGCACCTCGAGTATCCCAATCTTTCGCGCGAATACATGGTCGAAGCGGTCAATCGCTTCTACGACAGTTATTATTTCCGTCCTCGCGTGGCGTGGCGCATCGTGCGCGAAGCGCTCTGGGATTCGAACGAGCGCAAGCGGCTCTTCCATGAAGCGGTGGATTTCATGAAGCTCCGCGCGGATCGCCGCAAAGTGGCGCGCAAGGGCGTCGTGAAGAAGACACTCATCCAGGTGCCGCCGGTCGAGGCGCGCCCGGCCGTCGGAGTAGCGAGCGAATCACACAGCGCATGAAGTCTTTCGCGGGGCTTCATCTCAAAACCTTCGCACTAATTCTCGTCATGGTCATCTTCGGGCCGCTGGGAGATGCCGTGCTCAGAATGGGTATGAAACAGATCGGCGTGATTTCCGATTGGTCGCCTGCGAACCTCGCGCATCTTTTCGTCGCAGTTTTTACTTCGGGCCTGATCTGGCTCGGCATCGCTTCGCTTTTCACTTTCTTCATCGCTTTCACTGTCGTGCTCTCCTGGGCGGACTACAGCTACGTTCAGCCCGCCTCTTCTTTCGCGTATGGAATTGTCGCGCTGCTGGGGCATTACCTGCTGGGAGAAGGAATCACACTGATGCGCTGGATCGGAATCCTGATCATCTGCTTCGGCGTTCTGATCGTCGGTCACACGCCGCCGCGCACGACGGAGCACACTTGATGCTTGCCGAAATCATTCTCATCTTTCTGATTGTCGTCGCCGGCACGGGCGGCGAACTTTGTCTAACGCGCGCGATGAAAACGATTGGAGAAGTTCACGATTTCAGGCCGATGGCGCTGTTGCGCTTCTTCGGCCGCGCTTTAAAGGTCGGATGGTTTTGGGTGGCGCTCGCGGGAATGACAGCGGGTTTTTTCGCGCTGCTGGGAATGCTCTCCCTCGAGAATGTGAGCTTCGTCATCCCGGTTACGGCCTTGAGTTACGCGGCAGGGGCCATGGGCGGTTCGCTGTTTCTCGGCGAAAAAGTGACGCCGCAGCGATGGCTCGGCGTTTTGATGGTATGCATCGGCGTGACGCTCGTGTGGAAGGGCAAAGGCTGATTGCGTGATGGCATGGACGGCGATTCGCGAGGCGCTCCTGCTGCTGGCGCTCGCGCCGTTCGCCTACTACTTGCTTGCCATTGTCGCCGCTAAGAAATTTTTTCACCGCAATCAATCATCCTCTCTGGATTTCGCACCGCCCGTCAGCATTCTGAAACCCATCTTCGGGCTCGACCGAGGGGCCTACGAAAATTACGCGAGCTTTTGCGTTCAGGATTATCCCGAGTTTGAAATAATTTTCTGTGTTACGGACGAAAGCGATCCGGCTGTGGAGGTGATCGAGAAAATCATCCGGGATTTTCCCGAGCGCTCGATCCGGCTGCTCGTGGGGGCGGAACCGCTCGGCGTGAGCGACAAGGTCAACAAGCTTTGCCGCATGGTGCGCGAAGCGCGCCGCGAAATCATCGTCATCAGCGATAGCGACGTGCGAGTGGAACCGGGCTACCTGCGCGCGGTCGTTGCGCCCTTCCGAGACTCGAAAATCGGCGCCGTCACGTGTCTCTATCGCGGCGTGACGGACGGCTCGCTCGCCGCGGACCTCGAAGCGCTCGGCAACTCGACCGATTTTGCGCCGGGCGTGCTCGCGGCGTGGCTGCTCGGCGATGTGGATTTTCTGCTCGGCGCGACGATGGCCACAACGAAAAAGCATGTCGCCGAAATCGGCGGGTTCGAATCGCTCGTGGATTATTTTTCGGATGATTACGAGCTGGGGAACCGCATCGCGGCGCGCGGTTATCGCGTCGAGCTGATCAATTTTCCGGTTTCCATCGTTTATCCGCGGCAGAGACTGCGCGATGCGTTTCGCCATCAGATCCGGTGGAACCTCAGCATTCGATGCTCGCGCCCGTGGGGTCATCTCGGCATGATTTTTTCGTTTGGATTGCCGTGGACGCTTCTCGCCGTTTCGCTGGCGCGATCGGAACTGACGATCGCGGCTTACGTGGGAGCTTATGCATTGCTGCGCGGCGAGCTCGCGCTGACGGTGGGTGCGCGCGGGATGCGGGATTCGCTCGTGCGGAAAAAGCCGTGGCTGCTCGGCCTGCGCGACGCCTTCGCGTTCATCGTGTGGGTCGCGAGTTTTTTTCCGCAGCGCATTCACTGGCGCGGGAAGGAGTTTTACATTCGCGACAAGCGGCTGGTTCCCATTCGAGAGCGTGCGGCGCGCGGTTGACGAAATCGCGTTCGGCCAGTAAAGTAGATGAGGGTCGTGCCAACGGCCCTTTTTTATTGTCTCGCCGTTGCAACTGCTGGGAGGTCGTACAATTGGCAGTACATCAGATTCTGGATCTGATTATCCTGGTTCGAGTCCAGGCCTCCCAGCCAAATTCTTCAGCTTGCTAGCCGGGCCGCCCGCGTCTCGACGCACTTCCGGTTCGAGAAATTGTTTCGAGGCCGAGCTCGCATGACGGTGCGATGCGCGCGAGACTTTACGCTACGTCGTCGAACACTTCAAAAACTTTTCCGGAGCGCTCGTCATACGCGAAATACGTCATCCGCGAGCTCGAGCCCAGAGTGATCAGGACATGCTTTGCCTGTTGCACGCCTTTGACCACGCCGATCCAAATGGGATTTTCGTCCGGAATCTGTTTGAAGATTTCATACGTCGGATCCATCGTAATTTCCTCCCAAGAAAAAGATTTAGACTCCACGCTGTCCAATCGATTCGGCACCCGGAACGCTGTCGTGCATGTGCAGAGCAGGAGATTGCTGCATGGCTGTGACGAGCTGGACGAGCAGATCGACATCGTTCGGGTTTTTCGCGTCAAAGATCAAATCCTGAAGAAAATCCATCCAAATTTTCCGGTCTTCCATACTCAGAACGGGTTTCATTGCCGGACTCCCTTTCGCTCTTGAAATTCCATTCGCTCCCGATTGCAAAGCCGGTCCCTGATTGGGGACCGAATCAGAAAATCATGTGCGGCCGCGCGTCGAAGAGAAAAACTCGAGATCCCCGGCTGCGCAATTCTCCAGGGAGATGGTGGCCTATGTCCGCCGAATACAGAAGAAGTGAAGATCCTCGCTCGAGGGATGTGAATCCTGGCAAGACTGGTAGTGGACGAACGGTTGTTCGCGATCTTGACTGTTGCTGTAGAAGTGGAACTGCAACGTAGGAGTGGGAGCAACGGGAGCAAGGGATGGTGGTTTTTGCGAGGTCACGAGCGCGAAGTCGTTTGACGTATCGTCGGTGAGTCTGACCAATTCAGGAAATTCGAGCGAGATGAGACTGCAGACCAGCAAGCCGACGGCTACAATGCGGATAAGTTCTGAACGCATATCTCCCGAAAGTCATTCGGTGAGCGCACTTATACAACAAGCGGGCGATCAACTCAATGACTATGGACCTCCCATGCGAGCAAGATCTTTTCACTGTGCAAAAGTGTGGGCCGTGACCGGCGTGCGGTATGGAACGCATAGGACCTGGGGTTTGGGCAATGAAACGAAGGGGACGCAGGAAATTACGAATTCAGCGCAACTAAACTGGAATATCCGGGTTGCTATAGGAGGGAATAAGTGTGCCCGTCGCGTTTGTTCAACCTGGCCAAATTACGTTGCTGCAACCAAGTGCAGCTATCCGGAATCGAATGTAGTAGAATGCGTGCAGATAGCAAGTATCGCCCGCAGATTTTGATTGGATGGGGGAACTAAGATGAAACCTTCCACCTTCCTGAAATTCCTCTTCGCATTAATAGCTTCGATAGCCCTTGGTGGCGCGTCCGCGCCAGCCTTCGCGCAACGACATGGCGGCGGAGGCGGTGGTGGTGGCGGCTTCCATGGTGGCGGAGGCGGTGGTGGCTTTCATGGTGGCGGAGCTGGAGGCTTCCATGGCGGCGGGGGTGGCGCGTCTCGTGGCAGTGCGGGCGGCGGTTATCATGGCAGCGCGCCTTCGCGCATGGGCGGCGGATCTTATGGCAGGCCGGGTGGAAATGCAGGCGGATACCGAGGCTATGCTGGTGGTTACCGCGGCGGGAATGCATACGGCAACCGATCGGCCGGATCTTATGGCAGGAATGGGAGCGGGCGCGCCACAGGACCGACTTCGAGCGCGCGCTTCGGCGCGGGATCGGCTGCGCGCAACTCTGCAAATGCCGGAAGGTCGGCAGCTCGAGCTGCTCGCGCAACACGCCCCACGATGAATGAATGGCATTCGTTTGGAACCGCGAGAAATGTTTCGGCATCGAGAACCGGCGGCGCTTCGAACGGCGGAGCGCGCCCGGCAGTTGCTTCCAATTCGCGCGCCGCAGCTTCCAACTCCGCGTCAAGCCGGCCTTCCACGGCGAGGTCTGTGAATTCGGGCATCTCGCGAGACCGCGCTGTGTCCAACATCACGAACTCTCGCTTTGGTAGTTCCGCGCGTGCAAGTTCAAGCTTCACCGGCTCTCGAGCTGCGTCGAGCACCTCGACTTCTGCAACCTCGCGATTCGGCACGCCGTTTGGATCGCGCCCGGGAGCTACTTCTTTCGGCAGAGGCGGATTCGGCGGAAGAGCGGGATTTGGAGGCGGTTTCCGCGCGAATTCGTTGAGCCCGAGATTTGGTTTCAACCGGTTTGGTTTTAACCGCTTTGGTTTCGGGCGTTTTGGTTTTCGCGGCGGATGCTTTGGATGCGGCTTCGGCTGGGGATTTGGATTTGGGCTTGGCTTCGGCGATTGGTGGGATCCCTGGTGGCCGTCATGGGGTTGGGATCCTTTCTGGGCTCCCTACGCGTATGACCCGTGGTGGGGTTGGCCCGGCTACTATGGTTATGGCTACCCCGCGATCGGCTATAACTACAACATAGAGATTCCGGGGCCTTATTCCGGCTCGAGCGACGACAATTCGAGCAGCTACGAGAGCGCGCCGGCTCTGGAGGGTTCGCCGAACACGAATCCGCCAACGGGCAACATGGCGGCATCGACGCCAACCGTTCTTCTCTATTTGAAAGACGGCACCATGTTTGTTGCAAGCGACTACTGGCTCAAGGACGGCCGGCTGCACTATTACGTGAATTACGGCGGCGAAAACGAAGTCGAAATGGATCAGTTGGATTTGCAACGCACGGTGGATGAGAACTCGAAGCGCGGCGTGCGGTTTTCTCTCAAGCCGCATTCGGATAGCACCGAGTCGGTCGCGCCTGCGCCAGCCACTTCTCCGAGCAATGCAACGCCTGCGACGGCTCCTGCCCCTGTGACGCAGCCAACGCCACAGACGCAGTCCGCTTCACAAACGCAGTATTGATTTGCGGCGAATAAATCCCCATACAACAAGTGGCTAGAGGCTGTAGTGCTGCGCGGGTGTGTTCCGGCGCCGGAAGAAAAGTTCGAGTCCAATGAGCAGCGCCGCCGCGAGCAGAGAAATCCCACCGCCCGCAGTCCGATCCCGCGTGCGACGAAAGAGAATTTCAACAGTGTGAGTGCCCGGAGACAGGGGCACGAAAAGCTGTCCGGTTTCCGTGTCCGGCTTCGTGAGAGTCGTCCTTCCGTCCACCTGCACCTCCCACGCCGGATAGTTCACCAACCGAGGTGCGAGCGTGACTCCCTGCGCCGCTTCCCCCATGAAGACTTTGCGCTCGCCGGTCCATCTTTCGACGTGCGCGCGAACGCCGCTCGCCGGAACAACACGCCCCGATTGTGGGTCGAGCTTCGCAATCCGCGGAGCCGTCTCGGGGAGGTTGTAGCGATCGCAGCCGAGCGGCGCGTACTCGTCCGTGCCTTCGTAGCCGTTGCCTGAAGCGATTCCGTCCTGCAGCGTCGGGATGTCCTCGCTGTCCCACCAGGCACCGCGGACCATCAGAGTGCCCGCCCCCCCAATTGCAACAGTGAGAACCAGCCAGCCAATCCATTGCCTGCGTGCGCGGCCCATTGCGGCGGCCACGAAAAAAGCGAAAACAACGTCGAGCGGTACAAGCCAGCGCCATGGAAACTGCACGAATCGCAATTCAGGCAACGAACGCCAGAGCAGTGCGCTCGGCGGAAACATCAGAAGCACCGAAACGGCGCCCAACGCGAGGAGCATCCACCAAAGTTCCGGGAAATTTCGGCGCAGGCGCGCGGACAGAACACAAGCAATTCCTGCAACGAGCGTCACGCCGAGCGCCACGCCGGAAACTTTCCAGTTGAACAAGACGAATTCGGGGTCGTTCGAATGCGTGAAAAGAAAATTCTGATCGGGGCGAAGATTTTGCCCTATGGCCTGCGCGATTTGCACCCAGCGCTGTTCCCATGTGGCGGGCAGGATGTAGAACGCGGCGAGCCCGAAGCCGGCCGCCATTGCCGCGCCGCCTGCAATCAGCGGCTGGAAACTGCGGCGCAGGATGGCTCCGACGGCCAGCAACAGGACGAGTGAATACGTGGTGACGACAGCCGCGGGTGCGTTCGAGAGCCAGATCGCAGCGAAGGAGACGGCCAACATTGGCACACGACGCCAGCCTTCGCGCTGAACTCGCAAAGCATGCCAAATCATCCACGGCAGGATCGCGCTGGCGAGCAGTTCGGCGAAATCGCTCCGGTAATAAACGACGACGAGATGATACGGATTCACGGCGAAGAAAACTGCTGCCGCGGCGGCTTGCGAACCCGGCAGCCATTCACGTGCGAGCCGCCACATGTGGAAGCCCGCCAGAATGATCGTGAGCCAAATGAAAACTCCGGGCGCCATCCTCCAGGGTAGGACCGAGCCGAGCGCGGCGCCGGCCATCCACGACGCGGGCGGATAGAAAACGAAGCGCGGCTCGCCAAAGCCCCAATTCGCCCACTCGGCCCAGCGAGGATAAAGCGTGCCTTCACGCCATTGCCCGGCGGCGTCCAACCAGGATGCGAGGTGGAACTGGAAGTCGTGGCCGGATGCATTGCCGAGTAAAAACATCGGCGCAACCACGGCCGTCGCCGCGATCACCACGAGAAACATTGCGATGCGAGCAGATTGCCGAGCGGATGCAGCCGCGGCGGCGGAGTCTGATTTTCGAGTTGTCTCTTCCCGGACCGACGCCATCTCCACCTGCGCGATCCATGGAGAATACAGAATCGAATACCCTTCGCGCCACTGCGACGTCGCGTCGCGCTCAGATAACTCTTGTATTTCAGACATCATCGCTTGCGAATTTGTGGCGATGCTCGTTACAGTGCTGCACACTGGAAATCCGCGAGCGGGTGGAATTCGACGGGAAAAGAGATTCAGGAATGACAAAGGTTGAGCAGCGGTTGAAGGAGAGTGCCGAGCGTGACATCCATTGGAAACGCTGGGGGCCTTATCTTTCCGAACGGCAGTGGGGAACGGTCCGCGAGGATTACAGCCCCAACGGCGATGCATGGGGTTATCTTCCGCACGACCACGCGCGTTCGCGCGTCTATCGCTGGGGCGAAGACGGCATCGGCGGAATCTGCGACCGTCACCAGCACATCTGTTTTGCCCTCGCGCTCTGGAACGAGAAGGATGCGATCCTGAAAGAGCGGCTCTTCGGGCTGACAAACGCCGAAGGCAATCACGGCGAGGATGTGAAAGAGTATTACTACAATCTCGACGCCACGCCGACGAGCTGTTACCTGAAATACCTCTACAAATATCCGCAAGCTATATTCCCGTACGAACAGCTCCTGTCGGAAAACGCAAAGCGGACGCGGCTGGAACCGGAGTACGAACTCGTGGATACGGGAATATTCCAGGAGAACCGCTACTTCGATATTTTTGTGGAATACGCTAAGGCCGCAGTCGAAGACATCCTGATTCGCATTACGGCGTGGAACCGCGGGCCGGAAGCGGCGCGGCTTCACCTGTTGCCGACGCTTTGGTTTCGCAATCGCTGGAGCTGGGGCGAAAAATACGATCCGGCAACTGCTGCCCTGATCGATGGGCCCGCCGGGACTCGCCTGATCGAAGCGACGGAGTTTCACTACGGCAAGCGCTGGCTGATCGTCAACGGCACTCCGGAAATGCTTTTCACCAACAATGAGACGAACACGGAACGGCTTTACAAACATCCGAACAAGAATCCCTACGTAAAAGACGCTTTCCACCGCCATTTGATCCAGGGCGAGCGCGAGGCCGTGAATCCGGAGATGAACGGGTCGAAAGCCGCGGCGCATTTTGCTTCGGAAATCGCGCCGGGGAAAAGTTGGTCGATTCAACTCCGCCTGATGGACCGCAAACCTGCGAATACATCCGACGCTGCAAAGGAATTCTTCGGCGCCGGGTTCGAGCAGATTTTTATCGACCGGCGGAACGATGCGGATGAATTTTACGCTCAGCGCAGTGGCCGCGCATTGAGCGAAGATTCCAAGCTGGTGCAGCGGCAGGCGTTCGCGGGGCTTCTCTGGGGCAAGCAGAGCTACCACTACGATGTTCGCCGCTGGCTTGCGGGCGATTCGACGCAGCCCCCTCCGGACCCCCAACGCGGCTCAGGCCGCAATCGACATTGGACGCACCTGTACAACTCGGACGTTATCTCGATGCCCGACAAATGGGAGTATCCGTGGTACGCGGCCTGGGACCTGGCGTTCCATTGCGTGGCGATGGCCACGATTGATCCTGACTTCGCGAAGGAACAGCTCGTGCTCTTTCTTCGCGAATGGTACATGCATCCGAACGGGCAATTGCCTGCGTATGAATGGAATTTTTCCGACGTCAACCCGCCGGTGCATGCCTGGGCTGCGCTGCGCGTCTATCAGATTGAGGGGCGCGTAAGCGGGAAATTCGACAGGGCCTTTCTCGAGCGCATATTCCACAAGCTCCTCCTCAATTTCACGTGGTGGGTGAACCGAAAGGATCCCGAGGGCATGAACGTATTCGAGGGCGGATTCCTCGGCCTCGACAACATCGGGGTGTTTGACAGGTCCCAGCCGCTTCCGCAGGGGGGCACGATCGAACAATCCGATGGGACGAGCTGGATGGCTGGGTACTCACTGTCGTTGCTTGCCATTTCGATGGAGCTGGCGCGGACGGATTCCGTCTATGAAGACGTGGCCAGCAAGTTCTTCGAACATTTTGTGAATATCGTGGAGGCGATGAACAAGATTGGCGGAGAGGTCGAAGGCTTGTGGGACGAAGAGGATGGATTCTACTACGACATGATCCACCTGCCGGGCCACTCGCACCTTCCCATCAAGGTACGGTCCCTGGTGGGGATTATTCCGTTGTTCGGCGTTCGAGCGCTCGATCCCGCCACGCTCGCGAGCCTTCCCAATTTCACGAAGCGCATGCAATGGTTTCTGGAGCATCGCCCCTGGGTCAAAGAACACATTGATGTGAGTCAGAAGACCGAGAAGGGATCGCGAATTCTGCTTTCGATCGTGGATAAAACGCGCCTGGAACGGGTTCTCCGATACCTCTTTGACGAAAACGAGTTCCTTTCGCCCTATGGTATCCGGTCGCTCTCGAAGTATCACCAGGAACATCCGTTCACGCTCGCGTTCGACGGCCAGGAAAACAGGGTGGACTACGAGCCCGCCGAATCCACTTCGGCTCTCTTTGGCGGCAACTCGAACTGGCGCGGCCCGGTTTGGGTTCCCATGAATTTTTTGCTGATCGAGGCGCTCCAGCGGTACGACAACTATTACGGCGATCAGCTTCAGATCGAGTTCCCAACCGGATCGAGGAAACGCTATCGACTCTGGGAAATCAGCGCCGAGCTTTCGCGCCGGCTGGTGCGAATTTTCACGCGTGCAGACGGACGGCGGCCTGTGTTTGGGGATAACAAACTATTTCAGGACGATCCACACTGGCGAGATCTCATTCTCTATCACGAATATTTCCACGGCGAAACGGGCGCGGGGCTCGGCGCAAGCCATCAAACGGGGTGGACGGCGCTTGTCGCCAAGTTGATCGAGCAGAGCGGGGAATAGGCGAGCCGCCGCTAAAAATCCGTGACGAGGCCGAGGCCCAGAGAAACGCGGTTGACAAAATTGAAATAGGCCACGGTCAGGACCGTCTCGCGCACGGCGGCTTCGTCCCATCCGGCTTTCTTGAGCGTCTCGATGTCCGCTTCCTCGATGTCATCCGGATGGCGGGTCAGTTTGTCGGCGAAGCGGAGGAGCGCTTTCACATTTGGATCCACCGCGGCATTTTCATAGTCGGTAGTCAGCTTGCGCGCGAGCGATTTTTCCACGCCGAATCGCCGGAGCAACTCCATGTGAAACATCACGCAATACGCTGACGAATTGATGCCGCTCACGGCGACGCCGATCTGTTCTTTCACCGTTTTCGTAAGCGCGCCGTCCGAAACGATCGCGTCGCTTAACTGCATTTGCGCTTCGATCACCTGCGGCTTCGCGCCGAGCGTCTTGAAATAATGCGGCAGGAATCCGAGGTCCTTTTCGATTTTTCCGTACAAGGTCCGCAGACGCACGTCAGCCTGCGCCTCTTCGACTTCATCTACATACGGCATCGGTCTGCTCCTGGGCGAATTCGTGCGCGGCCGAAAGTTTCGCCACTTTACCTGTTTTGCCTCGGGGCCGCAAGTAATCGTGAAATGCAGCGGCGGCCTGAAAAAATGAAACCGCAGCAAAGTTCCGAGGAATTAAACGGCGGGAATCAGGCCTGGGATTCGCGTTTTTCTTCCACCAGCTCGACGAGAACTTTATCGCCCTGCGGCGAGGGGACGAGAAAGAAATTCACCCGCGTTCCGTCTGCGCCAGCGCGCGTCTCGGGATAAACCGGCGCGAGGTCAAACCGCTTTTGAAGAATCTGCGTCGCGCGATCCACGTTGATCGTGAGAAATTCGACCTGCTGGATGCCTTCGCCGAATTTCGCGAGAAATCGCGCAATCGCTCCCGCACCGCCCGGTTGCCGGGTCGTAAGGATGTCGAGCCGCTGGTTTTCCGGGAAATGAAGTTCAAATTCCCCGGCGTCCTGGTCCGGAGGAACCTCCGCAAGACGAGGCGACCCATTTGCAGTGTGGATGCGCTCAAACTGTTCGGGCTGAACGGCAACGCCGACGGTTGTTTCGGGGAAGTGCGAAGCGCCCAGGGCGAAACAACCGGCCAGCTCCGGCTCCGTGAGCCAAATGGTGGCAACGTCGCGAGCCATCTCACGGCCCATGCGAAAAATTTCCGCAGCCGCATTTTCGCGCACGGAGGGATTCGCGTCACCCAGGCCAAGAATCAGCGACGCAATCAAGTAAGGTTTCGACACCCAGGACCTCGTTCCGATCAAAGACTAAGGGGAATTACGACCTGCTTGAATCGAATTGAAGTTGGAAAGCGTGATGTTGGTCACGCCGCCGGCTCGCACCGTGACGGGAGTGTCCCAGCGCAGCCGCGCGTCGCCGATTGTCGCGGCAACCTCGAGGGTTGTGAGCCAGTACGTTCCCTGCGGAATCCCACGCAAAGATCCCTGGCCCTGGAGATCCGTTTCGGCCCGCGCGACGAGATACTTTGATCTCGCCAAATCGAGCGTCATGCGATGCAGTTCCGGGTCGCTCTTCCGCTCGATCTGGTCCCACCCGTTCGCGGGATTCATGTCCTCGAGGACCAAATCGATCCCTGCCATGCTTTTCGGATTGGCAACGAGAAAGCGCCGGACGGCGTCGTGATACTCCTTCACAAGCCTGTCATATTTCGCCGGGTCCTTCGCTTTGTCCGAAAGTTTGTACTTGGGACTTGGAAATACCACCGTCTGGTCGCCGGAATTCCTTTCGACATAGGCAGAAAAAAATTCGGGGACGTTCATCACATCGTCCACTTTCAGTTTGTCGATGAAGTCCTCGCCGTAAAAACGGACCCAGTGGTTCTTTTTCATCCAGGCCTTCAATTCATCCGAGACCTTGAGCGTGTCGATGTACGCGTTCATGTCGGGCTTCGGGAATTTTGCGACAGCTTCCTTGCGGATTTCCTCGAAGCTCTTGCTCAAAAGATAGAACGGGAATCCGCGGACAGGTTCTTCGACGCCGCTGGAAGGAGTCGCGCGAACTGCAAATTGAATCGAGCCATCTTGTGCGAACGCGCGCGGCGCGACGATGAGCGATGCGATCGCGAGAATGATCCCGATGAAATGAATTCGTTTCATGGTGTTCATCGTAACAGAAGCGCGCACGCGCAGATACGCTGCGGTCGTGAAGGTTAATGGCAGTTGATTGCGAAGCAGATCGTCAGTACAGGCGGAACGTGACTTCGATCGGTGAAACGACGGAGCTCGGTCTTCCATCTGGACCGATTGCGGGCTTGAAGCGCCACGTGCGAACCGCCTCAATTGCTTTTTCATCGAGGCCGAGGCCAAGCCCCTTGGCAACGCGGATGTCGGTTGCGCGGCCGTCGGCAGTGATGACGGCCATCAGCAGGACGGTGCCTTGATATTTTGCCTTCACGGCTTCATCGGAGAACTGAGGATTTGGGCAGTAGAGGCAAGCCGGGACTCCATAACCGCCCGTCCCTGCACTCGGGTATCCGCCTCCGGTCCCCCATTCATGTCCGGGGCCAACGCCTCTTCCGTCGCCGCTTCCAACGCCGCCGCCGCTTCCCGTGCCGATTCCGCCGCCGCTACCCGGGCCACTCGAATCATTCACGACTTTTCCGAGTGGATCGCCCCAGTTCGGCATGTTCGGACTCGGCAGATGAATATCAGGGATGCCCACAACGGTCGGAGTCACTGCAAGCCTTGGATTAATTGGAGGCCGCACGCTGGGCGGCGCGAGCTGCATTTTCTCGAAGTTCGGCAGCTTGCCCTTGCTTGCAGGCAGCGGATTGCGCTCACCGCCACCGCCTCCACCGCCTGCCTTCTTAGCGCCGGCGGGCAGCTTCGGGAGATAGGGCGAGATGTTGATGTCCGTGATGATGGTCTTCGCCTGCGTCGTCGGAGGCGACATCAACTCCGGCAGTAGCGGGACGATGATCAGCACGAGCACCAGGACGTGGAATGCCAGCGAAAGCGCCTGTACACGCGTAAATTGCGTGTTCCTCGACCAGATTTCCGGCACGGCAACCGGCGGGCTCGATACTTTGAGCGGCGGAAGCTTCGGCGGAAAAATCGATTCCCGCAGGTTTTGCCAGAAGCTGCCGAACCCCACATTCCAATTGACGAGCAGGTCGGAATTGAGAGACCCACGAGGGGCAGAACGGAAGAATTCCTTCAAGTTCGCGCCGACACCGGCGCCAAAGCTGGGCGTGTTAAAAACTTCCGGTTTTCCCCCGCGAATTTTCGCGGGCCTTTCCACGAGGAAATCTCGAAGGTTGGAGAAGAAGTTCCGGAAGCCGGATTGGCGGAGCGGCGAATTCAACCGGCCTAGGCGGACCATCGGGTCGCCTGTGGGGCCAGTGGGTCTATCGAGTCTGTCGAGTCTTGCGGTCAAATCTCCCATCCGAATTGCCTGTGTTCCTTTCCCGTGAAGGCTCTTATTCTTAGACGCTCGTCCGCGGAAAAGGATGTCTGGGCCGGGCACGGCTGACACGCCTTCGGATTCATTGTAACATACAGCGTGAACCTTGGATTTTGAGTTTCAAAGACGTGAACGGGGGGCGCAGTTGATTGAGGCTGTGGTATTTGCGGCGCCGGCAAAAGTCCCTGTGCCACAGCGACCTGGCTCGCAATCGTAGAAAGGGCTCCCGAACTCGGCAAAATGGCCAAAATCCTCGACCTGAAAAGTACCCTCAATCTTCCCAAAACAGATTTTCCTATGAAAGCAAAGTTGCCCGAGCGCGAGCCCGAACAACTGGCCGCCTGGGAGGAGATGAAGCTGTACTACCGCATCCTGGGAGCGCGCGAGGGTGCACCGCTCTTCGTCTTCCACGACGGGCCACCTTACCCGACTGGCGAAATCCACCTCGGAACGGGTCTGAACAAGATCGTGAAGGACATGATCGTGAAGTCGAAATCCATGGCCGGCTTTCGCGCGCCGTTCATTCCCGGCTGGGATTGCCACGGGCTGCCCATCGAGACGAAAGTTGAAAAAGAACTCGGCGGGAAAACGACGAAAGTCTCCGCGGCCGAATTTCGCCGCATGTGCCGCGAATTCGCGTTGCGTTACGTCGAAGCGCACAAGCGCGACTTCAAGCGCCTGGGGGTTTTCGCTCAGTGGGACAAGCCGTACCTCACGATGGACCCACACCACGAAGCGTGCGTGGCCGGAGCGTTTATTGAATTCCTCGAGAAAGGAAACATCTATCGCGGGCTGAAGCCGGTTTACTGGTGCATCTACGACCGCACCGCGCTCGCCGAAGCGGAAGTGGAATACGAAGACCACACGAGCTCGTCGATCTGGGTGAAGTTTCCGGTGGTCGTGGACGCGAAGTCGAAGATGCTCGGGAGCGACGTCAACGCGTTGATCTGGACCACGACTCCGTGGACGCTTCCCGCAAACCGCGCGCTCGCGTTTCATCCTGACTTCGAATACGTCGTGGCGGAAACTTCCGCCGGGAAACTGCTCCTTGCGAAAGAGCGGCTCGAACCGGCGGCGAGCGAATTGAAGCTCGAAGTGGGAAAAACTCACGGCGGGTGGAAAGGCAAGGAATTCGAGGGCGTCCAGTTTCAACATCCGTTCCTCGAAATGCGCGTTCCGGGAGTGCTCGCGAGCTACGTCACGCTCGATCAAGGAAGCGGAATCGTGCACACGGCTCCCGGCCACGGTGCGGAAGATTTTTACACGGGCCAGAAATATTTCCTCGAAGCGTACGCACCGCAGGATGACGACGGACGATTCACCGAAGGCCTGCCGGAATACAAAGGCAAGACGGTGTTCGAGGCGAATCCGTTGATCGTCGCGCTCTTGAAGCAGCGCGGCGCGCTCGTGGGAGAAGGGAAGCTCACGCACAGCTATCCGCATTGCTGGCGCTGCCACAATCCCGTAATCTTCCGCGCCACCGAGCAATGGTTTATCGGGCTCGACCTGAAAGATCTGCGCAAGAAGGCCCTCGCGGAAATCACAAAAGTGAAATGGACGCCGGAGTGGGGCGAGCAGCGCATTCACAATATGGTGGCCGAGCGCCCGGACTGGTGCATTTCGCGCCAACGCTTCTGGGGCGTTCCGCTCGTGGTTCTCTACTGCGAAGCCTGCGGCAAGCGAATGGAAAATTATGCGGCGCTGCGGAATGTGATTCCGTTTTTCGAGCGCGAAGGCGCAGACGCGTGGTTCACGCATTCGGCGGAAGAATTGCTGCCGCCCGGAACGAAGTGCGCTTGCGGCGCGTCGAAATGGCGTAAGGAGACCGACGTGCTCGACGTGTGGTTCGACTCCGGCTCGACGCATCTCTCCGTGCTGAGCGAAAAAGACGGCACCTGGCCCGCGGATGTTTATATGGAAGGCCCGGACCAGTATCGCGGCTGGTTTCAGAGCTCGCTGCTCGTCGCCGTGGGGTTGCGCGGCCGCGCGCCTTACAAGCAGGTGGTGACGCATGGATGGACGCTCGACGACAAGGGCGCGCCGATGTCGAAATCGCTCGGCAATGCGATGGAGCCGAACGAAATCGTGCAGAAATGGGGCGCGGACTTGCTGCGCGTGTGGGTCGTTTCGCAGGACTACACTGCCGACGTGCGGAATTCCGACGCGATGATGCAGCAGCTTGCCGAAGCGTACCGCAAGATTCGCAACACGTTTCGCTTTGCGATTTCGAATCTTGTTGATTTCGATCCCGCGCGCGATGCGGTTTCGGACGCCGATCTCTGGGAGATGGACGCTTGGATGCTTCGCCGCACCGGAGCGCTCGTGCGGCAGTGCCGCGAGTGGTACGAGAAATTCGAATTCCACCGCGTGTACCACGCGCTGCACGATTTCTGCTCGGTGGATTTGAGCGCGTTCTATTTCGACGTGCTGAAAGATCGGCTTTACACGTTTGCCCCGAAGAATCGCGGACGCCGCTCGGCGCAGACGGCCGTTTACCGGATTGCGAGCGCGCTCTTGCGGCTGATCACGCCAACCCTCGTATTCACCTCGGAGGAGATCTGGAGGTTTTTGCCGCACACCGCTGCCGACCCCGTGAGCGTGCACATGACCGTGTTTCCCGCCGCGAAGGAATTGGAGAGCGCGCTCGACGACGCGCGCACAAAAGAGTGGGAGCGGTTGTTGATCGTGCGCGAGGAGGTTCTGAAGGCGCTCGAACCGGTGCGCGCCGCGAAAACAATTTCCGCCAACCTCGAAGCGCGCGTCACGCTCAGCGCGAGCGGGGATCTTGCCGCGCTGCTTCGAAAGCACGTCTCGATCCTACCTGCGCTTTTCATCGTGTCGCAGGTGGAAATTTCCGACGAAAAGCCGGATGGCGCCGAACAGGGCGGCTTGCGAGTCCGCGTCGGGCGCGCGCAGGGAGCGAAATGCGAGCGGTGCTGGAATTATTCGACGCACGTTGGCGAAAGCGCCGATTACCCAACCCTCTGCGAACGCTGCCTTGCCGCGATTGCTGAAATCGAGCGGGACTCGTCGGCGCGGAGCGCGAAATCCTGATGATGCCCACAACGCGTTCCGGATGGTACAGCCTCGCGTTTCTCGTGCTGGGCGTTCTGGCCGCCGATCAAGTGACGAAGTTCGCCGTTGAGAAGATGACGGCTGCGGGATCGCTGCGCGTTATGATTCCGGGCTTGCTCAACATGGTGCATACGAACAATCCCGGTGTTGCATTCGGTTTTCTTGCCGATTCCGAAGCGCCGTGGCTCACGCCACTCCTGATTGTGTTTTCACTTTCGGTGATCGTGCTGCTCATCTGGCTGCTGGCCACGGGCCGCGCGGGCGGCTGGCTGGGTCACGCCGGATTGGCACTGATTCTCGGGGGCGCGGCGGGGAATGTTCTTGACCGCGTCCTGCGCCGCACCGTGACCGACTTCATCGATTTTCACCTCGGCAGCCATCACTGGTACACGTTTAATCTGGCCGATTCGGCGATTGTTGCAGGCGCGGGACTCGTCGTGCTGGAACTCCTCCGCGACTGGAAGCACACTACTCAGCAGCGAGTTTGATGAATGCACCCGGTTCTCTTCCAATTCGGCTCATTTACGATTTACACATACGGGGTGCTGGTGGCGGCGGGAGTGCTGCTGGGCCTGTGGTATGCGCGGCGGCAGGCTCCGCGAACGGGCCTCGATCCCGACCGCGTGTGGAACCTTGGCATCTATGCGGTTCTCGCCGCGCTGATTCTTGCGAAAGTGTGGCTCGTCTTCACGGCGCTCGACTATTACCTCGCGAATCCACGAGAGATTTTCAGCATGGCCATGTTTCAATCGGGTGGCACTTTTTACGGCGGCATCATCGGCGCCAATCTCACGATTATTCTCTACGCGTATTTTCAGAAGATGCCGATCCTGCCGCTGATCGACACGTATGCGGCAGCGATGCCGCTGGGCCATCTCATCGGACGGCTCGGCTGTTTTGCGGCGGGCTGCTGCTACGGCAAGCCGACGACGCTTCCCTGGGGCGTCACATTTACGAATCCGCTGGCAGCGCGCCTTGCGGGAACGCCGCTCGGCATTCCCCTGCATCCGACGCAGCTCTACGAAGTGGCAGTTGAGTGCGTGAATCTTGCGATCCTGATCTGGCTAGGGGCGCGGCGGCGATTTACCGGCGAAATCCTCGGCGCGTATTTGATGCTTTACGGAGTGGAGCGCGGGACGATTGAGTTCCTTCGCGGCGATCCCGGCAGGACGTTGATGTTGAACGGCCGCGTATCGCTTATGCAATTCGTGAGCGTTGGATTCATCTTGCTGGGCGCATTTCTCTGGTGGCGTGGATTGAACGGCCGAGCGCCGCTCCCCTCCGCCAGGCCGGCTCGTGCCGCGGCAGGAAGATAAAGTGTATTGTGATCCAGAGCCGGGATTCCGGCCGGCATCTTGATTCGCGCCGCTGCCAAATTCCTCATGCCAGAAAACTCCATAGCCGCCAGGGCCGCTTCCGGTCGCGTTCAGTTTGTCATCGCCTTCGAACATACGGGCCAACGGCTCGACCGTTTCCTCGCATCGCAGCTCGCAAATATGAGCCGGTCGCGCATTCAATCGCTGATGGAGGAGGGCCGCGTGCGCGTCAATGGCGCCGCAGTGAAGCCGTCGTATCACGTCGTTGCGGGCGAAACTGTTGCCGTCGAAATTCCGCCGCCTGCGCTTCCCGGAGTTGATGCGGAAGTCATCCCGATTGAAATCCTTTTTGAAGATGACGACATCGCCGTTGTGAACAAGCCTGCAGGGATGATCGTCCATCCGGGAGCCGGAGCGGACGCTGGAACGCTTGTAGCAGCGCTCTTGAACCGTTTTGGCGCGGGCGGACTTTCGACCGTCGGCGGGCCGATGCGTCCGGGGATCGTGCATCGTCTCGACAAGGGCACATCCGGCGTCGTGGTGATTGCGCGCACGGACGCGGCTCATCTGCAGTTGATTGAAGAATTTCGCGAGCGACGCGTGCAGAAGACGTATGTCGCGCTGCTTCACGGAAAGGTGAAGGGAGAAGAGGGAAGCGTCGAGTTGCCGGTCGCACGCGACCTCCGCCGCCGCACCCGCATGACCGCGCGCCGCCGCGAAGGCCGCGAAGCGCGCACCGATTGGCGCGTGAAGCTTCGGCTCGACGGTTTCACATTCATCGAAGCAAATCTGCACACGGGGAGGACGCACCAGATTCGCGTTCATTTTTCGGCGCTGAGATATCCCGTCGTGGGCGACACGCTGTACGGTGCGCCGCGGCAGGAGCGCATCGCGGAGGAACTGCTTCCGCCGCTCGGTCGCAATTTTCTCCACGCCGCGCGAATTGGGTTCGCGCATCCGCGCACGGGAAAGCGTATGGAGATTCGCGCTCCTCTGCCGGAGGATTTGGTCAGCTACCTGAAGAATCTGGGACACGCGACGAAAGTCGCTCCGCAGTTGATTGACGCTGCCTTGCGGGAGTTCCTATAATCGTTCCCGTGAAAACCCTTCGCGCATTCTTCATGCTCGCTGTGTTGCTCGCGATCCCGGGAAGCCGCGCGTGGGCGCAACAGCCCGCGCCGCCTGCTCCGCCACCTCCTGCCGGCGCAGCCCAACCTCAATCTCAACCGTCCCAGACGGCGGCGCCACCGCCGCAGCAGAATCAAGTTCCCACGATCCGGACGACTGTAGGGCTTGTCCACCTGGTCGCAACCGCCACCGACCGCCGCCACAATTTTGTGACGACCCTCGAGCAAAGCGATTTCAAAGTTCTCGAGGACGGCACTCCGCAGGAAATCCGCTTCTTCGGCCGCGAGACGGACCTCCCGCTCCGCATCGGACTTCTGCTCGACACCTCGAACAGCATCCGGCCGCGGCTTCAATTCGAGCAGGACGCCGCGATTGATTTCCTGAACAGCGTGATTCGCCGCAACAAAGACCAGGCGTTTCTGATGACGTTCGACAACGAGCCGGAAATCATTCAGGACTTCACAGGAGATTTGGCGCTCCTCACGAAAGCCATACGCAGGCAGCGCGCGGGCGGCGGCACCGCCTTGCACGACGCAATTTACCGGGCCGCTGAAAAAATTATGAATCCTCCGCCGGCGAAAGGCGACAATCCGGAGGTTCGCCGCGTCCTAGTGGTGATCAGCGACGGCGACGACAACTTGAGCGATCACGCCCTGAGCGATGCGATTGAAGGTGCCATTCGCGCCGAAGCTGCGATTTACACCATCAGCACGAATACGGATTGGCTGGCGATCACCGGCGACTCACCGCGGAAGCTGCACATGAGTGCGGGAGACAAAGTGCTTGAGAATTTCGCGGACCAGAGCGGCGGGCGCGCGTTCTATCCGTACAAGGTGGAAGACCTCGCGCAGTCGTTCGTGGACATCGGCAACGAATTGCGCAGCCAGTATTTCATCGCATACTCGCCCACGAATCCGCAGTCGAACGGAAAATATCGCAAAATCCAGGTGGATACCGGCCGCAAGGGCCTCACCGTGCGTACGCGGAGAGGCTATTACGCCACGTCCGCGCCGGGCGGCGCTTCTCCCGGCAAATAACTGCGCTCTTCGGAACTACCGCGGGGAGTAGTACCCCTTGCGCGCGAGGATTTTCATGTCCGGACGGTCCACCTGCACCTGGATTTTGCGGAACTGGCCGTCGCGTTTCAGGTTTGTGGGGTAGTAGCCGAGCACGTACTGCGAGCGCAGCTCCTCGGAAATTTCGTCGAAGGCTTTTTCGAGTGACTTCTCGTTATGGACATCGATCACGCGGCCGCCCGTATCGTCCGCCATTTTGCGGGCCACGCTGGGGCCAACGCCGGAGGTCGCCATGAAATCGCGTATCAGAAGCACGTGGATCACGGCGTCGGCGCGCTGCGCGGCTTCGACTGAATCCTTCAGATTCAGTTTGCTCCCGGTATCTTCCGCGTCCGTCAGCAAGATTACCGCTTTGCGGCCGGCTTCGGTGGCGAGCTCGTCGTGGCAAGCGAGGTAAACCGCGTCGTAGAGATTCGTTCCGCCGCCGGGATTCGGAATCGTCCCCGCGGTCCCGCCGATTCCTGCCGGCGGAGCGTTCATCACCGTCCGCCGAATGGCGCGTTCGAGAACCGCGGTGTCCTGCGTGAAGTCAGCGAGGAGATTTACGTCGAGATCAAAGCTGATGACCAGCGCTTCATCCTTCTTGCGCATGATTTCCTTTATGAAGCGCGAGGCCGCATCCTGTTCCGCCGGGAGGACTCGATCCATGCTGCCGCTCGTGTCGATCAATAGCGCCAGCGTGATCGGCATGTCCGATTCCCTCGTAAAGAATGCAACCTTCTGTTCCTGGCCATCCTCCAAGATTCTGAAGTCTTCCTTTTTCAGGTCGTTGATAATCCCATTGTGTTTGTCGCGCACGGTGGCAAAAACGTTGACGAGGGTCACCTGGACTTTCAAGGGACCTTGAGTTTGCGGGATGCCCTGCTGGGTAGTTTGCTGGGAACGGTTTGAATCGGCCGAAGCGCCGGTCGCAGGCATCGCCGTGCTCATTGCCAGATAGGCCGCTACAACCAGTGTAAGGATGCCCGCGGCGAGGCCGGTCAGTCGCATTGTATAATCTCCCAGAGTATCGAGTCCGAATGGTACGATGCAGTGAACGCCCTACCGGATGTTTGATGGAGAGCGTCGGGCGTGACTGACGAGCGGTAATCCCGGGAGCTGCCCAAGGATATGATGCGAGGCGCTCGGATGACACAGGAATTTATCAAAGTTGGCATCGGCCTATTTCTCGGCCTCTCCGCCATTGCAATTCCTCATGCGCCGGCGCTCGCGCAGCAGCAGGGCGCGCCGCCCGCTCCGCCGACCCAGCCCGTGACCTCGCAAAACGTGCCGGCCCAGGGAACGCGCCCGCCGAGCGACACCCGGGCGCAAATCAAGGTTCGCACAGACCTCGTCATCGTGCCCGTCACCGTGAAAAATCGCCAGGGCCAACTCATCGGCGATCTCCAGCGTGACGAATTCCGCGTGTTTGAGGACGGCGTCGAACAGCAGATCATCTATTTTACTTCCGATCCTTTCCCGCTTTCCGCCGTCATTCTCATCGACAACAATCTTTCGCAGAAGTCCGCCGAGCAGGTTCAGAAAAGCCTGGAAAGCATCGCTGCCGGCTTCGGTCCCAACGACGAGGCCGCTCTCGTCGTCTACGACGAATTCCCGGAAACCATCTCGGACTTCTCATTCAACAACGACGATCTCTTCACGCAACTCAAGCGGCTCGAAATCGGCTCGCACATGCCCGGAGTCGTCGTGGACGGCCCGATGACGGCCGGCCCGGTGATCAACGGACAATCGCAGCAACCGGGCGGCAACATAGGCGGCGGCGCGCCCATCATCACAGAAACGAAAGATATCGACGACGCACTCTACGCCGCGGGCGAGATGCTCAAAGGACGCGGCCGCGACCGCCGCAAGATTATCTTCCTGATCTCCGACGGGAACAACTCCAAGCACAACAAGCACCATTTCGAATCGGTTGTGCAGCTGCTTCTCAACTCCGACGTGTCCGTGTATTCAATTTCGGTCGGGCACGCGTTTCTACAGCATGAAACCGCGCGCCTCGAGAAGTACGCGGCCTTCACCGGGGGCGATTCATTCTATGCCGGGAAGCAACGGGATCTCGAGCGTCTCTATTCCGCGGTCACGGAAGAAGCGCGCAATCAATATACGCTCACTTTCAACCCGCAGGATGTGGACCGGAAAAAGGATTATCACACGCTCGAGGTGCGCGTCCGGCGCGCGGACCTCGATGTCTCCGCGCGCGAGGGCTACTACGAGAGCGCCACGCGGGCGTTGCGTTAAAAATTCCAAATCTTTTCGAAAACGAAATGTCTGCGCGACTTTTTCTTCTTGACTTCATTCGCGTGCACATTTATAGATGGACTGAACGAATCGAGCGCGAATTGAAATTTGATGCGCGTCGGCTCGCGGGGAGATAGTTCCACTGTAGTTCATGCGCGGAGCTGATCCGGGCTTCGAATTTGAGAGAAGCCCACACTCGGAATAGGCGGGATGCCCGTTGAACAAATGGCCATCCCGCCTTTTTATTTTGTGTCGCGGAATTTCTTGCGCCGTCGCGGCTTCAATTTTTCGCAGCAGGCGTTTTCGCAGGTTGGATCGAAATCAATTGCTCGTGCGCCGGGCAAAGCGGTTTGTAATCGCAGTACGCGCACAGGAAACCCGGCTTCGCGGAAAATTCTCCGGAGCGAATCTGATCGGCCACTTCTGAGATCGTCTGCTTCGTCTTCGCGAGCGTCTTCGCGTCGCGCGCGGCGGCCACGGCTTCGTTTGTCGTCAAGTTGTAAAACACGAGGCGCGCCGGATCGAGGTCCAGCACTTCCTTCGCCGCCAGCGCATAGACGCTTAATTGCAGGCTCTCCGCGGCTTTCTTCGCATCTTTCGGTTTGCCGGTCTTGTAGTCCACGATTTCCACTTGCTTCGCGCCGATCCGGTTCACCTGGTCCATCCGCCCCGTGACCACGACGTTGTGTTCGAGCGGAAACTCGAAAGATTTTTCCTGACTCAGGACGTCGGCGGGCGCGGCGGAATAGCTGCGGCAAAAATTTTCGAGCTGCTCGAGCCCCGCCTTGCGGTACTCCTCCTCCTGATAATCGTCCGGGAAACCGGCGGACGACCACTCGCGCTCGTAGATTGCAGCGACTTCGTCGAACGGGATCTTGCGGCGCTTGCGAATCTCGGCGACGAACTGCTTGATGGTCGTGTGCATCACGTTGCCGAACGTCATTGCGGCATGCGGCCCGCCGCGAATTCCCCACACGTATTGGAACAAATACTTCATCGGGCAGGATTCGTACGCGTCGATTGCGGAAGCGCTCAGTTGCAGCGGTTCCGGCTGCGACGGGTGATACGCCTTGGCCCACAATGCAACACGTGAATACGCGCGCGCGTTTTCACCAGCGGGACCGAAGAGTTGCACGGGATCGGCCGGATCGGGAGCAGGGCCGGTGGTTTCTTCCGCAGGCGGCAGCTCGATCTTTGGAGCGAGCTGCGCGGCGTCGAAGCGCTGAATCTTCGGATTCATCAGAAAATCTTCCAGGAAGGGCGACGCACTTTTGCGTTTGTTTACGATCGTCGTGAGCGTGAGATTCTGCCGCGCGCGTGTCAGCGCCACGTAAAACAAACGCCGCTCCTCCTGCTTCTGGAAATCTCCCTTTGGCTGCTCTTCTTTCATGAGGTCGGGTGGAAACTCGAAAACCACCTTGCGCGCCCCGGAAGGGAAGTCGCTCTTCGAAAGCCGCAAAATGAAAACGTAAGGAAATTCGAGGCCCTTTGCGGCGTGAACGGTCATCAACTGCACGGCGTCGTCGGACAATTCCTGTTCGAGATGGATGTCGCCATTCGCTTCGTGAAAATAATTCAAATATTCCAGGAAGTGCCGCAGGCTTTTACCATCGCTTTTCTTTTCCCATTCTTTGACGAAGCCGGTGAAGCGATCGAGGTAGTGCCGGTCCGCGTCCGAAGGCAGCGGCGCGAGTTCGAGCGCGGCGATGAGTTCGTCAAGCACTTCGGTCGCCGATTTCTTTTTTGCCACCTCTCGCAGGCGCTTCAGCAGCAACGCGAATTCCGGCAGCCGCGTTCCTTTCCGTGAGAATGGCAACTCTCGCTGCGCCGTTTCGATTTCATCGGAAAGCGGACGCCGGTGGTTTTTTTCCGCGCGTTCAGCGAGGCGCACCAGGTCGCGCGGCTCCAGTCCCCAGTAAGGCGCTGCCAGCGCTCTCGCGCATGCCACATTGTCCGCCGGAACGCCGGTCAGCCGCAGCCATGCGAGCAGATCGCGAACAATCGTGCTCGATAGAATCGAGAAATTCTTGATGACGAATGGAATTTCCTTGCGTCGCAGCGCATCGAGCAGCCGCTCGCGGTGCGAGTGCTTGCGGTAGAGCACCGCAAAATGGCTCCACGCGGCCCCGGCTGCGTGCAGCCGCTCGATTTCCGACGCCACCCACCACGCTTCCTCTTCGGGCCTGCCGAATTCGACGACGCGGATTTTTTCGCCTTCCCGATTTTGCGTCTCGAGTTGTTTCGGCGGGAGGAGCGGGGATTTTTCGTTGTGCGAAATCACTTCGCCTGCGACGCGCAGAATTCTGTGCGTCGAGCGGTAGTTCCGCGAAAGAGAAACGAGGAATTTTGTTGCGGCGGGACCAAGCTTTGCACCGCTCACTCCGCAGAATCTTTGCAGGAAAATCGTGAAGTTGCCAAAGGAGGCGCCGCGGAAGCGGTAAATCGCCTGGTCGTCGTCGCCCACAGCCACGATGTTTCGCCGGCCGCCAGCGAGCAGCCACAAAAGTTCGAGCTGCGCGATGTTCGTATCCTGGAATTCATCCACCAGGATGTAGCGGAATTGTTCGCGCATCCGCTCGAGCAGCGCCGCATCGGTGCGGAGCAATTCCACTGCGTGAAGCAACTGCGCGCCGAACGTGAAAAGATTCCGCCCGCGAAGCAGTTGGTCGCTCAATCGGTAGACCCGCGCCAATTCCTCCTGCCGCGCCAGTTCTTCTTCCGCGATCGCCCTTGCGTCGGCTTCGAGTGAATTCTTCGTCGCCTCGTACTTGCGGACAAGTTCATCCACGTACCGCTGGTAATCGTCCGGCTTGACGAGCTCGTCCTGGCAGCGCGAAAAAAATTTCACGAAATCGTTCAGGAATTCGCCCGGATCCTGGAGCCGCCGGAAATGTTTTAAGCCGAGTTCGCCGATGTGCCGGCGCAGCAGGATCCAGTGGTCGATGTCCTCGAACGGATGGATGTCCGGATTCGCGGACTGGAGAATTTTCTCGAAGCAGAATTTATGAAACGTGCTCAGCCAGACGCCTTCGGCGCGCTCGCCGATGGCCTTCACCACGCGGTGCTTCATCTCGCCCGCGGCCTTGTTGGTGAAAGTCAAGCCGAGGATATTTTCGCCCGCAAGTTCCGGATTGGATTCGAGGAGATATCGAATCCGCTCCGTGATGACGCGCGTCTTTCCCGTTCCAGCGCCCGCGACAACCAGGAGCGGCCCTTCGCCATGTTCCACTGCGGCCCTCTGCTCCGCGTTCAGATCCGCCGAGTATTCCTGCAC
This sequence comes from Candidatus Acidiferrales bacterium, assembly GCA_049592615.1. Classification (GTDB taxonomy): domain Bacteria; phylum Acidobacteriota; class Terriglobia; order Acidiferrales; family UBA7541; genus Palsa-295. Next base: position 27,430 of record JBAWGF010000256.1, read on the forward strand.
ACGCGATTTGGCGTTTCCCTTTGGCATGGGAATTCATCGTAGCCGAATTTCGCGCTGGTGAATAGCACGCGCGCGCCGAGGGGTATTGGATGCGGCGCGATTCGGATGTTTTCGTTTGACTCATCTTTGAGTGGAGAAGATGATACGAATCAGTCCAGTCATCCTCTCAGCGAGCGCGTTTTTTTCGGGGGTGAACATGCTGCGCCACAAGAAAGCAATCTATGCCGCCTTATTGGGAGCGGCATTTCTCGCTTTCCCGGCATCTTCTCCCTGCGCCCCACAGGAAGCCGGGCAAACGCACGCGCAACAGCAAAGCCCGGTTCCATGGGAGCATGGGCCCACGGTTGGAAAGCTCGGCGACATTGCGCAGATCGTTGTGCCGCAGGGATTCCGCTTCACGGGCAAGGCAGGCACGCAAAAAGTTCTCGAGCTGACGCAAAATCCCACGAGCGGCAACGAGATCGGGGCGCTCGTGCCGGAGCCGGACTCGCCTTACGGATTCTGGTTCGTGATTTTTGAATTCGACGCAACCGGCTACGTGAAAGACGACGATAAGGGCGACCTCAAGCCGGAAGCAATTCTTTCCACAATTCAGAAGGGCACCGAGGAATCCAATAAGATCCGCCAGCAAAGAGGCTGGCCGGCTTTCCACGTTACCGGCTGGTCGCATCAACCCTACTACGACCCGCAAACGAATAATTTGACGTGGGCCATCCTCGGCAGGAGCCAGCAGCAGGGAAAACTCGACGAAGAATCGGTGAATTATTCCGTTCGAATTCTGGGCCGGCGCGGGACGATGAGTGTAGATCTGGTTTTGGCGCCGGACCTGGTTCCGAAAGTCATTCCCGAGTTCAATAAACTAATGGGCGGGTTTTCCTACATTTCCGGACAGAAGTACGCCGATTGGCGCAAGGGCGATAAAGTCGCGGAGTATGGGCTGACGGCGCTGATCGTGGGCGGCGCCGCGGCGGCTGCGCTGAAGAGCGGGCTGCTGGTGAAATTCTGGAAGCTGATCGTCGCGGTCTTCGTGGGCCTCGGCGCATTCATCAAGCGGCTGTTCGCCTGGATCAAGCGTTTAATTACGGGAAAAGCATCCGAGGAAATGCCCCAGCACGAATGATCGAATTCAGTTTTCTTCTCGTCATCGTTCTGCTTCTATATCTGGTGGAATGCGGCGTCTGGGTCCCCGCCGGATCGGTCGCGTTCCGCCTGCCCACGAATCCGAAGCGCCCTCTTCGCATGATCAGCCGGCGTCAGGCCGCCGCGCGCTCGAGCATCGTGTTCGCCAATCCATTTTCTGTGGGGGGCGGAATCATTGTTTGTCCGCCATTACCGGTCTGGATTTCGCCGCAGGGCGTGGTCGTCGCGCCTTCGGCAGCTACAAATCTGCGCAGCGACTCGGCCGGTCGGACGCGCCGTGCGTTCATCTCTTTTGACGACATGAACGCGATTGAAGTCCGCCAGAAGAATCTGTGCGTCAACGGCGAACCGTTCGTCTCGACTGCTTCGGAATTTCAGGCCGCCTATTTCGCGGAACTTTTGAAAGCTCTGCGGAAAAAAAAGGCGCAGGATCGCGCCGTCGAAATCGAGAGGAAACTCACGCGCTGGTTCGACGCCGACCGTGCTGCCGCGCACCTGGAGCATTTTTCCGAAAAAGTGCTCTCGGTCGGAATGGACTCGCTGGCTCTATTGCTCGGCATATTTGTCGTCATGCCGGTCGTGGTGTGGAGATTTGGACTGGTCGCGTCGTGGCCATTTCTGCTGCTCTATCTCGTGCTGCACGTCGCGTGGATTGGCCGGCGTTTTCGCCGCGCTCACCGCGACATGCTCCCGCTCGCGAAGGAATCTCGCTGGAGCGCCATGATGATGGTCCTGCTGTCGCCGCCGGCAGCCCTGCGCGCGACGAAATATCTGGCGAAGGGCCTCGCAGGCGAATTTCAAGCGCTCGCCGTGGCGGCAGCGCGAGACTCGGCCGTGGATTTTCAGGCGCTGGCTTCCTGGACGCTTCGCGACGCCACCTTTGGCGCGGACATGTATGCCGGGGAGAATGAGGACGCCTCGAGAGCGGCGCAATGGTTTCGCGAGCGGCTTCGAGCGGCCGTCGTCGCGCTGATTCGGGAAAAAGGCTGCGATCCCGAAGCCTTGATCGCGCCGCCGCCGCGCGAATCGGATCGCGTTCAGACTTTCTGTCCGCGCTGCTGGAGCCAGTACGTCGTCGCCCAGGGAACCTGCACCGATTGCGGCGGAATTGTTCTCCGGCCGTTTCCGAAGATAACGACTGGGAAGTAAAACGCCCGAATCGAAAACTTACCCCGTGCCGATCAGATTGTTCGGGTGGACTTCCGCGAAAATGCGGCTAGAATGATTGGTTCTGCGTTGGAGAAACTTGGTCTTCCTGCGCTGTTGCGGACGTAACTACCCGACGCCGGTGCGTTTGGAAGCAAGTCGAGCAATCGCATTTTGGGGGCGTGAATGATCGTCGGTGTGCCTCGTGAAAGCTATCCGGGAGAGCGGCGAGTGGCGCTGGTTCCGGGCGTCGCGCCCATGCTGGGGAAGAGCGGTTTCGAGGTGATCGTCGAAGCGGGAGCGGGCCTCGAAGCCGGGTATCCCGACGCGGATTACGTTGCGAAGGGCGCGAAGATTGTCGCGAGCCGCGCCGAGGTGTTTCGCGCGGCCGATATTATCGTGCAAGTCCTCGCGCACGGTTCGAACGACAAGACAGGCAGAGCGGACCTTCCGCTCTTCCGGCGAGATCAGCTGCTGATCGGATTTTTGCGGCCTCTCGGCGACATTCACACCATTCAGGAAATTGCAGCGACGGGCGTGACTTCCTTTTCCGTTGAGCTGATGCCCCGATCCACGCGGGCGCAGTCGATGGATGCGCTCTCGTCGATGGGAACGATTTGCGGATACAAGGCTGTGCTGGTCGCGGCTGACACGCTGCCGCGAATTTTCCCCATGCTGACCACTGCCGCGGGCACGATTACGCCTGCGCGTGCTCTGGTGATTGGCGCGGGAGTTGCCGGGCTGCAGGCGATTGCAACCGTGCGCCGCCTTGGCGCCGTGGCTTCGGCGTACGACATGCGGCCGGCAGCGAAGGAGCAGGTGCAAAGCCTCGGAGGACGTTTTGTCGAACTGCCGCTCGAAGCGGAGGACGCGCAGGACGCAGGCGGATACGCGAAGGCGCAGGGCGAAGATTTTTATCAGAAACAGCGCGAGCTGCTTGGACGAGTGGTTGCGGAAAGCGATGTAGTAATCACGGCGGCCGTGATTCCCGGCAAAAAATCACCTGTGCTCGTGACGCGTGAAATGGTGGAGCGCATGGCGCCGGGGTCTGTGATTGTGGATCTCGCCTCGGAGCGCGGCGGGAATTGTGAACTCACACGGGCCGGCGAGAAAGTCGTTCACCATGGCGTATCCATCCTCGGAAGCATCAACCTTGCGAGCACGGTTCCATACCACGCCAGCCAGATGTATGCGCGCAACATCACCGCGTTCCTTCAGCATCTCGTCCAGGGAGGAAAGCTTCAGTTGAAGCGCGACGACGAGATCGTTCGCAGCACGCTGCTGACGCTGGGCGGGGAAATAGTGAACGAGCGGGTGCGGGAATTTTTCGGACTCCCGGCGCTCGTCGCGGAACATAAGGGAGGAAGCTGATGGTGCAGTCGGACCTGCTTACGAGTCTGTACGTGTTCATACTGGCGGCGTTCATCGGCTTTGAAGTGATACGCCGCGTATCGCCTCTGCTGCACACGCCGCTGATGTCGCTCACAAACGCGCTCGACGCGATTGCCGTAGTCGGAGCGATTATCCTGGTCGGCGAAGGCAAGCGCACGCTCGGGACTGTTCTGGGCACGATCGCCATCGTCGCGGCTACGAGCAACGTGGTGGGTGGTTTCCTGATCACCGACCGGATGCTGAAAATGTTCAAAACCAGCCGCGCCCCGAAACCATGACCCATTTTGCCGGTTCTGCCGCCGCCATCGAGATCACCTACCTGATCGCAGCCATACTCTTTATTTTGTCGTTGAAGTGGATGAGCTCGCCCAGCACGGCCCGCCACGGAGTGTGGGCCGGCGAAGTGGGAATGCTGCTCGCGGTTGCCGGCACTCTGCTGCACCACGGCATCGTGGACTACCGCTGGATCGCGATCGGTCTGGTCTTGGGCTCGATCATCGGAGTCCCTCTCGGCATGGTGCAGATGACGGCCGTCCCGCAGCGGACGGCGCTGAGCCATGCGTTCGGAGCGCTGTGCGTCACGCTCGTCGGCACGTCGGAATTCTATCTGCGCGCGCCGAATGTGCCGCGGTTCATGATGGCGGTGCTATCGATGGAAGTGATACTGGGCTCGCTGACGTTTACAGGGAGCCTGATGGCGGCGGGGAAGCTTGAGGAATTTCTGCCGCAGCGGCCCATCACCTATAAGGGACAGAATGTTGTCAATCTGTCGGTGTTGGGGATTGCGGTGGCGGTGGCCGCTTATTTGGTGATGAATCCCGGGCACACGCATCTTTTCCCACTCATTCTCGGGATTCCGTTGCTTTTCGGCGTGCTGATGATTATTCCTATCGGCGGCGCGGACATGCCGACGGTAATCTCGCTGCTGAACTCCTACGCGGGACTTTCGGCGGCGGCGATGGGGTTCGTGCTCGATAGCAAGCTTCTGATTATCGCGGGCGCGCTCGACGGCGCTTCCGGTTTCATTCTGTCCGTAAATATGTCGAAGGCGATGAACCGCTCGTTTTCGAATGTGCTGTTTGGCGCCTTCGGTCAGGAGCAGCCCGCGAAGGGCGCAGCGGGAGAGGAAGCAAGATCGGTGCGCAGTGCGTCGGCCGAAGAGGCAGCCGCGATTCTTGCAGCCGCAAACAAGGTGGTGATTGTGCCGGGTTACGGAATGGCGGTGGCGCAGGCGCAGCACAGAGTGCGCGAGCTGTACGACGCGCTGTCGAAGCGCGGCGTGGACGTGAAATTCGGAATTCACCCCGTCGCGGGCCGCATGCCGGGGCACATGAACGTTCTGCTTGCGGAAGCGGACATCCCTTACGACAAGTTGATGGACATGGAAAATGTTAATCCGGAGTTTCCGCAGACGGATGTGGCGCTCGTGATCGGCGCGAACGACGTGACGAATCCGGCGGCGCGCAGCGACGCCTCCAGTCCGATTTACGGAATGCCGATTCTGGACGTGGACAAGTCGCACACCGTCATGGTGATCAAGCGCAGCATGAGCCCGGGATTCGCGGGAATCGACAATCCCCTCTACTACAATGACAAAACCCTCATGCTTTTCGGCGATGCGAAGCAGTTCGTGGGCGACATCGTCCGCGAGCTGGGCGGCGGCCACAGCTAGATTCTTTCATTTTCGCAATGCCGGTACGCCACCGCACTGAA
>JBAWGF010000257.1:0-11124 GCA_049592615.1 Candidatus Acidiferrales bacterium
ATCAATGGCTACATCTACGCGAACATGCCCCTCATGATCATGAAGAAGGGCGAGCGTGTCCGATGGTATCTCGCTGCTCTCGGTCAGCAGTTCAGCATCCATGCACCGCACTGGCACGGCAATGTCGTGCTACAGGACGGTAAACGCACCGATGTCGTCGCGCTGATGCAGGCGCAGATGGTCACGGTGGACATGGTTCCTGACGATCCAGGCACTTGGATGTTCCACTGCCACATTGACGATCACATGGAATCAGGAATGGTGGCGCTCTACAAGGTCGAGCCGTAGATCGAATCGCAACTGTTCCGATCGGCTCGCCAGACTTAAATCCACCGCGCTCGGTTTTCGTAACACCGACATCTTGCCGGCTCATCGCCGTTGGTTTCGTTGCGGCGCAGCATGCTGCGCCCGGCAAATGAGCTTGGCCCGAATTAAGCGGAACCAACGGCGCCGTCATTCCGAGGGCCGAGCCCCTAGGGACGTCTTCGACCCGAGGAACCTCTCCGAACAAAAACCCCTCCGCTCAATTCACAGCCGCGCCGTTTTCATCCAGAGGGTTCTGCGGGACGAGGGATCTGCTTCGCCTCCCTTTCTTTATCAGTGTTCATCTGTGGCTGTATTTGCTCCTGCCTTACTGCGTCATCATGGTAACAATCTCCACAGCAACCAGCGTTTGCACACTACCCTGCACCGTGCTAGCGTAAAATGAGCGCGCGATGAAGCGCGCTCTGAGAAAAATGGCACCATACATCGATAAAACTCGGCGGCCTGGATGGCGAAAAGGCCCCTCGGAAAAGCCCATTCAGCCCGTCAGTCAATGTCAGACTGAATTGACTCCATCTTATTGAAAACACACGATCGGGCCTCGTCCAGCCCGTCAGCGCTATTGAGGGTTCGCGAACCCTCAATTTGAAAGAGAGAGCTCGAAAAACAAATTTGCGAAGGTGGGGGAAGAATGATCCTCGACTTGCTCGTAATTGCCGCGCACCCGGATGATGCCGAGCTGACGTCCGGCGGCACGTTGCTGAAAATGGCCGAAGCGGGTTACCGCACGGGAATCCTTGACCTGACGCAGGGCGAAATGGGAACTCGGGGTACGCCGGAAACGCGGCTACGGGAAGCGGCGAGAGCCGCAAAGATTCTTGGCGTCAAGGTGCGTCGTAATCTTTCGCTCCCAGACGCTCGGTTGGATCTGCGAGAAGATTACAAAGCCGCCATCGCAGAAGTGATTCGCGAACTGCAACCGCGCACAGTGATTCTCCCCTACTGGCAAGGAAGGCACCCGGATCATGTCACTGCGGCAAAACTCGGATACGAGGCATGCTTTCTCGCAGGTCTGAAAAGCTATCCTCTGGGCGGCGAAGCGTTTCGGCCGTTCAAGATTATTTACGCGGCCGCATATGAGAGCGTCGCGCCGACGTTTGCGGTGGACATCACAAAACAATTCGAGCGCAGGCGCCGGGCGATTCTCGCGTATGCCTCGCAATTCCGCCCCCCGAAGAAGGACCGCAAATCAAAGGTCTCCTTGCCGCTCGACGAGCTGGAGGAGCGTATGAACCATCAGGCGAGGCACTACGGCCGCATGATCGGGGTGCGATACGCCGAGGGATACGTCGTGAAGGAAACGATTCAAGTGGAGGACGTGGTCAAGATGCCGGTGCGCTCAATTTAGCCGGTGCGAGATGGCAGTGTGTCAGAATTCGTCGGATTGCAGGGCGTATGTGAAGCCGGGAATGGTTGCGGTATGGGCGTTGTGGGTGACCCTCACTCGAACCGGTGGCTCGGTTTCAGCCCCCGTCTTGCGGAGGACCGCATAGGTGTTCAGCGCCTCGTTGTAAACCTTTGTAATCAAATAGGATTCCCCGCTGGCCTCCTCTTTCCATACCTGGCCGACCTGGATCCTCTTAACCGGCATAGATCGAATGTAGAAGGATTCGCCGGACGCGTCAATACGAACGCTCTGAGCTGATTCCACGAAGGAACTCCTGGGCCGGTTGCAACGACCCCTGGAGGGGGCTGTGAGGGCGTTCGGCGGGAGTTCCGGGGCAACCCTTCGCCCGACAAAGGAAACTAAATTGACAGTGACACCATCCAAGTGAATGTAACCGAGGAGGCTTTCGGAAGGGGTGTATACTCCGAGAAGATTCCTCCGGAGGCAATTATGAGGAAAGCCTGGACCGCGCGATTATTGGCGAGCGTATTGTCAGGATTGCTGGCGGCTCCGATGAGTCTGGCCATTCCACAACAGCAGACCCAGCAGCAGCCTGTACAGCAGCCCGCCCAACAACCGACGACGCAGGCGCAACCGCCGGTCGCGCAGCCGGATGACCCCAACGTCAAAAAAGGCAGCGAGGCGGATGTCAACGCCATCGGAAACCGCAATGTGGGGCACGGCCTGAATTTCTATTCGCTCGAGCACGAAATCGCGCTCGGCAAGCAACTGGCAGCGGATGTGGACCGCCAGGCGAAATTCATTGACGATCCCGTGGTAGTGGAATACGTAAATCGCGTGGGTCAAAACCTGGTGCGAAATTCGGACGCCCAGGTTCCTTTCACGATCAAAGTGATTGACTCGGACCAGATCAATGCGTTTGCGCTGCCGGGCGGATTTTTTTACGTCAACAGCGGACTGATCATGCACGCCGACGAAGAGTCGGAACTCGCGGGCGTGATGGCGCACGAAATCGCGCATGTCTGCGCGCGCCACGGCACGAAGAATGCCACAAAGGGCAACCTGATGCAGATGGCCACCATCCCGCTGATTTTGCTCGGACCGGGCGGATGGGCCGGGTACGGCCTGTACCAGGGTTTGAACTTCATGATTCCTATGACGTTCTTGAAATTCTCGCGTGATGCGGAGCGCGAGGCCGATTACCTCGGCTTGCAGTACATGTACAAAGCAGGCTACGACCCGAACTCGTTCGTGTCGTTCTTTGAAAAAGTTCAAGCCATCGAAAAGAAGCAGCCCGGGACCATTCCGAAAGTCTTCTCGACTCATCCGCCGACGCCGGACCGCATCGAAGCGGCCCAAAAAGAAATCCAGACGATTCTCCCTGCCCGCGACGACTACATCGTTTCCACGTCGGAGTTCGATGTTGTGAAGCGGCGCCTCGGGATGATCGAAATGAATCAGAAGGTAAAGAATTCGGATCCCAACAAACCGTCGCTGCGGAAAAAGACGGACCCGAAACCCAAGCAGACAACGACTGCGGGAGATGGGTCCTCAACGGGCACCGATACATCGAGCGACGACGATCGGCCCACTCTCAAGCGGCGCCCCGATCAGTAGAATCAAAATTTAGCAACGCTAAATTGAGAAGTTGACAAAAAAGAGGCACACGGTTCGCGCCGCGTGCCTCTTTTTATTTTTGAATTCGGATCAATACCGCTCGGCGCGCGGCGTTTCTGCGACGCCCATGCGCTTCAATCCTTCCGCGTAATATTTACGATACAGGATGTCCCACTCTTCGCTGCCCTCGAGAACTTCTTTCTTCTGCGACGCAATCTTCGCGCGCACTTCCGTGTCCACCTGCTCCTCAAGCTTCAAGAGTGACGTAAGGATGTTGACGATTTCCAGGCGGATCGTGTCGCGGTCTTCGATGAAATCCACGTCGGAACTCGAAACCAGAAAATCGACGATCCGGTGAGAGAGTCGAACCGTCTTTTCGCGCGTCAGTCTCATTTAGCGGAGAATGAGTTTCCTTTCGCGGGCGAGCTGGCCTTTCACTTTCTTGTACATCTCCTGATACGAAGCTCCGGTGTTGCGCATTTCCTCCGAATAGCGGCTGAGGATTTCGCGGACTTCTTCATTCAAGCGGTCCTCGATGCCGACTTCGTCGGCCATTACCTGACGAATCTGCGGCGTCAGGTTTTCGACGCTCTTTGCTTCAATCATCTTGCCGGCAATGAGGCGTTTCACCACTTCCTTCGCCATGTAGCCGACGTAGTCGCGCGACAACAGCATTCGGTTCGTCTCCCCACGCAGCAGCGAGCGTTTCAGTCTAACGGTTGCGCGCGGAAAGTGTCAAGGCGAGCAAATAAAGTCCGAATTGTGCAGTCGCGCGTCCGCTGCATGCCGTCCGGGGAAATGAGCGGTACGTATGCAGCACGTGCGGTGACAATTTGGAATACGCGCTTGAGCCCTGCGTGAATGGCTTGCCAGAGAATCAGGCTTCGTGCGATTCTTTGCACGTAACGGCCGGCCAACGGAGGCCCGAGCATGCCCGTCTGCGATGGCTGCGGCACGCGGGCGGACGAATTACACATCCGCCGGCGCGCCGAGCGGCTCGAACTCGCGACGAAGTATCGTCCGATTCAAATCAAAGTCCTTTTTCTCGACGGAGCACCTCCCTCCCCCGCGGAGGATTATTTCTATCGCGCGGCCAAGGACCGATCCACCCGTTCGCTTGCGTATCGCATGTACTTCGACGAACTTGTGAAATGCACGGGCGCGACACCCACGCCGGACATGCAGGAAGAAACTGCGCTGGCGGATTTTCGACGGCGGGGATTCTTTTTGACGTATGCGCTCGAATGCCCGTTCGAGGATCAGGATGACCCGCAGAATGCGCTGCGCCGCCTCGCGCCGACCGTGATGAAGCGAGTGCAAACCATCTATAAGCCGTCGTACATCGTTCCGCTGTCGCAACCCACGCAGGATTTGATTCGCCTGTTCGGACTGATCGGCTGGGGTGAGCGCCTGGTGCTGAATAATGGAGGCCCGTTTGTTGATCCCTACCTCGGGAATCCCAAACGGCAAGCGGAAATGGGCACCGCCTACGGCCAGCGCATTGCGAAGACTCTTGCGATGCTTCCGTAATCAAGCCGAGTTCCTTACCACAGAGATCTCAGAGGAAAGCGCACAGAGTTCGCGGCCGTGAAAGAATCCATTCGCGCCTCGCTCTAGGTCGAGGCGCGAATATTGTTTTGGGTGCGTCCGTGCGCTGCGAAATACTTAGCGCAGGAAGCGCCCTCGCCCAAACTCTCCAAACCGCGGTCCAAAGCAGCAACCACGCACGCCGAAAAAGATCGGAGCCGGGTAGAAGCCGCCATAGAAGTAGGGATACGCGTCCGGGTAACCGTAGGCATACGGGTAGTAAGGCGGCGGATACGGACGCCCACCGACATACCCGCGGCGCCGATTATCCTGCCGCGATGGAGCGTAGTCCTCCTGAGCGACCGGTTGAAACGCCATCTGGGAATGCGCCGTGGAAAAGCTTACCGGTGTACCGAGCCGGAAAGTCAGCAACGACTCCGGATAAATCACGGTCGGTCTGCCGCGCGTCGTAAGCACACCGATGAGGCCCGCAACAGCGCCCGCACCGGCGCCAATCCCTGCGCCCGTCCCGCCGCCGGCAGCCGCGCCGATGGCGGCGCCAACTCCAGTGGTTGTGCCGACGGCTACCGCGTCGCGCCCGTTCGATGTGCCGCCGGAGCTCTGGACAAGCCGCGTCTTAAGTGTCACGACCTGGCCATCCACAAGTGTCAGCTCGCTCAATTCAACTCCGAGCTGGGAGACGCCCTTCACGCGGCCCGCTTTTTCGGCTGTTGCGACGCGGCCCAATACAGTCTGGCCACGGCGCGCTACGACCCAGCCCTCAACCACGAGAGGCTGGTCGAGCGTTGCAGTGAAAGTATCGCCGACTTTATTTCTGTCGCTCGACAACCACTCGCTCGTGCGAACGGAAACGACGGTTCCCGAAGACAAAGTAAGAGTTTGAGGCGGCGGTTGGTCGGCGGGCGCAGGGGCAGCGCTCTGGGGAGCAGGTGGCTGCGGGGCGGCGGGAGCAGATTGCTGGACCGTCGCGGTGGAGTTGTCGGACTGGGTGTCCTGCGCGAATGCCGGCAAAACAAAAGCACAAGGTATCAACGCGAGAGCGAAAATCGCGATTCGATTTAAAATCTTTTTAGAATTTCTATCTCTTTGATTGCGTATCATATTCGCTGGTACCTCCTACTGCTGATTAAGCGTATTGGATAATTTCAAGCTATAAACTGCCGCCAGACATCAAATTTTGCGGCCTATTAAGGGATGGCGAGTGAGCCTCTCCGAGTTGCCCGGAACAGTGCCACGCATATTTAACCCCGAAAAAAGGCAAAAATTTCGCGAACCGCTTCGGCGCTTCTGCTACGCTTAATGTCTGTGTCGGTTCCAGTTCGTCGAGGCGGGCAAAGGACAAACGAGTCAAGGAATTCATTCCGGGAAAGGGCACAAGCAACGTGAGTTCACCAACGACGCCAGACCGCAGATCGAAGCGCGTCTTCAATTTCAATGCGGGACCAGGGGCGCTGCCGCTCCCTGTGCTCGAACGCATTCGGGAGGAACTGCTCGACTACCGCGGGAGCGGAATGTCCGTGATGGAGATGAGCCACCGCTCTCCGGAGTTCGAGCGAATCCTGGCGGAAGCCGAGCAGCGAATGCGGCGGCTTCTCGGAGTACCGGAAGAGTATGGCGTGATTTTTTTGCAGGGCGGCGGCAGCCTGCAATTCACGATGGTGCCGATGAATCTTTGCCTGCCGGGGAAACCGGTGGATGTGCTTCACACGGGAATGTGGACCGGCAAAGCCATCGCGGAATTGAAGAAGGGCACGCCGTTTCGAATTGCAGCTTCGACCGAGGCGGAGAAATTCACGCGCGTACCGCGAAAAAATGAAATCGAACTTTCCGGCGACGCCTCGTACGTTTACATGGCTACGAACAACACGATCGAAGGAACGCAGTGGCATTCACTTCCCGAGACAGGAGAAGTCCCGCTGGTTGCGGACATGTCTTCCGACATTCTCTCGCGGAAGATGGACGTGCGCCGATTTGGGCTGATCTTTGCGGGCGCGCAGAAGAATCTTGGACCGTCCGGCGTAACCCTTGTGGTCGTGCGGCGGGATCTTGCCGAGCGAGCGGACAAGAATTTGCCGACACTTTTGCAGTACCTGACGCAAATCAAGGAGCATTCGCTCTACCACACGCCGCCCACGTTTGCGGTGTACATCGTGGGACTCGTGCTCGAGTGGATGGACGAGGAAGGCGGCGTTGCGGCCATCGAAAAGCGCAACGAGGCCAAGGCAAAGATGCTTTACGACGCGATCGATGCGAGCGGGTATTACTCATGCCCCGTCGAGCCGGCGTCACGATCGAAAATGAATGTGGTTTTCCGGGTCGCGGGCGGAAGCGAAGACGTCGAAAAGAAATTCGGGCAACGCGTCGCGGCGGCGCGGCTCGTCGGTGTTGTCGGGCACCGGTCGGTCGGCGGGATGCGGGTGTCGCTTTACAATGCCGTGACGCTCGACGCAGTGAAAACGCTGGTGGATTTCATGACTGAGTTCGAGAGGAAGGAAGGCTAGCGAAGCAAACCTATCGGGTGGTCCGGGGTGCCTTCCTGGAACGCGACTCCCTGCCTCACAAAAGAAGCCACAGTAGTGTGGCAATTGAACAACACGTCTTCTTGACTTGTGTGACGCTGCCCGTTATCGTGGGAATTCCATGAGTATTTCGAACCAAATGCATTCAATCGCTCCGGCTCGCGCTCATTCGCCCTCTGTCATGGGGTCCTCCTCTGCGCCGCAACCCCCATTGGATGAATACTATAACTCGCTGCTGATGGCCCTTGGTCCGCAGCATTGGTGGCCCGCCGAGACTCCTTTTGAAGTCATCGTGGGCGCGATCCTGACCCAGAACACGTCCTGGACCAATGTGGAACGGGCCATCACGAACCTACGCGAGGCGAGCTTGCTGACGCCGACGGCTCTCGAAAAAGTGCCGCTGAGACGTCTCCAGCGGCTGATCCGGTCATCGGGTTACTTCCGGCAAAAGGCGCGAAAGTTGAAGGCGTTCTGCGAATTCCTGCGCGTCGAATACAAAGGGTCGCTCAAGCGGATGTTCGATACACCCACAATTGTGCTCCGGGAAAAACTTCTGCGCGTGTTTGGAATCGGTCCCGAGACTGCGGATTCAATTTTGCTTTATGCCGGGGGCCACGGCGTGTTTGTGGTGGACGCGTACACGAAGCGGATGCTTTTGCGGCACGGATATATCGCCGAGAAAGCAAAATACGACGACGTGCGCTGGATTTTCGAGCGGCAGTATCCGGGAAACGTTGCGATGTTCAATGAACTTCACGCGCTGATTGTGAACGCGGGGAAAAACTGGTGCCGCACCCAGGAACCCGAATGCGATAAGTGTCCCCTGGGCCGGTACCGGGAGGCAGGGCGGTGAAGCACACGAGCTGGAAGCGGCAATTGTGGCTTACGGTCGGTGCCGTAGTCGTGGTGCTGCTTGCAGCGGCGGTGTTCACGCTTGGCTCCTTGAAGGTCGCGCCCCGTCCCGAACAAGGCAATACGTTAGTGATCCTGTTCGCGCTCACGGTATTCATCTTTTCGGCGCTGTTGGTATTCTCGCTCATCCTTGGGCGGAGCCTGGTGCGGCTCTGGACCGAGCGGCGCAGCGGGCAGATGGGATCCCGGTTCAAGGTAAAGATGGTCGCCGGCGCGATGGGAGTTTCGTTGCTGCCGGTCATGTTCCTCTTTTTCTTCAGCTATGCGCTCGTGAATCGCACTCTCAATACGTGGTTCCCGAGACCTCTTGAAATTGCGAACGAACAAAGCCAGCACCTCATTTTGGATATGGGCCGGATGAGTTTCAATTCGCTCAACGCCATCGCCACAAAGGCAGCGGAGAGCGAAACGCCCAACGACGCGCTCCTCGAGCAGAACTGGACCGTGGACGCCTCGTGGATCCAGGAACCGGACGGGAGCGTGAGCAACGGCGTGACCTACAAGGATCGGTCGAAAGCAAGCGCCGATTCCACGCCTGTGGAAAGTGCGGCGATTTCTCCGAAGCTGATTCGAACGTTGCGCACCGGCGCAGAAGTTTGGCAAGCGGACAAAGACCTTTTCATCTCGGGAAATGCTCCGATGACGGGCGGCAGAGTCCTTCATGTTGCCCGGCGGATTCCTCCGGATTATCTCGCTCATTATTCGGAAATCGAGGCTCAAACACAAACATACGAAAAGCAGAAGCAACAACTGCGCGCATATAAGCGCCAGATCGTAGTCACACTCCTGCTGGTCACATTGCTTTTGATTTTCACTACAACGTGGGTCGCGCTCTTTTTGTCAAAGCAAGTGACGGTGCCGATTCAGTCGCTCGCGGAAGCGACGCGGGAGATTTCGCGCGGAAACTTCGATCACCGGATCCGCGTGCAGGCGCAGGACGAACTCGGGACGCTCGTGCGGTCGTTCAATCGAATGACCGAGCAACTCGGCGAGGGCCGCCGGCAGATCAACGAATTCACGCAGAGCCTGGAACAGGCGATCGAAGAGCGCGAGCGCCGGCGCAAATTGATGGAAGCGATTCTCGAAAACATTCCGACGGGCGTCGTTTCACTGAATTCGGCGGGAGAAGTGTCGCGGGTGAATTCGGCCGTGGCGGCGATCCTGGGAGATTACGCACGCAACACAAAAACGCTGCAAGAACTTCTGGGCGAGGAAGCGGCGCGTGCGGTGCTCCACTTGATGCGGCAATCGCTGCGAATGGGAGCAGCTTCGCGGGAAATCGAAATTGCGACCGGAGGGCGGCTGGTGCGCGCGGCGGTGACGGTCAGCTCGCTCGGGCCGCGGCGGTCGAATCCCGGATTCGTGATCGTGATCGACGACCTGACCGATCTCCTGCGGGCGCAAAAAGCAGCTGCATGGCAGGAAGTCGCGCAGAGAATCGCGCACGAAATCAAAAATCCGCTCACGCCAATTCAACTTTCGGCGCAGCGGCTGCTTCGGCACCTCGAACGAACATCGGGCACAAAACCGGATGGTGCGCGCACCGAATTTGAAAAACTCGCCGCGGAGTGCGCCGGGCTGATCGAACGGGAGGTCCAAACGCTCGAATCGCTCGTGGATGAGTTCTCGCAGTTTGCGCGATTTCCCTCGGCGCGGCTCGCACCGGCGGACATCAACACGATTGTGTCGAGCGCGCTCGAATTATTCCGCGGAAGGCTCGAAGGGATCTCGGTGCGCGCGGAACTAGCTGCTTCCCTGCCGCCCGTGAAGGCGGACCCGGAATTGCTGCGGCGGGTTGTCGCAAATCTGATTGACAACGCCGCGGAAGCCATGGAAGGCACCGCGATCCGGCAGTTGCGTGTGGCGACGCGGCTTGAAAGCGACGGCGACGCCGTGGAAATCGAAATCTCAGACAGCGGGCACGGGATTTCGCCGGAGGATAAAGAGCGGCTCTTCCTTCCGCATTTTTCAACGAAGGAACGCGGCACGGGGCTGGGACTCGCGATTGCGAGCCGCATCGTCGCCGAGCACAACGGAACGCTCCGCGTGGAAGACAACATGCCGACGGGCGCGCGGTTTTTGATCCGGTTTCCGGCGGCGGAAGTCGCGGCCACGCCCGCGCCGGCGGGTACTCCGGCGGCGTAAGCCAAAAAACAGATCCCTCGCAGTCCGCTGAGGCGGTCTGACTCGGGATGACAGCATAAGAGGAAAGACATCCGAAGATGGCGGCATCGATCCTGATTGTTGACGACGAAAGCGGGATTCGCGAATCGCTCGGCGCGCTGCTGCGCGATGAGGGATACGAAGTCGCGGCCGCTGCGTCGGGCGAAGAGTGCATGGACAAACTCGAGCGGGGGAACTTCGACCTGATTTTACTCGACGTTTGGCTGCCGAAGCTCGACGGCCTCGCGACACTTGAACGTATCCAGGGCCTGGACAGCGCCCCGCTGGTGGTAATGATCTCGGGGCACGGAAATATCGAGACGGCGGTGCGAGCGACGAAGCTGGGGGCGTTCGATTTCGTGGAGAAGCCGCTGTCGCTTGAAAAGATCGTGTTAGTAGTGCGCAATGCGCTCGAATATGTGCGGCTCGAGGCGGAAAACCGGCGGCTGCGCGCGGAGCTGGAAGAGCGCCATCAGATTTTGGGAAACAGCGTGCCGATGAAGGCCCTGCGACAACAGATCGCATTGACCGCGCCGACGAACGGCCGAGTGCTGATTTACGGCGAAAGCGGGACCGGCAAGGAGCTTGTGGCGAGGGCGCTCCACGCGAGCAGCCTGCGGAGCAGCATGCAATTCGTGGAAGTAAACTGCGCGGCCATTCCGGAAGAATTGATCGAATCGGAACTCTTCGGGC
>JBAWGF010000258.1:0-14385 GCA_049592615.1 Candidatus Acidiferrales bacterium
AGCCAAAGCTGTTGCGCGCTCTGCAGGAACATGAATTTGAGCGACTGGGGAGTACGAAGACGATTCGCGTGGACGTTCGCCTGATTGCCGCAACCCATCGCGATCTGCAGGCAATGATACGCAACAACCAGTTCCGCGAAGACCTCTTTTACAGACTGAATGTTTGCCCGATTGAGATTCCCCCGCTTCTCGAAAGGCGCGAGGACATTCCGCTCTTGGTGCACTATTTTGTTTTGCGCCACTCCCGGCAAATGCAAAAGCGCGTTAAGTCCGTTCCGAAGCAGGCCATGGAGGCGCTGGTGAACGCCGATTGGCCGGGCAATATTCGGCAGTTGGAGAACTTCATCGAGCGCTGCATGATTTTCACGCAAGGGGACGAATTGAATGTCCTACGTGCAGAGTTGAAGAAACCATCGGTCCGCTCCCTTGCTTCAGCCGCGCCAAGCTTCGAACAGGCCGAGCGGCAAGCCATTATCGATGCTTTGATAGCCGCCTCCGGGAGAATCGCCGGTAAGGGCGGAGCGGCAGAGCGCCTGGGACTGAAGCGAACAACACTCCAAAACAAGATGAACAAGCTGAACATTAGTCGTGCTGAGTATTCCGGGTGAGAATCCGGCCGCTCTCGAAACGAGACCTTAACTCTCATCTTCAAAGCGGCCATTGAGCTCCATGGGTTTTCAAGGAAGAGGCAATCGTGCCCACATCACGGCACTGCCCGTCGGTCGGGCACAGGCGACCCCAGACACCCCTCGATAGTGGCTTGTAATTTCAATAACTTACGTAGACTAATTCCTGGCATAAGACCTGCAACAGCTTGACAGGATTCTCTCCAGCCGGCTGCCGTTGGCTGCTTAGATTCTCACGGAGGTGCGATGCTGCGCGTTGACATACGCGATTCCACGAACGCCCTGAGCCTCAAGCTTGAAGGTCGATTCACCGGTCATGACGCAGAGAACACTCGTACGCTCATGGCGCGCTGCCACGACGGAATGACACTGGTCGTCGATCTAACGGAAGTCACGTTCATCGACTCTGTGGGGGAAGAAGTACTATCGTTTTTTGGCCGGTTCGGGGCGGAGTTCGCTGCTTCAACATCCTATGCACTCGACGTATGCGAGCGCCTGCATCTGCGCCTTGCTCGAGATGGGGCATCGGATACGAACACGTCAGGCGCTTCCCGCACAAACGGTCGCCGACGCAGGACCCTCTCACGTCAGCCGGAAAACGAGGAAGTTTGAAAACGCTGGCAAGTACATCTTTGCGAGAATCACGATGTGAGTTTCCACGGCGTTTTCGTCCGTCCCGCAATTTTCTGCCGCCGCAGTCTGTCATCAGCTTCGCCCTGACTAAGGAAGTCCCGGAATGCCTGGATGCGGGCGGCGGATGTCGTCTCCATAACACCCTCGCCCTCCGCTCAGCCGTGACCATGAGCGTTTCCGCCCGCAACAGATTAACGTTACCGACTCCCATCTAATCGACCTGCCGAAATAACAGAAGGCCTCCGAACATCGCGATGCTTGCTAGCAATGTGCCCCTGCCGTGCGATGCTGCCCGCATAGCGGCAGCGCAATACGGCCTAGACCTGTCCTCCCCATGTAGATCAACCACTTGCAATGCGCGCGAATTGGCATGTGATCTGCACTACTCACAGTCGGGCATGTGGATATCGACAACATTAGGTATTGGCACTGTCCATATTTCGGGTGGCGCGATCTTTCGATGATCACTGCAATGAACAACTCAAAACTGCGGACACACAGCCCGGATACTTACCACCACGGGGACTTGCGTAGAGCGCTGGTTCAAGCCGCGCTTGAGCTCGCGGCGGAAAACAAGGACTGGAATTTCTCCCTGCGAGAAGTCGCGCGCAGGGCTGGGGTGAGTCACAACGCGCCGTATAACCATTTCCCTCACAAACGAGACCTGCTGGACGCGGCGGCCGCGGCTGGTCACGACCTGCTGCGCAGTGAATTAACGGCTGCCGTCGCGAAGATCGCTGATCCTCGCGCTGCCCTGTCGAAAATGAGCTCCGCGTATGTCAGCTTTGGCATTAAGAATCCCGCACTTTATCGCCTGATGTTCAGTGTGGCGCCGAGTGACCCTCACTGGCGTCCAGAAGAGGTTCTGCAAGCGTGGGTAGCTGCGCGTGGCGTTCTAGAGAACATTCTCCGTCGTGGCGCCCGCATCGGAATCTTCAACCGGGCACTCACGCGAAAGTCGCAATTGCAAACCGCGGCTCTCTACACGTGGGCCGTAGTTCACGGCCTAACCATGCTTGCGCTCGACGGTCTCGCGAACGTCGAGCATCTGTCCATCGACCGCATTGCGCAAAAAGTCGTCACAACGACTCTTCGGGGGCTTGGAGGGAGTGGAGCCTCAACGAACGGATCAACAATATGAAATTCACCTACCTATCAATGATCTTTATCCTGTGTGCTCTTGCTTGGCCGTTGCCTTCAACGGCGCAAGATCAACCGTCGAACGCCGAGACTCAGGCGCCCGTGCTAACCCTCGATGACGCGGTTTCCATCGCCCTGAGTAACAACCGGCTTGTAAAGAATTCGGTGCTGGAAGCGCAGAAGTACGACTTCCGAGTGAGCACGGCTCGCAGCCGGCGACTTCCGCAATTTCAATTTGCCATGCTTGGCGGTGAATTATTGCATTCATTTGACTTCACGATTCCGGCGGGTGTGTTCGGCACGTATCCGGCCACTGGGCCAATCCCAGCCAGCACATCCAAGATTCACACGCCGGCGGTGTTTACCACCTACACGACTGCCTTTGCCGATCAGCCACTCTTGCAGCAATACAAGATCGGTCTGGCAATTCGCGCGACGGAACTTGGACG
The DNA here is from genome assembly GCA_049592615.1 of Candidatus Acidiferrales bacterium. Classification (GTDB taxonomy): domain Bacteria; phylum Acidobacteriota; class Terriglobia; order Acidiferrales; family UBA7541; genus Palsa-295. The sequence goes on from JBAWGF010000258.1 coordinate 2,849, forward strand.
CGACATCGCTCGCGAAGATGTGCGTGCCGAACGCCAGAAGATCGGTGCCGAAGTCCGCGATGCATACTTCAATCTCGTCGCGATCCAAGCGAGTGTCGATGCCGCGCGTGAGGAAGTAAGAACCCTGGAAGAAGCACGGCGAATCACCACCCAGTACGAGGCAGAAAAGACGGTGCTTCGGGCCGATGCATTGGACGTCGACGCCCGGTTAGCGAAATCGCGCTATGAGTTGTCCGTCGCAGAGAACGGGATGGCCACGCAGCAGGAGGCCTTGAACCAGCTCCTCGGCCGCGATGTTTCCACGCCATTTCGGGTTGATCCCATGCCAAAGGAGTCCACGAGCGATCTGACCCTCGAATCAGCCCGCCAGGAAGCCCGGACAAACCGGCCCGAGTACCGGCAAGTGCAGCTGAAGGAAAAACAAGCCGGATACGACCTGCGTTTCGCAAAAGCCGAATACATACCGGACCTGAGCATTCACTTCGTCTATCAGGGGATCAACAATGTGCAAGTTCTTCCCGCAAACGTTTCCACCGCCGGCTTTCTCTTTACTTGGGAGCCCTTTGATTGGGGGCGGAAGCGCAATAACATTCGCGAAAAAGCCAACGCCGTGCAACAAGCGCGAAATGTGGTCGGAGAGACGGTATCTCAGATCGACGTGGAAGTTGGCGCCAAGTACCGTAAGTGGCGAGAGGCTTATCTCCTGCTCCAGGCGTCTCGGACTGCCCACGAGGCGGCTGTGGAGCAGTTGCGAGTGATCAGCAACAAATACAAGGAACAAGCCGCGCTCTTGAAGGATTTCCTGCAGGCTCAGGCTCGCAGTGCGGAAACAAATTCCGGGTATCAGCAAGCCCTTTCTTCGTACTGGAGTGCTCTGGCGGAGCTGCACAAGGCGATGGGAGAAGAATGACCGATGACATCAAGAATTGCTTGGGGACTGACAGACAGCAGGAAAGAGTTCGAGAAAGCGATGGGAGAGGAGTAGGAGTTATGGGGAGCAAATTCAGAAAAGGGCTCGGACCAGCAATAACGGCTGTGCTTTTGGTCATGACGGCGGCTATAAATGGCTGTCATCAACCCACGCAAGTAGCCGCCAAGTCGCCCACGCCTGTTCATGTGGTGGATGTGGCTTTGTATTCGCCTTCAGAAGATTTGCGCTACTCGGCTTCCGTTCTGGCGTTCGCACAAGCGAGCTTGTCGTTCAAGTCCGCAGGATATGTGACGGACATTAAGCAGGTCATGGGCTCAGACGGACGGCGTCGAGACATAGGTCCAGGAGACTATGTTGCCCGGGGCACGGTTCTCGCGCAGATCCGGCATCAGGATTTGAAGAATCAGCTAGACCAAGCGACCGCAACTCTGAGTCTAGCCCAAGCGCAGCACGTCGAGGCAACGAAAGATTACGAGCGGGCGAAGACGCTTTACGCCTCAGAGAGCTTGACCAAGCCCGATTTCGATCGAGCGCAGGCCAAATTCGATTCGACCCTCGCGGCTGTGGATCAGGCCAAGGCTAGTCTGCACCAAGCGCAGCTGGCACTTGAGGATGCCGATCTGAGAGCGCCGTTCTCGGGATACATCCTTGCCCGAAACATTGAACTGGGGAACTTGGCAGAACCAGGGTCGACGGCCTTTACGATCGCCGACACGAGTGCGGTCAAGATCAGTTTCGGCGTCCCCGAGTACGCCGTAAGGCATCTACGGCTGGGGCAACAATTCAGCATTCATCTCCAGGATGATCCGAAAGAATACAGCGGGCGGGTCACAAGTATTGCCGCGAGCGCCGACGAAAAGAATCGCGTCTTCGCTATTGAAGTGACCGTACCTAATCCCAAGAGCTATTTGAAGCCTGGGATGATCGCCTCCCTCACTGTGTCTGGGGTCCAAAAGGCTCCGGCTCCCGCCGTCCCTCTGACCGCCGTTGTTGCCGACTCTGCTTCACCCGGCCGCTATGCGGTTTTCGTCGCCAGAGAAGAAGGGGGCAAATGGGTGGTGCATTTGCGTGAGGTCACGCTAGGCGAAACGCACGAGAGCGATGTGGCAGTCGATGGTGTAAAGCCAGGGGAAAAGATCGTCGTTGTTGGAGCCGCCGGTTTGAAGGACGGCGATTCGGTACAGGTTCTTCCATAGAGGTATAGAAAGCAATGGCACACGAAAACGAGCAAGACATCACTAATCGCCGGAATGTTCCAAGGTTCTTCGTCGAGCATCCGCACATCTCCTGGATGTTTCTGGCCGGAGTCCTCATTTGGGGTTATTTCGGCTATAAGTCCATGCCGCAGCGCAAGGACCCGGACATTCCCGTGCGTCTCGGCGTCGCGGCTTGTCCATGGCCCGGAGCCACAGCGCAACAAGTCGAACAATACATTACCCGTCGAATTGAGGACGTTGCCGCCGAGAATAAGACCATCCATCCGGGAACGGATGCAGACTACGGAATCAAGTCCATATCTCTGCCCGGATATTCGTTTGTCACCATTCAACTAGATGAGGGCATCACCGATACCAAGCGGCAATTCAGCGATATCAACCTCAAGCTGAATGCTCTAAATTCTCAGTTGCCTCAGGGCGCCGGCCCCATCACTTTCCAGAGCGATTTTGGAGATACTGCTGCTCTCATGCTCACGGTCGCGAGCCCAAAGGCGGACGCCATCGAAATTGCGGCTCGTGCCAATTCCGTCGAAGCAGCGATTCGTAAAGCTCGCGCTGCAAAACGGCAGAATCGAGCGGGGCAGCGCATTACGGTGGTAGATTCCTTCCCACAATCCATCTCCGCAAGGGAGGTCCTTGACACTGGATACCTATTTCAAGCGGAAGCGCAGAGCGCTGGAATCATTCGAGACTCGGAAATCATTCAGGGGAGTGGATTCATCGGCGTCGATGGTGTTTCCGAAGCAGATGACAGTTCTATTCGAGCGTTCATCCAGCGGTTTATCTCGGAGCGGCTAAAACGGTCCGAGCTACATCCCGATACATGGGAGCCAGCGATCATCCGCGATCCGGGCGAAACACGAGCCAAACTGGCCAAGGTGGCTGGCGACAAATACAGCTATGCCGAACTCGACAATTTTTCTGACTTGATTGGGCGAACGCTGCAGGGTGCTCCCGAAGTTTCCAAGGTGGAGCGCCGGGGCGTTTTGTCGCAGACCGTCTATCTGGATTACTCGCAGGACCGCCTCGCAGCCTACGGCCTTCGTCCTGCCGATCTCTCAAAAGTGCTTTCGGCTCGGAACATCATCGCGCCGGGAGGAACTGTTGAAACCGGCGAACGCAGGGTCACGCTCATTCCCTCCGGACAATTTGATACCGCTAGAAGCATAGGTGATGTGGCCGTATCGACTACGTCAGAGGGTACCCCCGTATATTTACGGGATCTCGTCCAAATCAGCCGAGGCTATCAGGCTCCTGCCCAGTATCTCAATTACTACACCTGGCGGGACACAAGTGGGCACTGGCAGCGCTGCCGCGCGATCACCTTGGCGATCTACATGCGCGATAGAAAGCAAATCGCGCGCTTCGGAGAGTCCGTGAATTTGAAGCTTTCGGAGCTTCGCCAAATCCTTCCCGCCGACCTGATTCTGGCGCACACCTCCGATCAACCGCTGCAAGTCTACGAGAACATTCACCTGTTCATGCGGGCGCTTCTCGAAGCCATCATGCTCGTGGTCCTCGTTTCGCTGATCGGATTTTGGGAGTGGCGCCTGGCGCTGATTATGGCTCTGGCAATACCCATCACCCTCGCGATGACTTTCGGTATCGCGTATATGTTGGGAATCGATCTTCAACAAGTCTCCATCGCATCGCTGATCATCGCGCTGGGCCTTCTCGTGGACGTGCCGGTGGTCTCCGGCGACGGCATAAAACGCCACTTGGCGGAAGGGTTTCCGCGCAGCGTTGCCTGCTGGCTCGGACCTACAAAGCTGGCAACCGCGATTTTCTACGCGACCATCACGAATGTTATCGCCTACCTGCCATTTTTGATGCTCACCGGCAATACCGGCGAGTTCTTGAAGAGCCTCCCTGTCGTGATGACAACCTGCCTGCTGTGCGCGTACTTTGTTGCGATGACGTTTGTTCCGTTCCTGGGCTACTACATTTTGCGTGCTCCAGCAAAACGAGAACCGACCATCGAGGAGAGACGGCAGCGGGGTTTCTACGGCTTCTATAACCGGCTTGTGGGCAAAGCCATAAAGCACCGTTGGGCTGTCCTCGCCGGGTCCTTGGTTTTCCTGATTATAGGCGGGCTCTTCGGTTCTCGGCTTAAGACCCAATTCTTTCCCGAAGATGTCCAATATTGGTTTTATTTGGATATTTGGCTGCCGAATGACACTCCCTTGAGCGTCACCAATGATGCTGCCATGCAGGCCGAAAGAGTCGTCCGGCAGGTGATTGACAATTCACCTGACGTCACTACGAAAGAGAACCGTGGGCATCTTCTCAAATCACTGACGACCTTTGCCGGTGGCGGGGGACCGCGCTTCTGGTTTTCGGTCTCGCCGGAAATGCCGCAGACCAACTACGCGCAAATGATCGTTGAGGTTACGGATAAAGAGGCTTCGCCAAAGTTAGCTCGTCCGATCCAGGACGCACTGGATAAGGAAGTACCGGGCGCGTGGGTTACGGTTCGCCAGCTTCAAACCAATCCTGTGGACAACCCTGTCGAGTTGTTGATCTCTGGGCAGGAGGACGTTGACGCGAGAAATGAAGCCAGCGATATTCGCACCCTTCGGCAGATTGCCGGGCAGGCTCAGGACATCGTCAGGCAAGCTAGGGGTATCGCCGTTCTTCGTGATGATTGGTTCCCTGACAATGTTCAGCAAAGGATTCAGATCGATCCAGACCGCGCCAACGTGGCAGCCATTACCAACGCCGATGTGGCAGAGGCATCAACTGCGGCCTTGAGCGGCGCAACAGTGGGGGTCTTCAAGGAAGGCGACAAGAACATCCCGATTGTGGCGCGCCTACGTATGGAGGAACGTGCTCAGCTTGCGGACATCAAGAACCTCTATATTTACTCTTCACAGACCAACAACCGCGTGCCTCTGCTGTCGATCGCAACGGTCGGAAATTCTTTGGAAACAGGTCGCGTCAGGCGCCGCGAGCATTTTCGCACCATTTCCATACTGTGTTATCCCCAGCCTGGAGTTCTCGCATCTGAGGTCCTTAACCAGATCCTTCCAAAAATACAGGAATTTCAGAAAAATCTCCCGCCGGGTTATCAGCTCCGGATTGGTGGCGAACGGGCCAAACAAATCAACGGATTCGACAACCTCAAACTCGTTCTGTTGATCTCTTTACTCGGAATTTACCTCGCGCTATTGATTCAATTCAATAACGCCGTAAAACCTCTTCTGGTATTCGCCGCTGCTCCCTACGGAGTGATTGGCTCTCTGATCGCCCTCTCGGTAATGCATACGCCGTTTGGATTTATGGCCTTTCTGGGCATCGCCAGCTTAATCGGCGTGATCGTAAGCCACGTCATCGTACTCTTCGATTTCATCGAGGAAATGCATGAGAAAGGGGAGCCTCTGGAGCAGGCCCTTCCGGACGCAGGCATCCAGCGTATTCGGCCCGTAATGATTACTGTACTAGCGACCATCTTGGCCCTCTTCCCACTGGCGCTTGAAGGAGGGCCCCTCTGGCAGCCTCTCTGTTATGCACAGATAGGCGGCCTTGCCGTAGCAACGTTCATCACGTTGCTCTTGGTGCCCGTCCTTTACAGCATCTTCGTTCTTGATCTGAAAATCATCCGCTGGGAAACGAAACAACCTCCGGCAGAGACTGAAGCTCGTCCGGCCCCTGAAATGGTTCGTTGAAGGATTTTGCGATGATTCTTTTTAATCAACTTACCGCGGCTGTTCTTCTGCTGAGTCTTACACTCTGCTTGCAGTGCGCCGGCGTAACTACGCTCGTCGAGTGGCTAAAGCGGGTTCTGACCAAGGACATTCACAAGCATGGGCCAGTTTACTCGGCCACCCTAGTAGTGAAATCGACGGTCGCAATTGTAATTCTGCACGGGCTCGCAATTCTTCTGTGGGCCAGTTTCTACCGGACGCGTTGCTTCCCGTCGTGGGAGCTCGCCTTTTACTTCTCCGCGAGCAGCTATTCCACTGTGGGATATGGTGATCTGATTCTACCGTCCAACTGGCGACTCTTAGGGCCTCTGGAGGCGATCACCGGCGTGTTGATGTGTGGAATATCGGTCAGTGTTCTGTTTGCTCTCGTCACCCGGTTGCTGGATCGCGACACACCACCTTCACGAACGAATTCGACTGAACAAAGCCATGCCTAACGCCAATATCAAGACTCCGGATTGGCTGCGCCAGATGGAGAGTATTCTTGAAGAGCTCAACGAGGGAGTGGTCATCCTTGATGACCAACTTCGGCTCATTTTTGCCAACGAAGCGTTGACACGATTATGGCAGTACGACCTCGACGAATTGCGGGGCTGCGCACCCGACGCAATTTTCCCTCCCGAGGATATTCCCTATATTTTCCGCGAGCACAAATTGGGGCACCGCTACGGTCGGCACCGCAGCGAGTTCCACCTTCCACGTAAGAACGGCAAGAGAATCCCGGTAATCTTGAGCGGGCGGGTGATTCAAGGACCAGACGGTCAGGACTACGTTGTGGTGACCGTGACTGACATCAGCGAACTGAAGCGAGTCGAGAAACAGCTCCGCGAGCGTCAAAGGGAAATTGACGCCGACCTCTCGACCGCGGCACGAATCCAGCAGTCACTCGCGCCACATAATTTGGCATGGAAGGACCTCGCCGTCGAGGCCTACTACAGCCCTGCGCATACGATTGGCGGCGACTTCGGTATAGTCCTCCCCCAAGGCGCCGAATTTCTAAACCTCATCCTGTGCGACGTCTCGGGCCATGGTATAGCTTCGGCGCTGATGGCCAATCGCATCTACTCTGAAACACTTCATGCGCTGGAACGTAAGACTGAGCCCGGCCGTTTGTTGAAGTGCCTCCACGACTTCGTACATGATCGCATCCCGCAGGAGGGTTTTTACTTCACCATGGCCGCAGCCCGTTTTAGTCAGTGCGGACGCCGCATGACTTTTGCGGCCGCGGCCCAACCGCCAGCAATACTCGTCTCGAAGGGCACGTTGCGTCTGCTCGACTCGCAAAACGGTATCCTCGGTTATCTCTCCAAATTTGCGCCGTCGGAGTCGGTGGCGGAAATCGAGCTCGCGCCCGGCGACCGTCTGGTTCTGTACACCGATGGGCTTGTCGAAGTGTTCAACAGGTCCGAAGACATGCTGGGCGTTGAGGGCCTTCAAGAGTTGGTCCGCCAGTCGGCCGCACGCGCACTTCCCGAAATGAAACAGGCTATCCTCGAGGGTGCGGCCGCGTGGAGCCACGGCGCCCTGGCCGACGATGTGTCCCTCATCATCGCGGAAGTTCGCTAGTTCCGTGGTTTGGTTCCGGCCATTAGGAATGGCGCGTTGGTTCATGGTAACGCGCAACAATCCACCCCACCGGAAGCGGCGGGGCAGGACAATCCCACCCTGTCCGCCATGGTTGACCAAGCTTTCCAATGAGCTCGTAACAACTTGGATCGCCAAGAGAACACCCGCGCTCCACAAAGTGGGGGCACTTGGTTGAATAGTCTGCTACTCGCGAAATGATCCGTACTTAGCCGCTTTAGCGACCCCTCTTGGGGGTTGTGCCCGAGTCCCGGGTGACTTGGGGACAGTTATGGATTGGTACCGACAAACGCGCAAGTGTCCGCAAACGGGGATGCACTCCCGGATGGTCGGTAACTCGGAAACTATGCTAGCGCCCTGGGGTTCCTCATCCGGAAAGCAGCGGTCACTTGGATAAGTAGTCGGATTACCGGAGATTTGGAGTGACGGGACCGAGTTTTTGTACCACGGCGAATGAGAGAGTTTACAGCCATTGATCGGACCGGCTTTTTTGTACCAACTTCAGCGCGAGTTTTCGGCTGTTTGTAACCCAATGAAATCGCGCCTAGCCGCGATTTCATTGGCGAATTCGTTGGGTGTCTTCTCCCCGAGAGCCCTGTGAGGGCGACTCTCGTCGTATTCAGCCCGCCAAGTTTCCACCATCTGTTGGGCCTCCGTCAATGACGTGAACCAATGTGCGTTCAGACATTCTGCCCGAAACGTTCCGTTGAACGATTCCACAAAGGTATTATCAGTTGGTTTTCTTGGTCGGGAAAACGCCATTCGCACTCCGTTCTGATAGGCTGCGAGCTTTGATTTGGTGGAACCAGGGGATACAGGCCGCCGGCGGCCTGTATCCTAGCGCCGACTGCGGCCGCCTCGTGTTGTACTCCACCCTCCACCGTTCGATCACGATCTGTGCCTCCTTCAGCGAGTAAAAGATTTCTCCGTTCAAACATTCGTCCCGCAGCTTCCCATTGAAGCTTTCCACATACGCGTTCTGCACCGGCCGCCCCGGTTCGATGTGCACCAATTCGATCTTCCGTTCCATCCCCCACGCCAGGATCTCCGAGATTTCGCCGCAACCTCGTATCAGGGAATTTAATTCCCTGTTCATTCCCTGATCGTTCCCTGTTCCGATTGGTCTCGAAAACTTCGTCTTTCCCGCCAAAGCCCTCTCTAGAGGGGCCTTATCTCGGGAGGGGTTCGGCCAAGAGCAGAATATTCCCTGTAAATTTTCCTGTTAGCAGGGAATTTGGCCGGAGAAAAGTTCGCACGCGACTGCGTCCACCGCCAGCCAGTCGTAGGTTTTCTTTCCGTTCCTCTAATTCCAGCGGAATCCGTGAATTTGCGGCCTAACTGCCGAGAATCGGGAAGCCTGTACGGGTTTCGATTAGCGGTATTTGTCCGAAGCAGAGAAAGGCCGCAGTATTTCTCCCGATCCAATCGCGAGGTGCACTTCGGAGACGCATCGAAATACCCCTTCTGTTGCATTGTGCCTGCTTGTCCTATCGGTTCCAACGACTTAGTCCGCGCTGTGAGGGCAATGGGACCTAGCGTAGTGTTGCATTTCGTTGCCTTTGACGGTCGTGCCAATCTTCTGAGGTCGGACTTTGCCGCCGCGGATCGAGTGTCTTGCGCGTAGACTGGTGCTTAAGTAAACTGCGCCTTTCGGAGAGATTGCGAAGCCAATGGTTCTTGAGCCGGGCACGCTTGTCAGGGTTCGGTCACGACAGTATTTGGTTGAAGAGGTTACTCCCGCACCTGCCCTCAGTGAACAAACGCTCGTCCGACTTTCGTGTATCGATGACGACTCTCAGGGGGCACAACTGGAAGTTCTCTGGGAAAAGGAAGTGGACAGGCAGATTATTGAGGCTAGCTCGCGGAAGGATATTGCCAAGCGCGGGTTTGACCCGCCAATACAATTCTCTGCTTACCTACACACACTGCGGTGGAACCTCGTCACTTCGACAAATCCGCGCTTGTTTCAGTCCCCTTACCGTGCGGGAATCCAGGTTAAGGCATATCAGCTTGAACCTTTTGAGGAAGGCGCTCCAACTTCCCAGGGCCAATCTTTTCATAGCCGATGATGTTGGACTCGGCAAAACTATCGAAGCAGGCTTGATCCTGCGCGAATTGATCATGCGCCAAAAGGTGCGGACGGTCGTTGTCGCGTGCCCACCATCTGTGATCCTCCAGTGGAAGGATGAACTTGAGAATCGCTTTGGCCTAAATTTCGTTGTCTTCGACCGCGATTACGTTCTCGGCAAACGCAGAGAGCGCGGATACGGTGTAAATCCCTGGGCTACTCACTCGCGATTCATCATCTCGCACGCCTTGTTGCGCGACGAGGCGTACTCCGGCCCACTTCGAGATTGGCTTGGGGAATTCTCACCATCCTCCTTGTTGATTCTGGATGAGGCCCACAATGCCGCGCCGACAAGCGGCGCGCGATACGCGATCGATTCCGCATTTACTCGCATTGTGAGAGACATAGCATGGCGATTTGAGCATCGGCTTTTTTTGAGTGCGACGCCCCATAACGGACATTCAAACAGTTTCGCAGCTCTGCTTGAAATCCTCGACCCGCAGCGGTTTTGCAGGGGAGTTCCACTCAAGAACCCCAAAGTTCTGGATGAAGTGATGGTTCGACGGTTGGAAGATGATCTCCGAGAGATTGGAGAGGACTTTCCTCTCCGAAAGGTCATCCAGGTCGATTTCGACGGCTTGCCAGCGGAGTCGGCTGAACTAAAACTATCAAATCTTCTCTCAGACTATCGAAATGCGAGAGACTCACGCCTAAAAGATGCAGCAAAATCAATTCAGATAGCCTCAGGCCTAGTCACCACCTCACTACAAAAGCGGCTGCTTTCTTCAATCGAAGCGTTCGCGCTTTCTCTTGGAGTGCATCGAAAGGCCTTTGATAAAAGGCTCGCAGAGAGCAAGGCCTCCGCCGACCACGTCCCCTCAGAGCAAGATTTGTTGCTTCTTGCGTCGCCTCCTGGCTCTGATGATGAACGAGCCGAAGTCTCCGAAAATGACGTGAGCGCTGAAGAGCAAGGCCAGATAGAAACGGCAACGCTTCACACAATTACTGGCCAAGGTAAAGCCGCCGAATCTCGCCAGCTTCTCACGGAGAAAGCCCTGCTCGACGAAATGGAGCAGATAGCCGACCAAGCCCGCGGCCTAGCGGATGCCCGTATCAAGTGGCTCGCGCAGTGGATTCGCCAGAACATGTGTCCAGGGCTACCGGAACTGAAGAAGCGGTTGGCCGGTGGAACGGTGGCCAACTGGAACGAGCGCCGCGTGATCATTTTTACCGAGTATGCCGACACTAAGCGGTACCTTCTGCAACAGTTGAGCGCTGCTATTGCAGACACAGAGCGAGCGGAAAGCCGGATTGGGACTTTTCATGGCGGGATGGACGATGAAAGTCGAGAGGAAGTAAAGCGGGCGTTCAATACCGATCCCAAAAAGCATCCACTGAGGATACTGATCGCGACAGACGCTGCGCGAGAGGGCATCAATCTTCAAAACCACTGTGCCGACCTCTTCCACTTCGATGTGCCTTGGAATCCGAGTCGTATGGAACAGAGAAACGGGCGAATCGACCGGAAGCTCCAGCGAGCACCGGAAGTACGGTGCTACTACTTCGTTTACAAGCAACGTCCCGAAGATCGAGTCCTTCAAGTCCTCGTAAAGAAAACGGAGACGATTCAACGAGAACTGGGGAGTCTTTCGCCAGTAATTGAAAAACGACTTAAGTTTGGTATCCGAAGGGAAGAGATCGACTCAATAACAAAGGAAATCGAGTCAGAGGACCTCCCAAAGGACTTGAAGGCGTCCGTTGATGATGCATTAGAAGCGATCAGGCAACGCCGCAATGAGTTATCTGGAGAGCTGGCAGAGTTGCAAGACATTTTGGCCAAGTCCAAAGAAAGTCTGGCACTGAGCGAGGATCATTTTCGGTCGGCCATTTCGCGCTCGTTCGAGTTGCTGGGTTCGGAGCCGCTAAAAAAGTTGACGGTCCGAATGGCGACGGATCGAAAGTACAACGCTGGAAATTCCCCGAGCTTGACCGTAGGGCCGGAGCCGATCCGACTTGGGTAGACACCCTAGATA
>JBAWGF010000259.1:0-25002 GCA_049592615.1 Candidatus Acidiferrales bacterium
GCCGACCCTCGGCCGAAGGCGCAGGCGGCGCAAGAGGTGCCCGTTGCGCGGCGTGTCGGGTGCGGCGGGGATGAATCCCCGCCCTTCCAGATCGCCCCGCAAGTGCGTTTGGGATGCAAAACGAGCGCTTCGTGGCGGTCCGTTTTCGCGTCTCGCCCCTTGCTTTCTAATCGACAACTCGCGGAATTAGAAACCACACTAAGTTGCTGCAAACAAAAGAGCGGAACTCGTTCTAATCGACAAGAAATCTCACTCCCGAATTTGGCTCTTGCGGATGGGAGCGAGCGAGCGGCGAGAAGCGAAGAGAGATCCTTCGCTGCGCTCAGGATGACGGCGAAGAAAAAAGCTGGCGCTCTGAAGCCCGCCGCTGCGAATGCGGAACGATGGCCCACGCCCTGTTAACTCCGTTGAGGCATGCGCGCGGAATACCACTTTTGCCGCGCATTCGCCTCGCGCTATGCTGCAAAACCTCAGGGGCAGAGGCATGGCGGCGGGGGTCAATGTGAATCGCTGGAAGATTGTTTTTTGGGTTGTCCTGGTCACAGCGGGAGCGGTCTGCGTCGGCAAATCGTTCCAGATTCGATTCCAGGCCGAAAGGGAATTGTCCGCGCAGGCGTCGGACGCGCGCGACGACGCGCAGCGAATCCGCGACGAAGTAATTCTATTCACCGAGCGAATCGTTCCCGCGCGGCTTCCATTCAACGCCGTGCTCCAGTATTGGGGAATAACTCCTCCGACGGCGGCGCGCCTCGCAGCTTCCGCGCAATCCGTCTTCGATTTGCGGCACATGCGCGCGGGGAACCGGCTCGCCGTGGGACGCTCCGTGATGGGAGACCTGCGCGCGGTGCGCTACCGGATCGATACCGACCGCGTACTCATGATTGCGCCGCGCGGCGGCGATTTCCATTCCGAGATTCAGACGATCCCTTCGGAAACCGCGCCCGTCGGCGTGACCGGAGAAATCCACGGCTCGCTTTTCGAGGCGGTGATTGACGCGAGCGAAAAACCGGAGCTGGCGATGCGCCTCGCGGAAATTTTCGGCTGGGACCTCGATTTCTACACCGATCCGCGCCCGGGCGACACGTTCCGCGTCGTCGTCGAGAAAAAGACGCTCTCGAACGGCGAGCCGGCCGGCTACGGCCGGATTCTCGCGGCGGAATACAACAACGAGCGGCGCCCGTATCGCGCCGTCCTGTTCCACGACCCTTCGGGGAATCCCGCGTATTACACGCCCGAGGGAAAATCCATGAAAAAGGCGTTTCTGCATTCGCCGCTGAAATTTGCCGCGCCGATCAGCTCGCATTTCAGCTCGCACCGCTTTCATCCGATCCTGAAGCAATACCGCCCGCACATGGGGATTGATTACGCCGCGCCGACCGGAACTCCGGTGCAAACAATCGGCGAAGGCCGCGTCATTTTCGCCGGGCGCAAAGGCGGCGCGGGAAATCTGGTCGAGATTCAACACACGAACGGATACTCGACCTACTACATGCATCTCTCGCGCATTCTCGTGCGCTCGGGCCAGCGAGTCGAGCAGGGCCAGCGAATCGGGCTCGTCGGAATGACCGGACTCGCCACCGGGCCGCATCTCGATTTCCGCATCGAGCGCCGCGGACAATTTTTGAATTTCGAACGGCTGCCCTTGCCGCCGGCCGATCCGGTTTCAAAACGCGATTGGACTGAATTCGCGGAAGTGCGCGCCCGCGCGCTCGCGCTGATGCCTTCGCCGGGATCGCAGCCCAAGGTCGCGAAAAACGCCGCGTCACCAACTGCTTCGAATTGATTTTTTCGATTGCCGCGGCGCGAAATTCTCTTTCGCCCGCGCGCCCGCGAATGCGTTGACTTGCATTCGAACGGCGTCCTATCATGCTCGGCCACAGGCTGATTCCTGCCATCTATGGACCAAATAATTTCCCATTACCGGATCATCGAAAAAATCGGCGAAGGCGGAATGGGTGTGGTGTACCGCGCGCGGGATCAGCGCTTGCATCGTGATGTGGCGCTGAAGTTTCTTCCCGCGGAAATGGTCGCGGATGCGTCTGCGCGCGAGCGGCTGATCCGAGAGGCGCGAACCGCTTCGGCGCTCAATCATCCGAATATCTGCACGATTCACGACGTCGGCGAAGCCGATGGTCAGAATTACTTCGTGATGGAGTACGTTCAGGGCCGGCCGCTCGCGGAACAGATTCGCGAGGGCGGGCTTTCGATTGCGACGATCATCCGGTACGGCGAGCAGATTTCGGACGCGCTCGAACATGCGCATCAAAAGGGCGTGATCCACCGCGATCTGAAAACTTCGAACGTCCTCATCACGCCCGAGGGGCGCGTGAAGGTCCTCGACTTCGGGCTTGCGAAGCAACACGTGACGACTGGCGTCGCCGGCCAAACGCTTTCGCAGATTTCACTGACCGCCGAAGGTTCGATTTCCGGAACGCTGCATTACATTGCGCCGGAAATATTTCGCGGCGAACCTGCGGATGCGCGCAGCGACATCTGGGCGCTTGGAGTAGTGCTGTACGAAATGGCAACCGGAACGCGACCCTTTCGCGGGAAGACTTCGTACGAATTGAGTTCCTCGATCCTGCACGATTCTCCGGCGGCGATGCCGGCGAGCGTCGCGCCGGGATTTCGCGCCGTGATCGATCATTGCCTGGCGAAAGGACCCGGCGAGCGCTATCAGCACGCGAGCGAAGTGCGCGCGGCGCTTGAAGCGCTGCGGACGAGCAGCGGGATTCATCCACTGAGCGAAACTTCGGCGGGCGAGTGGGTTGCGCGCTCGAAGGGGCGGCATTTATTTTTGATCGTGGCGGGAGTTCTCGGCGCGCTCGTGCTTCTGATTACTGTCGGAAGAATGGTGGTGCGGAAAGTGAGAGGCGTTGCGCCGCGAATTCAATCGCTTGCGGTTCTGCCGCTGCAAAATCTTTCCGGCGATCCGGAGCAGGATTATTTTGCCGATGGAATGAGCGACGCGCTGATCACGGATCTTTCGCAGATCAAGGACCTGCGCGTGATTTCGCGCACTTCCGTGATGCAGTACAAGGGCGGGCACAAGCCAGTGTCGCAAATTGCCAAAGAATTACACGTGGACGGCATCGTCGAAGGCTCGGTGGTGCGGTCGGGAGACCGCGTGCGGATCACGGCGGAATTGGTGAGGGCGGATACGGAGCAGAATCTGTGGGCGCAGAGCTACGACCGCGAATTCACGAACGTGTTGTCATTGCAGAATGACGTGGCGCGCGACATCGTCAACGAAATACAGACGCGGCTGACGCAACAGGAGCAGGCGCGCCTTTCGAGCAGCCGTGCCGTTGTGCCGGCGGCCTACGACGCATACTTGCAAGGGCGCTTCGAAGCGGGCAAACGAACCGGCGAAGCGCTGACGCAATCGGTGGCGGATTTTCAGCGCGCGATCCGGCTCGATCCCACTTACGCGCCTGCGTATGCGGGACTCGCGAGCGCTTCGGTCGTGCTTGTGGATTACAAAGACGTGCCGCCCGCGCAGGTGCTGCCCGAGGCGGAAGCGGCGGCAAAGAAAGCCTTGCAGCTCGACGAAAGCCTTGCCGAAGCGCACGCGGCACTGGGATTGATTCGACTTTCGAGAGCGGAATGGCCGGGGGTTCTCGCGGAGTTTCAGCGCGCCATCGAATTGAATCCCGGCGACGCGAACGCGCACCACTGGAATGCGCTGGCATTGTCCGTTGCGGGGAGAAACGAAGAGGCGATCGCGGAAATCAAACTGGCGCAGGAACTCGATCCGCGCTCGCTTATCATCAATGCAAACATTGGATGGTGCGAGTATCTCGCGGGCAAATACGACGATGCCATCGAGCAGGCTCGCAAGACGCTTGAATTGGACGCGAGCTTTCCCGTGGCGCACGGATACCTCGGACAGGCGTACCTCGAAAAAGGAAAATACGACGAAGCGTTTGAAGAGCTTCGAAAGGCGCTCTCACTTTCCGGGGACGAAACTTCCTACAAGGCGGAATTGGCGAACGCCTATGCAGTGGCGGGGAGAAAAAAAGAAGCGAATGAGCTGCTTCACGATTTACTCAAGCGCTCCTCGCGGCAATACGTGTCCGCTTACAGTCTGGCCCTCGTTTACACGGGGCTGGGCGAAAACGATGAAGCATTCAAATGGCTCGACAAGGCGTACCAGGAGCGCGCGGTTCGGCTGATCAATGTCGTGGTGCAGCCGCGGTTCGCGAGCCTTCGCTCCGACCCGCGTTTCAAAGCGCTCCTGAAAGGCATCGGAGTCTGAGGACCTCGCAGCAGGCGCAATTCGTCTTGACCCCTTGTTGAGCGTGGACTAGACTCCGGCCCATCGAACGAGCACACCGGGAGAGGTTCGACCAGCGGCCTCGGGGGCGTTACTACCGGCAGTGCCTTCCGCACGGAGGAGAACATGGCAAAGTACAAGGTCACGCTCCGCCCCATCACCAAGGAAATCGCCAAGGCGAAGAAAAAGTTGAAGGCTATTCGCCGGCGTGTGACGAGGAGAGCGCAGAACCAAATTGATTTGGAGCTTCGCTCGCTGGAAAGAGCCAATCGAATCGTTCTCATTCACTGTTACGTCCGGTCATTCCCCGCTGTAGAGACGAGCCCGGAGCGCCGCAAGTAATCGCCGGTTTCCCGGCGCTTCGCACCCATCGAATCCATGCGAAGAGCAAAACAGCCGGCTTTTCGGCGCGCGCCCTTCCTCGTGTCTTACTGGGAGGAAGGGCGGCTCGTCTTCGAGAATTATGCGACGGGGGCGCGAGCCAGCGCTGCGCCCATTACCTCGGAGGTTTTGGATTTTTTTGATCGCTGGCGCCCCGCGAAACAACTTTTCAGGCGGCTGAACCGATACGCGCCGGCGTCGTTGCAAAGGGCGATCGATCATCTCGTGAGACTTTCCTTCCTGCAGCGATCTGACAAAGAGGAAAATTCCATCGAGCGGCTTCTGCCTGCGTGGAAGGACTGGAATCCGTCCGCAGGGTTTCTGCACTTCTCGACGCGCGACATGCCTTACGAAACCGATCTCCTCACTCTCGACCGGCATGTGCGCCGATTCGCTCGTGAGAAAAAGATTCCCGATGCCGCCAAACACTATCCTCGTGCGGCTCACACGCCACTTCCCGAGCCGCGCATGGAGAGTGAATTCGGACGTGTCCTGCTCGAACGACGCACTTGGCGCCGCTTTTCCCGGGAGCCAATGAATCTTCCTGATCTGGGCACACTTCTGGGGCTCACATGGGGCGTGCGCGAGTGGACGCAAGTGCCGGGCATCGGCCGCTTCGCCATGAAAACTTCGCCATCGGGGGGCGCGCTACACCCGATCGAAGCGTACGTTGTGGCGCGCAATGTGGAGGGAATTCCGCGCGGGCTCTATCACTACGATTCGGACCGGCATTGCTTGGAGCTGCTGCGCAAGGGAGCAACTTCCCGCCAGATCCAGGATTATTTGGCGGGCCAAGAGTGGTTTTCAGAAGCGGCGGCGCTCGTGCTGATGACGGCCAGATTTCGGCGAACCCAATGGAAGTATCGAAACGCGAGAGCGTATCGCGTGGTGATGCTTGAAGCAGGGCATCTTTGCCAGACTTTTTGCCTCACCGCCACGTGGCTCAAGCTCGCGCCCTTCTGCACGATGGCGCTCGCGGAATCGCGGATCGAGAAGGACCTCGGGATTGATGGAGTGACGGAGGGCGTGATATACGCGGCAGGAGTGGGAAAAATTCCGCCCGGTTCGGATTGGAAGACAGCGTCATTGCCGGAAATTCGCGCGAAAAGAAAGTGAAACGCCACTTTCGAGACCCGCGAAATTTTTCTACGCTTTAACTTCCCAGGTGTCGCCGGTTTTCAGGAGTTTTCCAAGGTCACCCTTGCCGCGCTTGGCCTGGACTTCCTGAATCTGCGCGGCGATGAGATCCTCGTAGCGAGGAACATTTTCACAGGCCCGCAGAACTCCAATCGGAGTGGGGAATCCAGGGCGCTGTTCCATGTGCGCGAGCATGAACGCATAAGCGGCGCGCGGATGATGCGCGTCGTGAACGAGGAGATCTTTTTCGCTCGTACCGTTGCCGAGCTGGACGACTTCGAGGTCGAAGCCGTTCAAGCGAATTCCCTTGTCGCGATTCTTGCCGAAGATGAGCGGCTTGCCGTGTTCCAGCTGGACAATGTGCTCGCTGCGCGCTTCCTTTTCCGTCACGTCTTCCCAAGCGCCGTCGTTGAAGATGTTGCAGTTTTGCAAAATCTCGACGTAAGCGGAGCCTTGATGCGCGGCGGCCTTTTTCAAGGTGTCCTTCAAATGCTGCTGGAAAACGTCCACCGAGCGAGCGACGAACGTGGCTTCGGAGCCGATCGCGAGAGAGATGGGATTGAACGGACGGTCCGCCGTGCCGTAGGGGGTGGACTTAGTTTTCTTGCCGTATTCGGACGTCGGCGAATACTGGCCCTTGGTCAATCCGTAGATACGATTATTGAACATCAGGATCTTGATGCCCACGTTGCGGCGCAGCATGTGAATCGTGTGGTTTCCGCCGATCGAAAGCGAATCGCCGTCGCCGGTCGCGACCCAGACGTCAAGATCGGGACGCACGAGTTTGATTCCGGTGGCGACGGCGGGGGCGCGGCCGTGAATCGTGTGAAAACCGTAGGTGTTCATGTAATAAGGAAACCGGCTGGAGCAGCCGATGCCGGAAACCATCACGAATTTTTCGCGGGGAACTCCCAGCTCGGCGAAGACCGCCTGGACCGCCGAAAGGATGGCGTAATCACCGCAGCCCGGACACCAGCGAATTTCCTGGTCCGTCTGAAAATCCTTTTTCGTGTAAACCGGCAAAGTGGCCGTTGTCATTTCCGATCTCCTATGAATGCCCGGGGCATCAGCCCAACATCTGTTGGATCTTGCGTTCGATTTCCGATTGCTTGAAGGGCTTGCCCTGAATCTTGTTGTAGCCCTGCGCGTCCACCAGGAACTTGGCGCGAAGCAGAACGACGAGCTGCCCCATATTCATTTCGGGCACGAGAATTTTCTTGTAGCGCTTCAAGACGTCACCGAGATTCCTCGGGAACGGATTCAAGTGGCGAAGATGCAGGTGGCCGATGCGACGCCCCTTCTTTCGCTGCGACTTCAGTGCCGCCGTGATGGGACCGTACGTGGAGCCCCAGCCTACGATCAACAGATCGCCATCGGGATCGCCGACCGGAACTGCATCCGGGATGTCGAGGACCACCGCTTCGACTTTGGCGGCGCGCAAGCGAACCATTCGCTCGTGGTTGAGGGGCTCGTAGTTGACGTTGCCCGTCACTTCCTGCTTTTCGAGGCCGCCGAGGCGATGCTCGAGCCCCGGCGTGCCGGGAATGGCCCACGGGCGCGACAGAGTCACAGGGTCGCGCTTGTACGGCTGAAAACCCTCCGGGTTGGTTTCAAAGTGGACCGGGATTTCCGGCAAATCCGAAACATTCGGAATTTTCCAGGGTTCGGCGCCGTTGGCAAGATAGCCGTCGGTAAGGACGATGACGGGTATCATGTGTTTGATTGCGATTCGGCTCGCCTCGAGGGCAACCCAAAAGCAATCACCGGGCGTGGAAGCAGCGACGATGGGAATCGGCGCTTCCGAGTTGCGGCCGAACATGGCCTGGAGCAAGTCCGCTTGTTCCGTCTTCGTCGGCAAGCCCGTGGAAGGACCGCCGCGCTGCACATCGCAGATGACGAGCGGCAATTCGACGGCCACAGCCAGGCCAAGCGCCTCTGTCTTAAGGGCCATGCCCGGACCGGAAGTAGTGGTCATGGCGAGGGCGCCGGCATAGGCCGCACCAATCGCCGAAGTGACGGCCGCGATTTCATCTTCCGCCTGAAACGTGATCACGCCGAAATCCTTGTAGCCGGAAAGCTCGTGGAGGATGTCGGAAGCGGGCGTAATCGGGTACGAGCCGAGAAAGAGAGGAATGCCCGCCTTCTCCGAGGCCGCGACAAATCCCAAAGCGAGCGCTGTGTTTCCGCTGATGTTGCGATACACGCCCGGGGTGAGTTTTGCGGGCGGAATCTCATAGCTGACTTGAAAGGCCTCGGTGGCTTCGCAATAGCTGTAGCCTGCCTGAAGGGCGAGGCGATTGGCCTGCGCGAGACTCGACTTGGACTTGAACTTGTCCTCGATCCATCGCAAGGTCGAGTCCATCGCACGGTTGTAAAGCCAGTAGCACATCCCCAGCGCAAAAAAGTTTTTGCAGCGGTCCATGCTCTTGGCATCAAGCCCCAGTTCTTTGAGAGCGACGCGGGTAAGCTTGGTCAGTTCGACGCTGAAGAGGCGATAACCATCGAGCGAATGGTCCTCGAGGGGGCTGACTGTCATCTGGGCCTTGCGGAGATCGTTCTCTTTGAAGTTGTCGAGGTTGACGATCAGAATCCCGTTGGGCTTGAGGTCCGAAACATTCATCTTCAAGGCGGCGGGATTCATGGCCACGAGCGCGTCCACCGTGTCTCCGGGTGTGTACACATCGCTCGAGGAGAAATGGACCTGAAATCCGCTGACGCCGGGGAGTGTGCCGGCAGGAGCGCGAATCTCGGCGGGGTAGTCCGGAAAAGTTGCCAGGTCATTGCCGTAGAGGGCAACGGTGTTGGTGAACTGGCTCCCGGTAATCTGCATGCCGTCGCCGGAGTCGCCGCAGAAGCGAATCACCGCCTGTTCGATTACTTCGCGTTTTCTTCTGGGAACATCAATCGTGGAGGCCATAAGTCCTTCGAATCCCCAATCCTTGGGAAGAATGAGCGGAGTTCGCCTCGTCCAGCCCAAATCACTTGGATTATGGAATCGAGACGTCCGTCCACCTAAGAGCGTAGCACAGCGAGAGGAGTTGGAAAATCGAAATCGCTGCGCGGCATGGCATTGCAGAGACGGAAAAGGCGGGAGGCGAGAAGCGAAAATGGAAAATCGGAAGACAAGTCGAGAGTCCGAGTTTAAGTGGGCAGCGAAACGATTCGCCTGTCCACAGCGACTATCGAAGCGCGAGTTCGAGGAAGCGGGCTCCGGGGATGGGGTTGAAGCGGTAGGGCTCGATCTCCTTGAAACCGAGCGAGAAATAGAGCGCCTGCGCTTGAGACATTTCAGGAAGCGTGTCGAGGCGCATGCGGAGATAGCCGACCTCCCGGGCGGCGGAAATCACGCCGAGAGCCAACGCCCGGCCAACTCCCATACCGCGAAAATCGGTGCGCACGAAAAGGCGCTTCATCTCGCAGGTTTCGGCGTCAATTTTTCGCAAGCCAATGCATCCCGCAACGCCGGAAGCGGAGTTGCTGCCCACAGCCGGCTCGATGGAGGCGATGAGCAGCCGGCCCTCGGGCGGAGCGTATTCACCGGGGAGTGATGCAAGCTCCTTTTGGAAATCCTGAAACGTCAAATCAACAGTGAGCGCGGCAGCGTATTCGCGGAAGAGGATGGAAGCCTCGGTGATGGTTTCTTTCGAGACGGCAGGGACGATGCGCAACATGGGTTTCGATGACGAAGCTGAACTGTGGCACAAAGTCAGGCAGCTGACAGCGCCCAAATTGGCCGGAATAAGTGAAAACAGGAGGAAACACGAGAGGTGACAACGGTGGAGAAAGCGGACTGCGGCCTCGGAGTACAGCCTGTTCGAACGTACCATTGACTTTCGCTTTTAATTCGCCTATAGTTTCCGAGGCTGGGAATCTCAGCCGGGGGAACCTGAATGGCACTGACGAAGCGGCAAAAAGAAGTTTTGAACTACCTCGTAGCTTTCATGAACAAAAACGGCTATTCGCCGAGTTTCGAGGAGATCGCGCACGCGTTGAAGCTTACCTCACTCGCGACGGTCCACAAGCATCTCTCGACGCTGGAGAAAAAGGGATTCATCCGGCGTGGGTACAACCAGAGCCGGTCGATCGAAGTTTTGCAGCTTCCGAAACCGGTTCGCGAGCAGGTGCTCGACCGGCATGTGGTCGAGCTGCCGCTGGCCGGGCGAATCGCAGCAGGCCGGCCGCTCGAAGCGGTCGAAGAGCACGAAACCATTTCACTGGCGGATTTCGCACGCGGACCGAATACGTACGTGCTGCAGGTGAAGGGCGAATCGATGCAAGAGGATCACATCCTCGACGGTGATTTCATCGTGGTCGAGCAGACGCAGGTGGCGAACGCGGGAGAAATCGTGGTCGCGCTGGTAGGCGAAGACGAAGCGACCGTGAAGAGATTTTACCGCGAGCCCGGCGGAAAGGTTCGCTTGCAGCCCGCCAATTCGCAGATGGCGCCGATTGTCGTGGCCGGGACGGATGTGAAGATCCAGGGCCGTGTCGTGGGAGTGCTGCGAAAATATTCGTGACGCGCAAAGACATCCTGACGCCCGCGGGGCCCGCGCCGCCCCGCCGCACTTGACACTGAAAATTTGACCTTCGCAGCCCTCTCCCGGGCGTTGCCTCGACGGGCACTTCTCTCAAAATTGCATTTGCTAAGGATTTCGCGCGGGACTAGATTGATAGACCCAGACCTCATCCAAAATACATTCCCGGCGTAATTGGGCCTAAGGAGGGCAAATGTGGGGAGACAAGAAGCCGGAGACATCTGCGAAGCCCCCGCTCCCGCAGCAGCCTAAATCGGTTGGAACAACTTCGAACACACCATCTTTTCTTGGGGAGGCAAAGACCATGGCACCTGTAGATTCGACGTATCCATCGACGACGGGCGGCAGCACGGCGCGGCTCGGCGCGAGCCTGCACATCAAGGGCGAGATTACAGGCAATGAGGACCTGCACATCGACGGCAGCGTCGAGGGGCTGGTTCAGTTAGAGGATCGGAAACTGACAGTCGGAGCAAGCGCCCGGGTTACGGCCGACATCATCGCACGCGAAGTGGTGGTGTACGGCAACGTGAAGGGAAATCTGCGGGCACGCGACCGCATCGAGATCAAGAAGGACGGCTCGGTGGTCGGCGACCTGACGACGGCCCGGATCATGATCGAGGATGGAGCGTACTTCAAAGGCTCGATCGAGATCGACAAGGCTGGCGACGCAAGCGATACCGATCTCGAGAAGCCCGCGTACACGCGAGCTTCCCGGTCGAGCGCTGCGACGTCCTCTTCTTCTTCGGATTAGCTTCAAGCGATTCAGCATTTCGGCGGCCCGCCTCGATACGTCGGGGCAGGCCGCTGCGTTTCTCTTTTTCCGCGCGGACAACTCCAGCCAGAACCGATCGCATCTGAAATCGTCAGAGTTATCTGACCAGCAATTTCAAATTGTCCTGCGTGATAAACTGTCCGTGCATTGGCGCGAATTAAGGGGCGGATGATGACTCGATTTGTGCGAACTCTTTCGGCGGGGTTGTTGATTGCAGTCCTTGCCGGGTGCGGGGGCGGCAATTCGACGATGATCGGCGGGGTCATCATGTCAGTGTCGCAATCGATGCTCGCCTTCAACGCGACGTTTGGGATTGCTTTTGACCCTGCACCGGTGATGGTGAACGTGACGAACACCGGCACAGGCACGCTCGCATTCATTGCCAGAAGCGACTCGCCCTGGCTGACGGTCAATCCCGCCAGCGGCGCGGCCCCGCAAGCTCTTACCATTTTTACCGTCCTGGGAAGTCTAACTTCGGGGACATACACCGGGCACGTAACCGTGGCTGCGGCGGGTGCGACAGGATCGCCGGCCACGGTGACCGTGACGTTTACCGTGGCCGCCCCGGCGCCTTCAAATAATCCCACGTGGGCGCAGTGGGGAGCGAATCCGGAGCACGAGGGAATGGTTTCGCAAGCGGGGCAGAGCCTGGCTCACCAGTTGGCTGACATCGTGTACGACCCGTTTGTGTCGCAGGCGCAAACTGAAAGCGGGGGCGACCTGCTGGCGCATTATCAAGCGACAATCGTGGATGGGAATGACATTTACATGATGATGAAGACGGGGAATTACACGCCGTGTCATCCGACCGGAGTCTGGACCTCGGGCGTTGCATGCGGGCCGAACGCGTGGAACTCGATGATTTGGAATGAAACGCGGTTTACGTGGGAGAACGGCCTGCTTGTTCAGGTCTGGAATTTTCAGAGCGATTGGGTGCCGGAGACGAATGGGAGTTCGCTCAACGGTTGGGAGCCGGTATTTCACGCCGTTGACGCGAACAATTTTATTTACGTACCGGGCGCAGGCGGCACGATCTGGAAAGTGAACAAGACGGATGGCAGTTCTGCTTCGCCCATCGATCCGTTCATGGGCGCAGGCATCGACGTGAAAAATACTTTCGTCTCGAGCCCGTTGACGGCGGATGCGAATGGCAACATTTATTACAACGTGATCGAACTCGCCGACAGAAGCCTGGGCGACCCATGGAGAGCGAATGACGTGGTGGGTGCATGGCTCGTGAAGGTGACTCCGAGCGATGTGGCGAAGACTGTGACATACACAACGCTTGTGCCGGGCGCGCCTCTGGAAACTGCGACATCTTGTCCGGGAACGTTCGGAGCTGCGGACCCGCTGCCGTGGCCTCCCAGCACGTCTTCGACTCCCGTGACGCGGCTTTGTGGGTCGCAGAGACCTGGCGTCAACATCGCTCCCGCGGTGGCTCCGGATGGAACGATCTACACTGCAAGCCGGGCGCATTTCGACAGCATGCAGGCGTATCTGGTGGCCGTGAATTCAGACCTTACGCCGAAGTGGGCGGCGTCGCTGCAACTTTTGCTGAACGATGGCTGCGGCACGATCGTGCCGATCGGGCCGACAAACACAACGCCGAACGCTTGCCGCGTGGGCGCGAATGCGGGGGTTGACCCAACGACGAATGCGAAAGGGTCCGGCTCTATATTTGACCAGGGATCTTCATCACCTACGGTGTTGCCCGACGGGTCGATTGTGTTCGGAGCGCTGACGAACTACAACGCGTTTCGAGGGCATCTATTTCATTTCGACTCGAGCGGCGCCTTCATGAATGCGTTCGACTTCGGATGGGATACGACGCCGGGAGTTTACACGCACGACGGCACGTATTCGATTGTGTTGAAAGACAATCACTACGACGCGACGCTTTATTGCGGCGGGAACGCGCTCTGCCAGCAACTGCCGCCGGGGCCGTATTACATCACACAGCTCGATCCAAACTTGAACATCGAGTGGCAGTTCCAGAGCACAAACCTGTCGAACGGCCACTCCGGCGGCTACGAATGGTGCATCAACATGCCGGCGATCGATAAGAATGGCAACGTGTATGTGAACAGTGAGGACGGAAACATCTACGTGCTGCCGCAGGGTCACACGGGAACCTTCACGAATCCGACAGGCAGCATGTTCCTCAAACAAGCGATTGGCGCCGCCTACACGCCGCTCTCGATCGGCCCCGACGGCAAGCTATACACTCAGAACGACGGCCACCTCTTCGTCGTCGGCAATTAAGTCGCTCGCAATTTTGTCCGGCGCCCCGCTCGCATTAGAACACTGTTCCTCGCTCCAAACTGCGTTGACAGAGAATGCGGCGTAGCTTACACTTGGCGTTTGTCTTTAGATGGAAAGGTGTGACTGGGCGAATGCGTACGCATGTTCCAAAGGGCCGAGAGGCTGAAGATTTGACGGTAGGGACGAATTGGTTCGTGGTGGACGCGAACGGGCAGGTTCTCGGGCGCCTGGCGACGCGTGTGGCACGGGTGCTGATCGGCAAGGACAAAGCAAATTTCACGCCGCATCTGGATTGCGGCGATCACGTGGTGGTCATCAACGCCGAGCGAATCAGGCTCACGGGAAACAAGATCGATCAGAAAATTTATCGCCACCACAGCGGTTATCCGGGCGGGTTAAAGGAAATTCCCATCCGGACAATGTTGCAACGTCGGCCCGAAGAGGTCGTGCGCGAAGCGGTGCTCGGCATGCTGCCGAAGAACAAGCTCCGCGCGCGCCGCGCCAAGAAGCTGCGAGTTTATGCCGGAAGTGAAGCGCTCGCCCGCCACGCCGGACAGAAGCCTCAGCCGCTCGCGCTGTAATCTCGCGAATCGAGACGAGAGATTTTTTCGCTCAGCGGAGAAGTCCGCTGCGAACGCATTTGACTAGGAGGGAACTTGAGTTCAGCTTCAAGCCCGATCGAAGGCGCCGCAGGAAAGCAGTTCTACGGCACGGGCCGCCGCCGCGAAGCGGTGGCGCGCGTGTACATCAAGGCGGGACCGGCGCGGTTTACGATCAATGGCCGGCCGGTGGATGAATATTTTCGAAACGTCGCGTGGCACACGGCGGCAACCGAGCCGCTGAAATTCACGCAGATGGCCGATCAGGTCGAGGTGAAGTGCACGGTCAAGGGCGGCGGCGTCGGCGGACAATCGGGAGCGGTGCGCATGGGACTTTCGCGCGCGCTCGCGCGGTTGAATCCCGATCTGCGGCCGGGATTGCGGAAAAACGGTTTCCTCACGCGCGATTCACGCATGAAGGAACGGAAGAAGTACGGACAAAAGGGCGCACGCCGCCGCTTCCAGTACAGCAAGCGGTAGTTGATTCGAGGTCCCGGTTTTCCGGGGCTAATTCACGGCCGGGAAGGAACCGGCAGAAAAGGATGCTGCTCCGCGCGAGCGGAGTCAAAGCATCCCTCTATATAAGGAGGTAATTTGGGAGTCGAAATAACGATGAAGGAGCTTCTGGAGGCGGGTGTTCATTTTGGCCACCAGACGCGACGCTGGAACCCGAAGATGAAGGAATACATTTTCGGGGAACGCAACGGAATCCACATCATTGACCTGCAGAAAACCTTGAAGATGTTCCGCGAAGCGGCACGGTACGTGTCCGAAATCGCGGGACGGGGCAAGAGCGTACTTTTCCTCGGAACAAAGCGCCAGGCACAGGAAGCGATTGCGGAAGAAGCGCAGCGCTGCGGAATGTTTTACGTGAATCATCGCTGGCTCGGCGGGACGCTGACGAACTGGGTGACTCTGCAAAAATCCATCAAGCGATTAAAGCTGCTGAAGGCGATGGGCGAAGACGGCCGCATGGCGCAATTCTCGAAGAAAGAGGGCGCGCGGCTCGACCGCGAGTTGAAGCACCTCCAGCAGAATTTCTCCGGCGTCGAGAACATGACCACTCTGCCGGACGCGATGTTCGTAATCGATCCGAATGCCGAAGTGATCGCGGTGCGCGAAGCGCGCCGGATGGGCATCCCGGTGGTGGCGATCGTGGATACGAATTGCGATCCGAATCTTTTGGACTGGGTGATTCCGGGCAACGACGACGCATTGCGCGCGATTCGATTATTCACTTCCAAGATCTCGGATGCGGTTCTCGCGGGGCGCCAATCGTATGAGCAGTCGCAGATCGCCGAACAGAAATCGGCGAGCGGCGCGCCCGGCGAAGAGGGCGTGGAGTACGTGGACACCAGCGCGTACGAAGTGTACGAGAAACAGGAAGGCGATTTTGTGGACGCGGAGCCCGGCGAGGCGATTCCGAGCGAGGTAGCTCCCGCTGAGGAGCCCGCGGCTCCCCTGGCGAAGGAAAACGGCACCAGCTCCTAATAGGTCTTCCGGCAGGCGAGGACCTTGAGCCGATCCAAATCATTTCGATCGGCTCCTCCGGCGAGAATTCGTCGAAAAGGAATTGAGTCTATTTATGGCGACAGACCCTACAGGACCGACAGGAGCGGGAAAACCGAACCCGTCCGCGCAGCAGGTGAAAGAACTGCGCGAACGCACCGGCGCGGGGTTTACGGCATGCCGCGAAGCGCTCATTGAAGCGGGCGGCGACATCGAGCAGGCCATCAGCGTCCTGCGGAAGAAAGGGCAGGCTGCGGCAGCCAAGAAAGCGCAGCGCGCCACTTCCGAAGGCCTGGTGGGATGCTACATTCACGCAGGCGGGAAAATCGGCGTGCTCGTGGAAGTGAATTGCGAAAGCGATTTCGTCGCGCGTACGGAGGATTTTCAACGGCTCTGCCATGACGTCGCGATGCACATTGCAGCGCTCGATCCGCGATTTCTGCGGCGCGAGGAAGTGACGCAGGAAATTCTCGATCGCGAGCGCGACATTTATCGCGAGCAGGCGAAAGCGACCGGCAAGCCGGAAAACGTGATCGAAAAAATCGTAAACGGCAAGATGGAGAAATTCTACGAAGAAAACTGCCTCTACGAGCAGCACTTCATCAAAGATGAAGGAATGACGGTGAAGGAGCTTGTCGATCAAGCCATCGCGAAGCTGGGAGAGAATATCGGCGTCCGGCGATTCTCGCGCTTCAAAGTGGGCGAGCTGGACGGCGCTGCTTCGTCCGGCGCGGCTCCGAGCGAGCCGGATGTCTCCGTTGCTTCCGAGTAAATCGCAACTTTTTCCAGCCTCAAAAATGCCTAGTGCCAAATCTGCGGAACGGCACTAAAATGCCCGCGGGCCAGGGACCGGCCATACACTCGATGAAAAAAGTAGAAAAGGCAAGCCAAGGCGGCGCGAAGCGAGGTGCGCCCGTCTATCAGCGCATCGTCCTGAAACTTTCCGGAGAATCTCTCCAGGGCCCGCAGGAATCCGGCATCCATGCCGAAACGATTCAGGGCATCGCGCGGGAAGTGAAGGAAGTTCGCGAACTGGGTGTGGATGTCGCGATCATGGTCGGCGGCGGAAACATTTTCCGCGGTACGCGGCAAAAACAGCTCTCGATTGACCGTGCGACCGGCGACTACATGGGCATGCTCGCGACCGTGATTAACGGGCTCGCGCTCGTGGACGCGCTCGAAAAGGCCGGATGCTTTACGCGGCTGATGAGCGCGATCGAGATGCACCAGGTGGCCGAGCCGTTCATTCGAAGACGCGCGACGCGCCATCTCGAAAAGGAGCGCGTCGTAATCTTCGCGGCCGGGACGGGCAATCCGTATTTTTCGACGGACACCGCCGCCGCGCTGCGCGCCATGGAAATCAAGGCGCAGGTGATCCTGAAGGCCACGCGCGTGAACGGGATCTACGACGCCGATCCGGAGAAAGTGCCGGGCGCAAAAATGTTCCGGCGCATCACGTATCTCGACGTGCTGCAAAAGGGCCTCTCCGTAATGGATTCGACCGCCATTTCACTCTGCATGGACAACAAGATGCCCATCGTGGTGTTCAACATGAACGTGCCGGGAAATTTGAAGCGCGTGGTGCTGGGCGAGCCGGTCGGCTCGGTCGTTAGCGCGGCGTGAAACAGCATCGGGGGGATGATCCGATGAGCACCGTCTCCACAACCAAAGACGCTCTCCTTCAGGCAAGAACGCGAATGGAGAAAGCCGTCGAGGATTTTCGCAAAGAGCTGGCCGGGGTCCGCACGGGCCGGGCGAACGTAACTCTTCTCGATCATGTTCGCGTGGATTACCACGGCACGCCGATGCCGCTCAGTCAGCTCGGCACGCTTTCAGTTCCCGACCCGACGATGATCCTCATTTCACCATGGGACCCGACCGCCGTGCCCATGATCGACAAGGCCATTCGGACATCCGACCTGGGTTTGAATCCGACGAACGACGGGAAAGTCGTCCGCGTGCCGATTCCGTCGCTCACGGAAGAACGCCGGAAGGATCTCGTCAAGCACGTTCACAAGGTGCGCGAGAACCATCTCACCGCGGTTCGCAATATCCGCCGGGACATCAAGGAAGCCGTCGAGAAACTCGAGAAGGAAAAGAAAATCAGCGAGGACGACAAGAAGCGGTCGCTCGACGAGCTTGAAAAAGTAACCCACGCCGAGAGCAAGAAGATCGAAGACCTCTCCGCCGCAAAAGAAAAGGAAGTTCTCGAGATCAAGTAGCGGTCTCTTCCGGGCCGCTCCCTCAGCGAAACATGAAAGAGGCCAGCCCGAGCGCGACTGCGCTGCGAGTTGCCATGCGGCGCGCGGCGCGTCAGTTGATCGTGCGAACATCCTCCGGAAGCAGCAAGACGAATTCGCACTTCCCGGTTGCTTTTGAGCAGGATAAAGTTCCGCGGCGCACAAGATTTAGCGGTGAATTGTCCGGAAACGCCGCGCCGAAGTCGAGCGAATGCAAGCGATCTCCGAAGAGGCGCAGCTTTTCGCTCCCGCTGACAAATTTCACGGCGTCCACTTTCGTGGCCGCTCCCTCCGGCTTGAGAAGAATGAAGAAATCGGCGTTTCCTTCCACGTCCGGACTTTTTCCCGCCGGAATCGTGCGCAAATCTGAGAGTTCGGGCCTGAACTTCGTCAGGATGTCGGACAGCGTTGGCTCGCTGCCGAGAAGTCTCGTCAATCGCTCGTGCGTTTCAGGCACGGTGTGCGTGGCTGCCATCGCCAATTCATACATGTGAATGGCGTCCTGCTTTCGACCCTGCTTTTCGCAAATCTGCGCGAGATGATCCGCCACTTCGCCGTGCTGGTTCAATTGCCAGGCGGCGCGGATGTAGCGTTCCGCCGCCGCGAGATCACCTTTCTGAAAGTAAACCCAGCCGAGGGTGTCCCAGTAGGCGCCGATGCTCGCGACCTGGCTCAAGTCTTCGAGAGTCAGGTGCGATAGTTCGATGTTGCGGAGATTCGCACCGGTAGTTGCGACGGCTGATTCGGCGTATTGTTGCGCCTTGTCAAGCTGCAATTTGTGATCGGCGAAGCTGTAAGCCACGTTGTTCCAAACGAGCGGCGTCTGCGAAAGTTCGGCTCCCTTATCAAATGCCGCGAGCGCTTTTTCCTTTTCGCCGGTGTTGAGATAAGCCTGGCCGAGGCTTACCTGCAAGCCGGCGTCGTCGGGCGAAAGAATCGCGGCCTTGTCGAGCTCCGGAACGGCGTCAGCGTATCTGTGTTGCTCGAGATAGAGAGCGCCGAGGGCCGCGTGGGCCAGAGTATCGAGCGGATTGACTTCGATCTGCTTGCGAAAAGCGTCGGCAGCTTCGGTGTACTTCTGCTGTTGCTGCAACGTGAGGCCGAGATAATTGTAGGCGTGCTCGTCGTATGGGTTGACTTCGATCTGTTTGCGGAAAGCGGCGGCTGCGTCGTCAAACTGCCCGAGGCGCAAATAGCAAATCCCCAAATCGTTCCACGCGCGCTTGTGTTTCGGTTCCAGTTCAACGACGCGCTTAAAAAGCAGAATCGCGGCGCGCGGGTTTCCGGAATTCAAAGCCGCCGCGCCTGCTTCGAGCAGCTCATCCGCTTTGCTGGTTGCAGGAATTGCCGGCGTTCCGGTGGTTGAATTCTCGACGATGAGCGACTGGCTTTCGTCGGATTCCACGGCGCGTTCAAACGCCAGGTAATCGCTAATGCGGGAAGCAGGAAGCTCGCGCTCCTTGAAACTCAAGAAACGCTCGGCGGTCAGCGTGTGATTTTCGAAATGGTAGCTGGATTTGAACGTCGCGTAGTCGCGCGCGACCGCTACAGCGACCGGCGGCTGCGCCGTGAAATTCTCCGGCAACGTCAATTTCAAGTTCATGGTGACGTCGAGCGGGCTGCCGAGCTTAATAGAGTCCGTGCTGTCTTCCGCAACTTCCGGCATTCCGATCGTCAGAAGCGGCACGGCAACTTTCGCCTTCTTGCTTGACCAATCGAGAAAATTCGGCTGTGAATAATCCAGATCCAGTTCAAATGGCTTCTTCGTATCGGAAGGATCGCTCGATTTGACGGCTGTGACTTCGCCCCGGATGCCGTCGAGCGCGGCGATTTTCTGCCCGAGTTGCTTCCACTGAGTTTGCGGGGTGCGGCGGAATGCGACGCGCAATGCAAATTCGTTGTCGCCGCGCAGAAAATAACGCAGATTTGCCGTCAACTTTCCGAGATCGCTGACTTGCCCCTCGATTTCCACGCGCTGTGTGGAAAGAAACGGCGGGTCGGCCGGCGTTTCGACGATCTTGCCGGCGCCATCCGGGGGCACGAGCAAAGCGGACTTATTGCGAAGCGACGCGGAGAGAAGACGGAACGGCGCAACTTCGGCCGTCGAGTCCATCCAGATGAGTTCGTCGCCTCTGGGAACGGTCGTGATGACATGATCGAATTGCGAAGGTGATGGGATGGACGTGTCGAGCTTGCGCGAAAAGGGAATCAAAACAGCATCCGCTTGAATGTCCGCAGCCTGAAGCATCGCGGCCAGCAGCGTGTGCTTGTCTTTGCAGTCGCCGTACTGATTGGCGAGAACTTCCCCAGCGGAGTGCGGCTGGTAGCGCCCGAGACCAAACGACAGACTGACGTAGCGAATGTCCTTCGAAACGTAATCGTAGAGCGCCTGAATTTTGTCGAGGGTATCGGTGCGCCCCTGGATCAATTCTTGTGTCTTCGCGCGAATTTCGGGAGTGGGCCGGATGCGGTCCTGCTCGAGCTTGGCGTACCATCGAGCCACGTCCTCCCAACTGGCGAATGTCGTTAGCTGGACAGCGGGTGGCTTCGGCTCACGCCGCTGGTTTTTCTTTTTCGATTGGTCATCCTCGGGAGGGTGGGCGAGAGTGGCGCGCTTCCAACGGTAAATCGTTCGGCCGTTTTCCGCGACCTTCTCAAATGCAAATTCCGGAGATTGGAGATTTACTTTGCGGCCGTCGGGGATGTTGATCTCGAGCTGCTCATCCAGAACGATTGCGCCTTCGAGAAAATTATGTTCGTACCAAAATTGATCGAGTGCGAGCGGCGTGACCAGGCGCGTCACGATGTCATACTCGAGCGTGTCGCCCGGACGCAGCGACGGAACGGTGATGTGCTCTTCCTTGTAATCCGTGTACACGGGCGCGTCGCGGGCGACGGGCGCGGTCATTTCTTTGACCGCGTCAGGTGCGGCGGTCACGACCGTGCCGTCGGCTTTGCGCACGCGGACGTAACGTACATCCATCTTCTCGTTTGCGGAGTTGAAACCGAAAACAAGCTCGCCCAACTGCTGCACGCCCGCATCGCTAAGCACGCGCACACGAACGGCGAGATCGCGTTCGCCGGTGCCGTCCGTTTCAAAGCGCGCGGTCGTGCGGTATTGTTCGACGACGAAAGGCTCCTGCGAATAGTCAGGCTGGGCCTGTTTTTCGGCGGCTGCTGGCGCAGGTGATTGCTGAGACGAGGCTCCAGCACAGAAGAAAAAGACGCACAGCACCGCGACCGAAAGTCGTTTCATGCCCGCTCCCCGTTGAAATATACCCGAACCAGTGTAGGCGGCTTCCGATGAAGCGTAAAGCGCTGCCGAAGTGGAAAGTGAGCAATCGCAAATCTTTCGCTGCTGCTCGACGCAAAGGGCGCTCATTGTGGGGGTCGATGAGGGCAGAAACGCCGCTTGTCAAGCCACAGAGACACAGAGTATTTTCAGTAATATATTTGTAATCAGTAAGTTAGCATGATTTTGAGAAGACTCACTGAGCTCGGATAGCTCGCAAGTTCTTCGAAACTATTCCCAAAATGGGATGAGGAAAGGCCAGTTGCGCGCTGCGAGCAAAAATATTTTTTTGTGCGGCTGGTCCGATTGATTTCTGAAGTGGAGATACGGGGCTATGTTGTTGGATTTCCACAGGGAAGGAGGTTGACAGGAGCCGTTATTTTTCCTATACTTCCGCGGTTGTCTAGGGCCCGTTGGGCCCGGTGGTGAAAGGGAAGTCTTCCACCCCGGAACAGAGAAGGACGGAACGGGGTTAGGAAGAGCGGCCAAAATGGGGCGCCAGCCCCGCAAAGCCGTGTGAGCCTCTCCGCTTTTTGCACGAATGCAGTTCACTCCTCGGGGTGAAGCGGCAGTGCGGAGTACCTGATCAGTTCCTTCGGGTTGCAGGGCGACCTTTTCTGTTCATTCACCCGGATAACTCTGCGCGGCGAAGTTTGCGAGCGCAAAAAAACGAGAAGTTTCGGATGCGAGGGGGAAGGCGTGCCGACGTTTTCACAACTGGTGAGAAACGGCCGGGAAAAAATCCGGACGAAAACGAAGTCACCGGCTCTGGAAGGATGTCCGGAAAAGCGCGGCGTTTGCGTGCGCGTGTACACCCAGACTCCGAAGAAACCAAACTCAGCGCTGCGCAAAGTGGCGCGCGCGCGGTTGACGAATAGCGCCGAAGTGACGACGTACATTCCCGGCATCGGCCACAATTTGCAGGAGCACTCGATCGTGCTCGTGCGCGGCGGCCGCGTGAAAGATTTGCCGGGCGTTCGATATCACATCATCCGCGGCACGCTGGACGCCGCGGGTGTTGAAAATCGCAAGCAGGCGCGCTCGAAATACGGCGCGAAGCGGCCCAAAGCCGCGCAGAAGTAGGAGAGCGGAACGATGCCACGCAAAGGTTGGGTACTTCGCCGAAAGATTCCCGGCGATCCGGTTTACGGCAGCGATCTGGTGCAGAAGTTCATTTCGAGCATGATGTACGACGGCAAGCGCTCGACGGCGCAGGCAATTTTCTACAAGGCGATGGACCAGGTCGCGAAAAAAACGAACGATGATGCATTCAAGCTGTTCAAGAAGGCGATCGAGAATTGCAAGCCGGTGCTGGAAGTGAAGACGCGGCGCGTGGGCGGCGCGAACTATCAGGTTCCGGTGGAAGTGAATCCGTTCCGGCGGCAGTCGCTCGCAATTCACTGGCTGGTGCTTTACTCGCGGACGCGCGCGGGGAAATCGATGACCGACCGGCTGGCGGAAGAAATCATGGATGCGGCGAACGGCCGCGGCGGCGCCGTGAAAAAAAGAGAAGACGTGCACCGCATGGCGGAAGCGAACAAAGCTTTCGCGCACTATCGTTGGTAAGAAATCGTTGATAACAGGCTGATGGCACGACAAGTCCAACTCGATCAGATCCGGAATATCGGGATCATGGCGCACATCGATGCCGGAAAGACGACATCAACGGAGCGGATCCTGTTCTATACGGGTGTGACTTACAAGATCGGCGAAGTGCACGACGGCACGACCGTGATGGACTGGATGCCGCAGGAGCGCGAGCGCGGAATCACGATTACGTCCGCGGCGACGACCGCTTCGTGGAAGCGATACGACAAGACATACCGAATCAACATCATTGACACGCCGGGACACGTGGATTTCACGGTCGAAGTCGAACGGTCGCTTCGCGTACTCGACGGCGCGGTCGCGATTTTTGACGCGGTCGCGGGCGTACAGCCGCAATCGGAAGCCGTATGGCGCCAGGCGGACAAGTACCGCGTGCCGCGCATTGCGTTCATCAACAAGATGGACCGCGTCGGCGCGGACTTCGATCATTCGATTCGCTCGATGCGGCAGAGACTTTCAGCTCACCCCGTTCCGCTCCAGTTTCCCATCGGCCGGGAAGACAACTTCATCGGCATAATCGATTTCATCGAAGAGCGCGCCATCATTTGGAAGGACGAAACGCTCGGCTCCGAATTCGAAATTCTTCCGCTCGAAAAACTCTGGGACGCCGCTTACGTAAAGACGCGGCCGGAGCTGGAAGCTGCCGTGAAGGCTTCGGCGCTCACTCCGGCATTCTACAAAGAGCACCGCGACAAAGTCGTCGAGTACATTGCGGAACACGACGACGCGATTCTGACAAAGTACCTCGAAGCGCATACGCTCAAGCCGGCGGAACTGCGTGCGTCGATCCGCCGCTCGACCATCGCGCTGAAATTGGTTCCCGTGCTGGCGGGCTCGGCGTTCAAAAACAAAGGAATCCAGCCGCTGCTCGACGCGGTGGTGGATTATCTGCCGTCACCGGTGGACGTTCCGCCGGTTGAGGGAATCGATCCGAACAGCGATGAACCCCTGCTCCGACGTGCGTCCGACGACCAGCCGTTTGCGGCGCTGGCGTTCAAGATCATGACGGACCCCTACGTCGGCCATGTGACTTACATTCGTGTTTATTCCGGCGTGCTGAAGACGGGCCAGAATGTGTACAACTCGACGAAGAAAACGCGCGAGCGCATCGGGCGCTTGCTGCGAATGCACGCGAACAAGCGCGAAGAAATCGAATCGATCGAAGCGGGCGACATCGCCGCTTGCGTGGGCCTGAAGAACGTGACGACGGGTGAAACGCTCTGCGATGAAGAAAAGCCCATCGTCCTCGAGTCCATCGAATTTCCCGCTCCCGTAATTTCCGTCGCGATCGAACCAAAAACCAAAGCGGACCAGGAAAAAATGGGCACGGCGCTAGCGAAACTCGCGCAGGAAGATCCCACGTTCCGCGTTCACACCGATCACGATACGGGTCAGACCCTGATTTCCGGGATGGGCGAACTGCACCTGGAAATTATCGTGGACCGCATGATGCGCGAATTCAGCGTGCAGGCCAACGTCGGCCGGCCGCAAGTGGCCTATCGCGAAACGATTTTGAAAGTTGCAACCGGCGAAGGGAAATATATCCGCCAGACGGGCGGACGCGGCCAGTACGGCCACGCAAAGCTCTCCGTGCATCCACTGCCGAATGCGGATCACGAGGATATGCACGAAATGTCCACCGACGAGCTCGACGAACTCGCAAAGAAAGTGGCGGGTAAGGGCGGGAAGTGGCGCTTCGATAAGGAACACCGTTTGCTGTTCATCGATAAGATTATCGGCGGCTCGATTCCAAGAGAATTTATCGCGCCGATCGAGAATGGCGTGCGGGAAGCGATGGAGACGGGCGTCCTGGCCGGCTACGAGATGGTGGACTGCGCCGTGGTGCTCGAAGACGGCAGCTACCACGAAGTGGACAGCTCGGAAATGGCGTTCAAGATTGCGGGGTCGATGGCCTTCAAAGATGCCTGCAAAAAAGCAACTCCGAAATTGCTCGAACCGATCATGCGCGTGGAAGTGGTGGTCCCCGAGGATTACATGGGCCCGGTGATCTCGGACTTGAATTCACGGCGCGGACAAATGCAGGGCAGGGAATCGCGCGGCGGCAGCGAGATCATCAACGTGCGCGTTCCGCTGGCCGAGATGTTCGGCTATGCAACCGAAATTCGCAGCCGCACACAGGGGCGCGGCAGTTTCACGATGCATTTTTCACATTACGAACAGACGCCGGCGTCGGTTTCCGAGGAAGTCATCGCTCGCGCGACCGGCAAGACGGTTAAGACTTAGAGGCGGAGGAGCCGACCGATATGGCGAAGGAGAAATTCGAACGGAGTAAGCCGCACGTAAACGTGGGGACGATCGGGCACATCGACCACGGCAAGACGACTTTGACGGCGGCAATCACAAAAGTGCTCTCGAAGAACAACCCGAAGG